>NZ_JBIAIL010000056.1:413-35295 GCF_042871425.1 Micromonospora sp. NPDC005806 | reverse complement strand
TCAGAAGGGTGTTGATGTCTGTCGTCACAAACGGATCATCAACACCCTTCCCCCGTCTCCGCAGCCCCGAATGACTTCGGACTTACTCGTCTAGGCGACCGCTTGGTCGGCCGCCGACCGGTCGTCCTGCTGGGGCACGGCCGCTCCCCGGCCGCGCGAGTCACCCGCCGCCGCGAGGTTGGCGAGGACCACGTCGAGGACCTTGACCGCGTCCGGCTTGGAGAGCGGGTTGTTGCCGTTGCCGCATTTCGGGGACTGGACGCAGGAGGGGCATCCGGTCTCGCAGCCGCACTCGGCGATCGCGTCGCGAGTGGCGCGCAGCCATGCCGCCGCGGTCGCGTACGCCCGCTCGGCGAAGCCGGCTCCGCCGGGGTGGCCGTCGTAGACGAAGACGGTGGGCGCCTCGGTGTCCGGGTGCAGCGCCGTGGACAGGCCGCCGATGTCCCAGCGGTCGCAGGTCGCCATCAGCGGTAGCAGGCCGATCCCGGCGTGCTCGGCGGCGTGCAGCGCCCCCGGGACGTCGGCCGCCTCGACCCCGGCGACGGCCAGCGACTCCGGCGAGACGGTGAACCAGACCGCGACGGTACGCAGTTCCCGGGCCGGCAGGTCCAGCGGCCGGGTGTCGATCACCTCGCCGGTGGCGATCCGGCGTCGCTGGTACGACACGACCTGGCTGGTCACGTCCACCTCGCCGAGGAACAGCCCGACCGGCCCGGCGTCCACGTACGAGCGGACCGACACCACGGACAGCGAGGTGACGTCCCGGGCGTGGGTGGACCAGTCCGGCTCCTCGGCGTGCACCAGCGCGCACCCGTCGGCCAGGTCGAGCGAGTCGACCACGTACGAGACGCCCTGGTGCAGGTAGACCGCGCCGGGGTGGAGCATGAAGTGCGACGATCCCCCGTCGACTGTGCCGAGCAGCCGCCCGGTGGCCGCCTCCACCACGCAGACCGGCGACCCGCCCTCGCCGCGCAGGTCGACCTCGGGGCGTTCCCGGTGCCGCCAGTACCACCCGGTCGGCCGCTGCCGCAGGGCGCCGGCCTCGACCAGCGAGTCGACCGCCTCCTTCGCGCCCTCGCCGAAGAGTTCCAGGTCGGCGGGGGTGAGCGGGGCCTCGAACGCGGCGCAGGCGAGCTGCGGGGCGAGCACGTACGGGTTGGCCGGGTCGAGCACGGTCGTCTCGACGGGCCGCCCGAACAGCGCCTCCGGGTGGTGCACCAGGTAGGTGTCGAGCGGGTCGTCCCGGGCCACCAGCACCGCGAGGGCCTCGTCGCCGGAGCGGCCCGCCCGGCCGGCCTGCTGCCACAGCGACGCCCGGGTGCCCGGCCAGCCGCAGATCAGCACCGCGTCCAGGCCGACCAGGTCGACGCCGAGTTCCAGCGCGTTGGTGGAGGCGAGCCCGAGCAGGTCGCCGTGTAGCAGCGCGCGTTCCAGCTCGCGTCGCTCCTCGCGCAGGTAGCCGGCCCGGTAGGCGGCCACCCGTTCGCCCAGCCCGGGCACCGCCTCGTCCAGCGCCCGCCGAGCGTTCGCGGCGACCACCTCGGCGCCGCGCCGGGACCGGACGAAGGCGAGGGTGCGTACGCCCTCGACGACGCTGTCGGTGAGCAGGTCGGCGGTCTCCCGCAGCGCCGACCGGCGAACCTGGAGGAGATCGGCGTCGGGAGAGGGGGTCTCTGAAGAGGGCAGCAGCGGCGGCTCCCACAGCGCGAAGGTCACCCCGCCGCGCGGCGAGGTGTCCTCGGTGACCGCCTCGACCGGCAGGCCGGTGAGCCGCCCGGCCGCCGTCGCCGGGTCACCCGAGGTCGCCGAGGCCAGCACGAAGACGGGGGTACTTCCGTAGCGGGCGCACTGCCGGCGCAGCCGGCGCAGCGCGTGCGCCACGTGCGAGCCGAACACGCCCCGGTAGGTGTGGCACTCGTCGACGACCACGTACGCGAGCCGGCGCAGGAACCCGGACCAGTGCGTGTGCCCGGGCAGGATGCCGTGGTGCAGCATGTCCGGGTTGGTCAGCACGAACCGGGAGTGCCGGCGGATCCACTCCCGCTCGGTGCGCGGGGTGTCGCCGTCGTAGCAGGCGGGGCGTACCCCCTCCAGCTCGAGGCCGGCGACGGCGCGCAACTGGTCGGCGGCGAGCGCCTTGGTCGGGGCCAGGTAGAGCACGGTGGCACGGGGGTCGGCGAGCAGCGTGGCCAGTGCCGGCACCTGGTACGCCAGCGACTTGCCGGACGCCGTCCCGGTGGCCACCACCACATGCTTCCCCGCGTACGCCAGCTCGGCGGCCTCGGCCTGGTGCCGCCACGGGGCGACCACGCCGCGTCGCGCGAACGCCGCCCGCAGCTCCGCGGGCGCCCAGCCGGGCCACGGCGCCGGTTCCCCGGCGCGGGCCGGCACCCGCTCGACGTGGGTGACCGGGTCGGCGGCGTGCCGAAGGCGCAGCCGGCGCAGCAGCTCGGCCGGCGGGCGGCCGGGGCCGCTGCTCGCCGATACGGTGGCTGGGGACGACGGCTTCAGGTCGTGGCGCGGCGATAGATGCGCCGAGCTGAAGCTGTCGTGGGTCACGTCCTGCACTCTCGCACTGGTGTTCGGAATTGGGAACCGGGGGGCGTGGGTATGGGGAAGCCTCCGACGGTGACCCGAGAGGGTCGCGCACGGGGATGGTTAGATGCCTGGAGAGCTTACCGAGGAGGGACCGATGGAGCTGTCGCTGGCGACCCGTGCCGTGGGGGAGCACACGGTGCTCGAGGTCGGCGGTGAGGTGGACGTCTACACCGCGCCACGCTTGCGGGAACGGCTCCTGGAACTGATCGACGGTGGTGCCCGCCGGGTCGTGGTCGACCTGGGCCGGGTGGACTTCCTCGACTCGACCGGCCTCGGCGTGCTGGTCGGCGCGCTCAAGCGGCTCCGCTCCGCCGGTGGCACCTTCGCCCTGGTCTGCGACAAGGAGCCGCTGCTCAAGATCTTCCGGATCACCGCGCTGGACCAGGTGTTCCCGTTGCACCCCACGGTCGATGCGGCGATCAGCGCCGACCCGACCGGCGCCGGCGCGTGATGGCGACCGTCAAGCTCTCCTTTTCCCCGGCGCCGGTGCACGTCCGCACCGCGCGCCTGGTCGGCGTCGCGGTGGCCCGGCGAGCCGGCGTACGCGAGGACCTGCTCGACGAGGTGCGCCTGGCGATCGGCGAGGCGTGCACCCGGGCGGTCGCCCTGCACCGGCAGTACGGGCTGCCCGACCCGGTGTACATGGAGATGTCCGACAGCGGGGCGTACACGGTGCGGGTGGTGGATCGCGCTCCGATCGAGGCGGGCGTCGGTCTGGCCGCCCTGCCCCCGGACGAGCTGGCCAAGGAGTCGCTCAGCGAGGACGCGCTGACCACCGGCGTCGGCTTCGCCCTGCTCGCCGGCTTCGTCGAGGACCTCCAGGTGCGCCCGGTCGAGGAGGGCGTCGGCACCGAGGTCCGGATGGTGTGGCCGGTCCGCCGCTGACCTGACAGTTCATCGCGTAGGCCGCGTTCCCCGAGAGGAGCGCGGCCTCGTCGCGTTGGTCGCCCCATATATCAGATTTCTTCGCATAGCACAGCGACGAAGATCATCGAGACACGACGGCCCCTCGGTGTGACCCTCAACACGTCGGAGGGCTACAGTACCCGGGTTGTCAGCAAGTGATCCGTCCCGTATCCAGCGGGAACGGGTGTTCATCGCTGGTCCGCCGGGGTGGGTTGGCGCGCGCTTGCGAGTCCGCATCCAGGCGTCGGCCCGTGCATCTCTACGGACCGGCGCGAGTTGTTCGGTACAGGAGGACATAGATGTCCGGGACCTTGGCCGCCGACGGCGGCGCACTGTCCCTCACCGGAGCCAACGTGACGTACGTCGTCATCGCCGCGGTCATCGCGCTGGTGGCGCTCGTCTTCGCCGCCACCTTGACCAAGGCGGTACTGGCAGCCGGTACGGGAACCACCAACATGCAGGAGATCTCCGGGGCGGTGCAGGAGGGCGCGACGGCGTACCTGCTCCGGCAGTTCCGCACCCTGGCGATCTTCGTGGTCATCGCCTTCGTGCTGCTCTTCCTGCTGCCGGTGCACGACACCGACGGCAACCAGACCCTGGTGAAGATCGGCCGGTCGGCCTTCTTCGTGGTGGGCGCCGGATTCAGCGCGTTCATCGGTGGCGCCGGCATGTGGCTCGCCACCCGCGCCAACCTGCGGGTCGCCGCGGCCGCCCGGGAACGCGAAGGCGGGCGCGAGGGCGCCATGAAGATCGCCTTCCGGACCGGCGGCGTGGTCGGCTTCCTCACCGTCGGCCTCGGCCTGTTCGGTGCGGCGCTGGTCGTCCTCCTGTTCAAGGGCGACGCCCCGACCGTGCTGGAGGGCTTCGGCTTCGGTGCCGCGCTGCTCGCCATGTTCATGCGGGTCGGCGGCGGCATCTTCACCAAGGCCGCCGACGTCGGCGCCGACCTGGTCGGCAAGGTCGAGCAGGGCATCCCGGAGGACGACCCGCGCAACGCCGCCACCATCGCGGACAACGTGGGCGACAACGTCGGCGACTGCGCCGGCATGGCCGCCGACCTGTTCGAGTCGTACGCGGTCACCCTGGTTGCCGCGCTGATCCTGGGCCGCGCCGCGTTCGGCGAGACCGGTCTGGTCTTCCCGCTGATCATCTCCACCATCGGGGTGCTCGTCGCGATCGTCGGCGTCTTCATCACCCGGCTGCGCGCCTCCGACCGCAACGGTCTGACCGCGATCAACCGAGCGTTCTACCTCTCCGCGGCGATCGCCGCGGTGCTGGTGGCGATCGCCGCGTTCGTGTACCTGCCGGCGAGCTTCAGCGAGCTGGAGGGCGGCCTCACCGACGTCGACCGGAACCCGCGGCTGGTGGCCATCGGCGCGGTGATCATCGGCATCGTGCTGGCCGCCGCGATCCAGGCGCTGACCGGCTACTTCACCGAGACCAACAAGCGTCCGGTGCAGGACATCGGCAAGAGCTCGCAGACCGGCGCGGCCACCGTCATCCTCGCCGGCATCAGCGTCGGCCTGGAGTCCGCGGTCTACTCGGCCCTGCTGATCGGCGCCGGTGTCTTCGGCGCGTTCCTGCTCGGCGGCACCTCCATCACGCTGTCGCTGTTCGCGGTCGCGCTGGCCGGCACCGGCCTGCTCACCACCGTCGGCGTCATCGTCGCGATGGACACCTTCGGCCCGATCTCCGACAACGCCCAGGGCGTGGCGGAGATGTCCGGCGACATCGACGAGGACGGCGCGCGGACGCTGACCGAGCTGGACGCCGTCGGCAACACCACCAAGGCGATCACCAAGGGCATCGCGATCGCCACCGCGGTCCTGGCCGCGACCGCGCTGTTCGGCTCGTACACGGACACGCTGCGCAGCTCGTACGGGGACGCGGGCGTGAAGGACGTCGGCACCGAGATCCTCAACGCGCTCAACGTGGCCAACCCGCGCAACCTGGTCGGCCTGATCGTCGGCGCGGCGGTGGTCTTCCTCTTCTCCGGCCTGGCCATCAACGCGGTCTCCCGCTCGGCCGGCGCCGTGGTGATGGAGGTCCGCCGGCAGTTCCGCGAGCTGCCCGGCATCATGGACCGCACCCAGCGCCCCGAGTACGGCAAGGTCGTCGACATCTGCACCCGGGACGCGCAGCGCGAGCTGATGACCCCCGGCCTGCTGGCCATCCTGGCGCCGATCGCGGTCGGCTTCGGCCTCGGCCCCGGGGCGCTGGCCTCGTACCTGGCCGGCGCGATCGGGGCGGGCACCTTGATGGCGGTCTTCCTGGCCAACTCCGGTGGCGCCTGGGACAACGGCAAGAAGCTGGTGGAGGACGGCGCGTACGGCGGCAAGGGCTCCGACTCGCACGCGGCGACCGTCATCGGCGACACCGTCGGCGACCCGTTCAAGGACACCGCCGGCCCGGCGATCAACCCGCTGATCAAGGTGATGAACCTGGTCTCGCTGCTGATCGCGCCGGCCGTGGTGGCCTGGAGCGTGGGCGAGGACAGGAACCCGGCCCTGCGGATCACGATCGCCCTGGTGGCCGCGCTGGTCATCGTGGCGGCCGTGGTGTTCAGCAAGCGCAAGGGCGTCGCGATGGCCGATTCCGGCGACGGCACCGGCGCGGGCAGCGCGGAGGAGCGGGTCGAACCGGTCAACGCCTGAGTCCGACGAGATGGTGACGGTTCCCGGTCGGCGTTCCGCCGGCCGGGAACCGTGCCGTTCGGCGGTCTCGTGCCCGAAACCTGACCGGTGGCACTTCCACCGCGAGGCCGTACGCTGCTTCGCATGCGTACGCGCCGGGCGGCAACCGCCGGAAAGCTCACGGTGGTCCTGGCCACGCTCAGCCTCGTCGTCGCCGGGTGCGGCGGCCCCAGCCCCCGGGCGTGGGCCGCGTCGGTCTGCCAGGCGCTCACCCCGTGGCGCGCCGAGATCAACAAGCTGACCAGCAGCACCCAGCAGCAGATGACCGCGCAGACCACCCCGGCGCAGGCCAAGGAGAATCTGGTCCGGCTCTTCGCCGGGGCCGAGCAGGCCAGCGAGACCGCCCGACGCAAGGTCGAGGAGGCCGGCGTGCCGGAGACCGACCACGGCGAGGAGATCTCCGCCGGGTTCCGCGCCTCGTTGAGCAAGATGCGGGACGCGTACGGCCGGGCGCGGGACACCATCGACCGGCTGGACACCACCCGGGCCGGCGCCTTCTACGACGGGGTGCGGGCCGCGGTGGACACCCTCAACAAGGAGTACGACGCGAGTTCGCTGGACACCAGCAGGCTCAACTCGACCGAGCTCAAAGAGGCCTTCGACGAGGTCCCGGAGTGTCGCTGACGCATCCTTCCCCCGAACCGGTCCGCCAGCCCTCGCTGTTCTCCACCGAGGCGGCCGACCCGTCCCTCGCGGACCTGGCCGGCCTGCTCGCCGGGCCGGGCGAGGTGGTCCGGATGGGCGGTACCGCCCGGCTCTCCATGGTGGTGGACGCCGCCTGGCGGGTGCACGTGCTCGTCGCCGAGCTGGGCGCGCGGGGGGTGCCGGCGAGCTGGGAGCCGACCGAGGACGGGCGGCACCTGGTCCGCACCGCGTACGCGACCACGCTGGCCCCGCTCGCCACGGCCTGGCTGCGCGGCGCGGCGAAGCGTCCCCCGACCGGCTTCCACCTCAACGGGCGGCGGCTGCGGCTCTGGCTCGCCGCCGCTGGGGCGGCCGACCCGGCCGGTTTCCTGCTCCGGCTCGGCGCCGACGAGGACTGCTGGCCGCCGGTGCGGACCGCGCTGGCCGCGGTGGGCCTGCCGGGGGCGTTCGTGGAGCCGGCGGAGGGCGGGCCGGCGTACCGGATCGGGGGCCGGCGGCGGCTGGCCCGGCTGGCGGAGCTGGTGGGCGACCGCCCAGCCGCCGCCCCGACCACCGAGTGGCCCGGCTCACCGCCCTGACCAGCTGCCCGGGCGGCAGGCAACCTCGCCGGCTGTCCGATCCTGGACACCGCCGGCCGGTGGTTTGCCCGGGAAAACGGACAGGTGGCGGTCCGCCGTGGGGTGAGTGATCGTCACAGTGACCCGCTCGGCGCCCTACCCGCGGTGTACGGTGGCGCCGTTCGGCGGGTGCCGCCGCGCGGGCCGGGGCCGGTGGTCGCCAGAACTGATCGTTTGCCGCCCACGAAACCCGGAACGCGGACGGCGCGTTACGTTGGACATCCGGACCGCCGCGTCCGGCGGGTGCAATGCGGCCTGAAACGGGCAAGAAGCAGGAGTGAGGTCGGAGAGAGACGTGCCGAGCAACGCTGGAACCACCCGTCTGGTCATCGTCGAGTCACCGGCGAAGGCCAAGACGATCTCGGGCTACCTCGGCCCGGGGTACGTCGTGGAGGCAAGCTTCGGCCATGTCCGTGACCTCCCGCGCAACGCCGCCGAGGTGCCCGAGGGATATGAGGACAAGCCCTGGGCGCGGCTCGGCGTGGACGTGGATCACGGCTTCGCCCCGCTCTACGTGGTGTCCGCGGACCGCAAGAAGCAGATCAGCAAGCTGAAGTCGCTGGCCAAGCAGGTGGATGAGATCTTCCTCGCCACCGACGAGGACCGCGAGGGCGAGGCGATCGCCTGGCACCTGCTCGAGACGCTCAAGCCCAAGGTGCCGGTCAAGCGGATGGTCTTCCACGAGATCACCAAGCCGGCCATCCAGGCCGCGGTGGCCAACCCGCGTGACATCGACCGGGACCTGGTCGACGCGCAGGAGGCCCGGCGCATCCTCGACCGGCTCTACGGCTACGAGGTCTCCCCGGTGCTGTGGAAGAAGGTCATGCCGAAGCTCTCGGCGGGCCGGGTGCAGTCCGTGGCGACCCGGATCGTGGTCGAGCGCGAGCGGCAGCGGATGGCCTTCCGCACCGCCGAGTACTGGGACATCCTGGCCACCCTGGCGGTGGCCAACGCGGGCGAGGGGCCGCGCAACTTCAACGCCACCCTGATCGCGCTGAACGGCGACCGGATCGCCACCGGCAAGGACTTCGAGCCGACCACCGGCCGGGTCCGGGCCGGCGCCGGCGTGGTGCACCTCGACGAGAGCGGGGCGCGCGGGCTCGCCGCCCGCCTGGAGGGGCGCCCGTTCACGGTCACCCGGGTCGAGGAGAAGCCCTACCGCCGCCGGCCGTACGCGCCGTTCATCACCTCCACGCTCCAGCAGGAGGCGGCCCGCAAGCTGCGCTTCTCGTCGCAGCAGACGATGCGCACCGCGCAGCGGCTGTACGAGAGCGGCTACATCACCTATATGCGTACCGACTCGGTGAACCTGTCGGAGACCGCCATCGCGGCGGCCCGCCGGCAGATCGTCGAGCTGTACGGTGACCGCAGCGTGCCGCCGGAGCCGCGTCGCTACACCGGCAAGGTGAAGAACGCGCAGGAGGCGCACGAGGCGATCCGCCCGGCGGGGGACAACTTCCGCACCCCGGGCGAGGTGGCCAAGGAGTTGTCCGCCGAGGAGTTCAAGCTCTACGAGCTGATCTGGCGGCGCACCATCGCCTCGCAGATGACCGACGCGGTCGGCTCGAGCGTCTCGGTGCGCATCCGGGCCGTCTCCGCTGCGCAGGAGGAGGCCGACTTCGGCGCGACCGGCAAGACCATCACCGATCCGGGCTTCCTGCGCGCGTACGTCGAGTCGAGCGACGACGAGAACGCCGAGGCGGAGGACGCCGAGCGGCGGCTGCCCACCCTGGTCAAGGACCAGCCGCTGACCGCCGAGGAGCTGGCCGCGCAGGGCCACCACACCCAGCCGCCCGCCCGCTACACGGAGGCGTCGCTGGTCAAGGCGCTGGAGGAGCTGGGCATCGGCCGCCCGTCGACGTACGCGTCGATCATGCAGACCATCCAGGACCGCGGGTACGTCTTCAAGCGTGGTCAGGCGATGATCCCGTCGTTCCTGGCGTTCGCGGTGATCGGGCTGATGGAGCGGCACTACCCGCGCCTGATCGACTACGACTTCACCGCCAGCATGGAGAACGAGCTGGACGAGATCGCCGGCGGTGACCACGCCGCGGTCGACTTCCTCACCTCTTTCTACTTCGGCAGCACCAACGGCACCGGCGACCAGGCGATCGCCCATGCCGGGGGCCTGAAGAAGCTGGTCACCGAGAACCTCAGCGAGATCGACGCGCGCAGCGTCAACTCGATCCCGCTGTTCACCGACTCCGACGGGCGCGAGGTCGTCGTGCGGGTCGGCCGGTACGGGCCGTACCTCCAGCGGGCGGTGCCCGGCGAGCAGCCGGCCCCGAAGGCCGAGGGCGAAGAGGGCGGTGCCCCGGGCGACCGCGCGCCGATCCCCGAGGGGCTGGCCCCGGACGAGCTGACCCCGGAGAAGGTGCACGAGCTGTTCCTCGGCGGTGGGGGCGAGCGCAAGCTCGGCGACGACCCGGCGACGGGCGAGCCGATCGTGCTCAAGTCCGGCCGGTTCGGCCCGTACGTGGCCAGCGGCGAGCGGAAGTCCTCGCTGCTGCGCTCGCAGTCGCCGGACACGCTCACCTTCGACGAGGCGCTGAAGCTGCTCAGCCTGCCCCGCCTGATCGGCACCGACGCCGAGGGCAACGAGGTCTTCGCCAACAACGGCCGCTACGGCCCGTACGTCAAGCGCGGTGACGAGTTCCGCTCGCTGGACTCGGAAGACAAGATGTTCACCGTCTCGCTGGACGAGGCGCTCGCGCTGCTGGCCGCCCCGAAGACCCGCCAGCGCCGCGCCGCCGCGCCGCCGCTGCGGGAGATGGGCGCGGACCCGGCCACCGAGAAGCCGCTGGTGATCAAGGACGGTCGGTTCGGGCCGTACGTGACCGACGGCGAGACCAACGCATCGCTGCGGCGCGGGCAGACCCCGGAGGCGCTGACCCTGGAGGAGGCCTCCGAGATGCTCGCCGAGAAGCGGGCGAAGGGTCCGGCGCCGAAGAAGAAGGCGGCGGCGAAGAAGGCGGCCCCGGCCAAGAAGACCGCCGCTGCCAAGTCCACCGCCGCCAAGAAGACGACGACGGCGAAGGCGACCACCGCGAAGAAGGCGCCGGCGAAGAAGGCGGCCCCGAGGAAGGCCCCCAGCACGGCCGAGTGACGTCGGGGGCCCGAACGGGCTAACTGTGCTTGTCCGGCCGTCGGCCGGGAATCGCCTCCCTAACCTGGGGGCATGTCCGTACGCGCCGTGCCGCGTCGGCTGCTCCTCGGCATCGGGGTGGCCTTCGTGCTGCTGGTGTTCGCCGTGGTCGGCTCGTGGACGACGGGCCCGGCCGATCCGACGGCGACCGGCGTCACGCCGACGCGTGGTGCCGCGCACCCGCGGGTTCTGCGTCTGGTGGCCGCCGGTGACGTGCTGGTCCACCCGGAGGTCACCGAGCAGGCACGCCGGGACGCGGCGCGGGCCGGCCGGCCGGGCGGGCTGGACTTCGCCCCGATGTTCGCCGGGGTGGCGCCGGCCGTCCGCGGCGCGGACCTCGCGCTCTGCCATCTGGAGACACCGCTGGCCGACCCGGCGGGTCCGTTCGCCGGGTACCCGTCGTTCAACGTGCCTCCGCAGGTGCTCGACGGGGTGCGGTGGGCGGGGTTCGACGGCTGCTCGACCGCCTCGAACCACACACTCGATCAAGGGCCGGACGGGGTGGACCGGACGCTGCGGGCGCTCGACGCGGCGGGCCTCGGGCACACCGGCAGCGCCCGCAGCGCCGCCGAGGCGGCCACGCCGCGGATCTACCAGGCCGGTGGGATCCGGGTCGCGCACCTGGCGTACAGCCTGAACTTCAACGGGTTGACCCGCCCGCCCGGCCGGGAGTGGCTGGCCAACCTCATCGACCCGCCCGAGATCCTGGCCGCAGCGCACCGGGCGCGGGCCGCCGGCGCCGACATCGTCGTGCTCAGCCTGCACTGGGGTACGGAGTACCAGCATCTGCCCGACGCCGACCAGCAGGACTGGGCGCGGCAGCTGATCTCCTCGCCCGACGTGGACCTGATCCTCGGGCACCACGCGCACGCGGTGCAGCCGTTCCAGCGCTTCGGGGACAAGTGGGTGGTCTTCGGCATGGGCAACGAGCTGGCCCGGCACGAGGAGCCGGTCGCGGACAACCGCGAGGGGGTGATGGCCCGGGCCACCTTCACCGAGGTGAGCCCCGGGCACTGGACGGTGACCCGGATGGAGGCGCTGCCGACCTGGACCGACCTCGCCCCGGACCTGCGGCTGGTCGACCTGACGGCGGCGCTCGCCCGGCCCGGCACCTCGTCCACCGCCGCCGGCGGTTACCGCGCCGCTTACGACCGGGTGATGGGGTACGTCGGGGCGCTCGGGGCCACCGGTCAGGCGGTCGCCCCGGAGGGCGCGCCGCCGAGCACCCGGTCGAGGTAGGCGTTGGCGAAGCGGCGGTGCGGGTCGAGGCGGTCGCGGACCGCCAGGAAGTCGGCGAACTTCGGGTACGCCGGGGCGAGGGACGCCGCGTCGCGGTAGTGCAGCTTGCCCCAGTGCGGCCGGCCGCCCAGCTCTGTCGCCACCTCCTCGAACGCCCGGAAGTACGGCGCGAAGGGCGCGCCGACGTACTGGTGGATGGCGAGGTACGCCGAGTCGCGCCCGTACCCGTGGGAGAGCCAGATGTCGTCGGCGGCGGTGAACCGCACCTCGACCGGGAACTGCACCTTGAACGGCAGGCTGTCCACGATCCGCCGCAGTTCCTCCAGGGCCGTCGGCAGGGCGGCGCGTGGGAGGCCGTACTCCATCTCGACGAAGCGGACCCGGCGCGGGGTGCAGAACACCCGGTCGGAGCGACCGGTGTACGTACGTTCGGTGAGCGCCCGGGCGGAGACGGCGCTGATCCCGGGGACGAGTGCCGGGACGGCCCGGCCGAGCCGGCAGGCGCCCGCGAAGACGGTGTTGGCCAGGAAGTCGTCGTCCAGCCGGCCGCGCCAGCGGGGCAGCGGCCGGTCGTCGGCGGGCACCCGGTCGTTGGTCTTGACCTGCACCCGGTCGGTGTACGGGAACCAGTAGAACTCGACGTGGTCGTGCCCGGCGACCAGCTCCGGCAGTTCGGCGAGCACCGCGGCGAGTGCTGCCGGGCGTTCGTGCGCCCGGAGCACGAAGGCGTCGACGCAGCGCAGGGTGAGCTCGACCAGCACGCCGACCGCGCCGAGCCCGACCCGGGCGGCGGCGAAGACGTCCCGGTGCTCGTCAGCGGAGCAGCGCAGCACCTCGCCGGTGCCGGTGACCAGGGTCAGCCCGACCACGAAGGTGGAGAGGCAGCCGAGCTTCGCGCCGGTGCCGTGGGTGCCGGTGGAGAGCGCCCCGGCGACGGTCTGCGCGTCGATGTCGCCCAGGTTGGGTAGTGCCAGGCCGTGCGTGGCGAGCAGTTCGTTGAGGGCGTGCAGGGTCATCCCGGCCGGCACGGTGACCAGCCGGCGGGCCGGGTCGACGGTGACCCCGGTGTCGAGGTCGGTCAGGTCGATCCGGTGCCCGTCGGTCAGGGCCGCTCCGGTGAACGAGTGTCCACTGCCGACCGCCCGGATCGTCCGCCCGGCGTCGGCGGCGGCGCGAATCGCCTCGGCGACGTCGTCGACGGTCCGGGGGCGCACCACGAGGGCAGCGGTGCTGCGCTGGTTGCCGGCCCAGTTGGACCAGGCGGCGGGCGTGCTCGCCATTCAGGCTCCTCGAGATGAATATGAACTGACTTCATATCAGGAACCTGGTTCCCGGTAAATACCGCAAACGGGGCACGCTCGTTGTATCGGTAGTCACCGCCTGGTGACGTGCAGATATGTTCATCCGTCGAAGGGGGGTGGCGCCGAGTGTCCACACCAGCCGCCACGACCGGGCCGCTGCGCCGCGTACCGGTGCAGGGTCGAAGTGTCGCGCGGGTCCAGCGGATGCTGGACGCCTGTGCCGAGCTCGTCGACGAGGTGGGGTACGAAGGTTTGACCACGACCCTGCTCGCCGAGCGTGCCGAGGTGGCGATCGGGTCGGTCTACCAGTTCTTTCCGGACAAGCGGGCGATCGTGCAGGCGTTGACCCTGCGCACGATGGAGTCCTACCTCCAGCGGCTCGACGAGCGGTTCGCCTCCGACGACCTGACCTACTGGTGGGACGGCGTCGACGCGGCGATCGACGAGTACATCACGATGCACCGCACCGTTCCCGGCTTCCGTACCCTGCACTTCGGCGACGTGGTCGACCTGCACCTGCTCGATGAGCAGCGGGACAACAACGGCGTGATCGCCGACCAGTTGGCCCGGGTGCTCACCGAGCGTTTCGGACTGGCCGGCGTGCCCGACCTCCGGTTCCACCTGGAGATCGCGGTGGAGTCGTCCGACGCGCTGATCAAGCTGGCGTTCCGCCGTAAGCCCGAGGGCGACGATCAGGTGCTGGTCGAGTCGAAGGCGCTGATCCGGGAGTACCTGCATCGCCAGGTCGACGCCCGGACCGAGGTCGTCCAGCCGAGCTGAGCAGGGCGGCGCCGGCCCGGTGCCGGCGGCGGAAAGGTGGGCCGCCCGGGGTGCGACCGGGCCGGACGCGAACGGCGGGTTCCCGAGGTGCGCCGGGGCCCGCCGTCACCGTTTCCTCCGCTAGAGGAACGCGTGCCCCTCGCCCCGGTAGGTGGGCACAGTCGCGACCACCACGTCGCCGTCGACCAGGTGCACCTCGTTGACGTGTTCGCACAGCTCGCCGGCCTTGGCGTGCCGGAACCAGACCCG
The DNA here is from genome assembly GCF_042871425.1 of Micromonospora sp. NPDC005806. Lineage (NCBI taxonomy): Bacteria > Bacillati > Actinomycetota > Actinomycetes > Micromonosporales > Micromonosporaceae > Micromonospora > Micromonospora sp. NPDC005806. Next base: position 21,122 of record NZ_JBIAIL010000056.1, on the reverse strand, counting down.
GTCGCCGACCCGCAGGGTGTCCGCCGCCGCGCCCGCGAGCGGGGTCTGCACCTCGCCCGCGCCCTCCGCCCCGAGCAGCTTCAGGCCCGCCGGCAGCCACGGCCGGGGGAGCCGGCTGTCCGCGGCCGGGCCCGAGGCGATCCAGCCGCCACCGAGCACGGTGGCCAGCCCGGGTCCCGGGCGGCGGACCACCGCGCAGGCGAAGAAGGCCGCCGGGGTCGGGCGCCAGGCCCGGTACGCGTCGAAGAGCGTCGGCCCGTACAGGCCGGATCCCGCGGTCACCTCGGTGACCGCGGGATCGGCGCTGGTCGCGGCGACGCTGCCGGTGCCGCCACCGTTGACGAACTCCAGGTCGGCGTGTTCGCGTACCGCGGCGACCGCCGCCGCGCGCCGGGCCAGCAGTTCCCGGTACGACCCCCGCTGGGCGGCCCGGATCGCCGTGCCGAGCAGCGCCTGCCCGGGCGGGGCGTCGCCGAGGCCGGCGATCTGCGCCTCGTACGACATCAGCCCGACCAGCCGGAAGCCCGGCCGGCCGGCGACGGTGGCGGCGAACGCGCCGGCGGCCCGGGCGCTGTGCACCGGGGAGCGGCGCACGCCCACGTGAACCCGACCCCCCAGCGGTCGCCAGGACGCATCCAGGTCGACGCAGAGCCGCAGCGGCGGCCGGCGCCCCGGCGGGCACACCTCGTCGACCAGGTCGAGTTGGGCGGTGTCGTCGACCATCAGGGTCACCGCCGCGGCGAGCACCGGGTCGGCGGCCAGTTCGGCGAGCGCTCCCCGGTCGGCGGTGGGGTACGCCACCAGCACGTCGTCGCTGACGCCGGTGCGGGCCAGCCAGATCGCCTCGGGCAGGGTGAACGCCATCACGCCGTGCCACCCGGGCCGGTCCAGCGCCCGGGTCAGCAGCTCGCGTACCCGTACCGATTTGCTGGCGACCCGGACCGGCTTGCCGGCGGCCCGGTCGACCAGCGCGTTCGCGTTGCCGTCGAAGGCGGAGAGATCGACCACGGCGTACGGCGGGTCGAGGTGCGCGGTCGCCCGTTCGAGACGATCGCGAAGTTTGTCACGGTCGGTGGCCACGTCTGTACGCTAACTGTCTGGGCGTCAATGCGAAATACCCTCGCGTCTGTCCGGCCTGCGGGCGGTGGTACCGGCGGCCTAGGCTCGGCGAGCAGGCGAATGTCGCGCAGGGGGACGCTGCTCGCCGGGACTAAAGTGTTCCACCGGAGATGCCCAACTCTGGGCCGGCACGTGGAGGTACGGCCATCGAAAGCCAGAAGAACGGCGAGTCGTCCGGCGTATCGTCGCCGGGGGCGCAGGCCGACCGGTCCGAAGCCGCAGCCATCCGCTCGGTGCTGCGCATCCGGCCGTTCCGCCGGCTCTGGATCGTGCTCGGCGCGGCCTCCTTCGGCGACTGGCTCGGCCTGCTCGCCACCTCCGTCTTCGCCGCCGCCCAGGTCTCCGGCGACACCGCCAAGGGTGCCGCCTTCGGCACGCTGATCGCGATCCGGCTGCTGCCGGCGCTGCTGCTCGGCCCGGTGGCCGGCGTCTTCGCCGACCGGTTCGACCGGCGCTGGACGATGGTGATCTGCGACGTCCTGCGCTTCGTGCTGTTCGCCTCCATCCCGCTGGTCGCGCTCACCGGGACCAGCGGCGGCCTGGTGGTCACCTGGGCGGCGATCGCGACCTTCCTGATCGAGACGATCACCCTGATGTGGATCCCGGCCAAGGAGGCCGCGGTCCCCAATCTGATCCCGCGCGCCCGGCTGGAGACCGCCAACCAGCTCACCCTCATCACCACGTACGGCATCACCCCGATCGCCGCCGCCGTCGGGCTGGCCGTGCTCGACCGCAGCATCCGCGGCGTCACCGGCGGCGAGATCCCGTCCTGGGCCGAGCCCGCGCAGCTCGCGCTCTGGTTCAACGCGTTCTCCCGGCTGGCCACCGCGATCGTGGTGGCGGTCGGGATCAAGGAGATCAGCCAGACCCACGCCGACGAACGGGAGCGCACCGAGCAGAGCATGATGCGCCAGTTCACCGAGGGCTGGAAGTACATCGGCCAGACCCCGCTGGTCCGGGGCCTGGTGCTCGGCATCTTCGGCGCGTTCGCCGGCGGCGGCATCGTGGTCGGCACGGCCAAGTTCTTCGCCGCCTCGCTCGGCGCCGGTGACGCCGCGTTCTTCCTGCTCTTCGGCGCGATCTTCATCGGCCTGGCGATCGGCATCGGGGCCGGCCCGCTGATCGTCCGGGACATGTCCCGGCGCCGCTGGTTCGGCATGAGCATCGTGCTGGCCAGTGCCTCGGTGCTGGTGCTCGCCTTCGCCATCCACCTCTCCATGGCGATGCTCGGCGCGATCCTGGTCGGCGCGGGCGCCGGCATGGCCTTCCTGGCCGGCACCACCCTGCTCGGCGGCGAGGTCGCCGACGAGGTACGCGGGCGGGTCTTCGCGGTGGTCCAGATCGGCACCCGGCTGGTGCTGATCCTGGCCATCGCGCTGAGCAGCCTTCTGGTCGGCGTCGGCAGCTCGCGCAAGCTCACCATCGCCGACCTGGGCATCTCGGTCTCGTCGACCCGCGTGCTGCTGCTCGTCGCGGGTGCCGCCGGCATCTTCGCCGGGATCAGCGCCTTCGGTCAGATGGACGACAAGAAGGGCGTCCCGGTCCTGGCCGACCTCTGGGGCTCGATCCGGGGCCGGCCGCTGATGCCGGCCGAGCCCTTCTTATCCAGCGGCCTCTTCGTCGTCTTCGAGGGCGGTGAGGGCGCCGGCAAGTCCACCCAGCTCACCGCGCTCGCCGAGCGGCTGCGCGAGCAGGGCCGGGACGTCGTGGTCACCCGCGAGCCGGGCGCCACCCCGGTCGGCGAGCGGATCCGCTCGCTGGTGCTGGAGAACGCCGGTGCCGAGGCGCCGTCGCCGCGTGCCGAGGCGCTGCTGTACGCGGCGGACCGGGCGCACCACGTCGCCACCGTGGTCCGGCCCGCGCTGGTCCGGGGCGCGGTGGTGATCAGCGACCGGTACGTCGACTCGTCCCTGGCCTACCAGGGAGCCGGTCGTACGCTGCCGGTGCAGGAGGTCTCCTGGCTCTCCTCGTGGGCCACCGGTGGGCTCAAGCCCGACCTGGTGGTGCTCCTCGACGTCGACCCGCGCACCGGGCTGTCCCGGATCGAGTCCCGCACCGAGGGCGCCGACCGGCTGGAGGCCGAGTCGGTCGCGTTCCACGAGCGCGTCCGGTACGCCTTCCTCGACCTGGCCGCCGGCGACCCCAAGCGCTACCTGGTGCTCGACGCCTCCCGCCCGGCCGAGGAGATCGCCGAGGCGGTGGCCCGCCGGGTGGACGAGTTCCTGGTCGACCCGGCCAGCATCGTGCACCCCCGCCCGGCCCAGGGCCCGGACACCACGGTCCAGCCGGAGTTATCCGACGCGGAGCTGGTGCCCACGGAGCGCCCCAACTGATGGCGGACGTCTTCGCCGACCTGGTCGGGCAGGAGGAGGCGGTGACGACGCTGCGTCGCGCCGCCGACTCGGCCGCCGCCGTGCTGCGCGCCTCCGCCGGGACGGCGAGTCGCCCGGTGGCCGCCGCCGCGCCCGCCGGTCCGGCGGAGGTCGCCACCGCCGACCCCGGCGCCGGGATGACCCACGCCTGGATCTTCACCGGGCCGCCCGGCTCCGGCCGGTCGGTCGCCGCGCGCGCCTTCGCCGCCGCGCTGCAGTGCGTGCACGGCACCGGCTGCGGCGAGTGCCCCGGCTGCCACACCACGATGACCGGCACCCACGCCGACGTCCGGCTGGTGGTACCCGAGGGGCTCTCCATCGGCGTCAACGAGATGCGGGCCCTGGTGCTCCGGGCAGCCAGCACGCCCTCCGGCGGGCGGTGGCAGATCGTCATCATCGAGGACGCCGACCGGCTCACCGAGGCGGCCGGCAACGCGCTGCTCAAGGCGATCGAGGAGCCGCCGCCGCGTACCGTCTTCCTGCTCTGCGCCCCGTCCACCCACCCGGACGACATCTCGGTGACCATCCGGTCGCGCTGCCGGCTCGTGCCGCTGCGGCAGCCGCCGGCCGGCGCGGTGGCCGAGGTGCTGGCACGCCGGGACGGCATCGCGCCCGACGTGGCCGGCTGGGCCGCGGCGGCCGCGCAGGGGCACGTGGGCCGGGCCCGGCGGCTGGCCCGCGACCCGGAGGCCCGGCAGCGCCGCGACGCGGTGCTCGCCGTGCCGCGCCGGCTGACCGGGGTGGGCGCGGCGTTCGATGCGGCGTCCGCGCTGATCGAGGCGGCCGAGGCGGAGGCCGCGGCGTCGGTCGCCGAGATCGACGAGGCCGAGCGGGCCGCGTTGCAGACGGCGCTCGGCGCGGGCGGCACCGGCCGCGGCGCGGCCGGTGCCATCCGGGGCGCCGCTGGCCAGCTCAAGGATCTGGAGAAACGGCAGAAGTCGCGGGCCACCCGGGCCCAGCGCGACGCGCTCGACCGGGCGCTGGTCGACCTCGCCGGCTTCTACCGGGACGCGCTGACCATGGCGCTGCGGGCGCCGGTCGCCCCGGTGCACACCGACACCGCGGCGGTGGCCGAGGCCGGCGCGCAGAAGTGGGACGCCGAGGGGGCGCTGCGCCGGCTGGAGGCCGTGCTGGAGTGCCGGGCGGCGATCGAGGCGAACGTCAAGCCGCGGATCGCGGTGGAGGCGATGATGCTCGCCCTCTGGAAGGGCTAGGACCCGCTTTCGGCGTTGTCCACAGGGCATCGACAGGCGCGATTGAGGTGCGGTACGGTCCGGTGTGCCGTGGTGACGGTGGCGGCACGCTCAGTCATGGGTCAGCCGGGAGGAGTCCGCCGATGCCGGGGGAGATCGACGAGGCCTGGATCGAGGAGGCGGTGCGGCGCTACCGGCGCATCGAGACCCTGCAGGCCGAGTTCGACCAGGCAGTGGCGACGGTCGAGGTCACCGTCCGCTCGCCGGACGGTCTGGTGGAGGTCGTGGTGACGGCCGGCGGCCGGATCACCGACGTCCGCTTCCTCGGACCGCTGCACCAGCGCAACCCACGGGACGTCGCCGGTTCGGTGCAGGCCGCGGTCACCGCCGCCGCCGACGCCGCCCAGTGGGCCCGGGCGAAGCTGCACGACGAGACCTTCGCGGCGTACCGGCCGCTGGCGGGAGCCTGACATGGAGAGCCTGCGCGCCCTGGCCGCCCGCCTCGACGAGGCCAGCGCCACCCTCGCCACCCTGTCCCGCACGGTGACCGCCACCGACCCGGCCCATCCCGCGTTCGGCGCCCACGCCGCCGGCCGGCCCGGCGAGATCGGCCGGGCGCTGCACCGGCAGTGGACCACCGCCACCGGCGACCGGGCCCGCGAGGCCGGCGCCGCCGCAGCCCGGCTGTCCGCCGCCGCGGCCGCCCTGAGCAGCGCCGCCGACCGGTACGCGGCGACCGACGAGTCCGCCGGGCGGCGGCTGCTCCGGGAGGCGTGATGGACGCCCTGGACCGCCTCGCCGAGCCCGGTCTCGACCTGCTCGCCCGGGTCGACACGCTGCTCGCCGCCGGCGCGCCCGAGGGGCACCGGCTGTGGCCGCTGCTGCGCCGCATGCAGGTGCTGCCCGGCGAGGCCGTGGGCGAGTTCCTCGACCTGCATCCGGCGCCGCTGGCCGGCGCCGGCCACGCCGTGCGCCAGCTCGTCCCGGGATACGACGACACCTGCGCCACGCTCGCCGATCCGGTCGCCTGGTCCGGGTCGGCCGCCGCCGCGTACGACGAGGCCCGCAACGCGCTGCTGCGGCACCTCGACGAGGGGCCGGAGAGCCTGGTCGGGCGGCTGGAGTCGACCGCCGGCTACGCCGACGCGCTGGCCGACTGGGTGGAGGGCAGCCGGCTCGCCCTGGCCCGGGCGCTGGCCGAGGTGCTCCGCTCGGCCGAGGCGGTCACCGTGCAATCGGCCGCACGCGCGGGCGCCGAGGGCGACCGGTCCGGGGCGCTCGCGGCGGCCGAGATCGCGACCCGGGTGCTGGGCGTGCTCGGCGTGGCCTACGACGGGGCGGAGACGCTGCTGCAGCAGTGGGCGCCGAGCCTGGCGGAGACGACCTGGCGGGACCGGGTGGCCGGGGTGCCACACCACGGGGACGCCACCCGGATCGGTCACTGAGGTCGGTTACCGGCCCGAAAACGGTCCACGGCGTCGCACGCCGAACCGGCCGTGGCCGGGCTCGGCGGCGACGCCGTGGCCTTCCCCTGCACCCCCCGCAGGTCTGTATCCACTCAACGCGGCCGGCCACCGTTTGTCCTCCGGCTGGTCCAGGTTTCAGCCGTCCGGGCGAGGATCAACGGCACGATGGGTGGGAAGGTTCGGTCGAGTCGGCGGTCGTGGATCGCTGCTCCGGGTGACCGTACGACGACCGCCGGCCCGGCCGGAGCCGGTCTGAGGTCGTAGGGTGGGGTCATGGGCATGCTCTGTGCGGTCAGTTTCAACCGGTACGGGCGCCTCTTCTACCTCGACCCGGGGGAGCTGCGCCCGCAGGTGGGCGACAAGGTGTTGGTGCCCACCGACGAGGGGCCCGAGGTGGCCGAGTGTGTCTGGGCCGCGCAGTGGGTCACCGAGGACACCGCCAGCTTTCCCAAACTGGCCGGGCTGGCCGAGGAGGAGGACCTACGCCGCGACGAGCTGCTGCGCCGGCGCAAGGCGGACGCCAAGGTCGCCGCCAAGCGGCTGATCCGCGAGCACGGGCTGCCGATGAAGGTGGTGGCCGTCGACCACGTCCTCGGCATGCCGGAGACCGGTAGCGACCGGACCACCATCTACTTCACCGCGCCGCACCGGGTGGACTTCCGCTCCCTGGTCCGCGACCTGGGGGCGACGCTGCACTGCCGGGTCGAGCTGCGGCAGCTCTCCGCCCGCGACTCGGCGCGGGTGCAGGGCGGCATCGGCTCCTGCGGCCGGGACCTGTGCTGCGCCACCTTCCTCAACGACTTCGAGCCGGTGACCATCCGGATGGCGAAGGACCAGGACCTTCCGCTGAACCCGCTGCGCATCTCCGGCGCGTGCGGCCGCCTGATGTGCTGCCTGAAGTACGAGCATCCGCTGTACGCCAGGTTCCAGGAGTCCGCCCCGGCGATCGGTAGCCGGGTCTCGACCCCCGAGGGTGACGGCAAGGTCGTCGGCCACAGCGTCCCCAGGGACTCGGTCACCGTGCGCCTCGACGCCGACGGCTCCCGCTGCTCCTGCAGCCGCGCCGCCGTCTGTGCCCCCCGCCAGGCTCACGACCAGCACTACTCAGCCTGACTCTTGCGGAGTCAGCGGAGGACGATCGGGGGTTCGGCCAGGCGGGGGGCCAGGGGGGCCCTGGGCGTCAGCCAGGAGGCGGCGGGGGACTGGTCGGGGTTGAGCTGCCAGGCGTGCGAGACCTTGTCCAGGGCGATCGGGTAGATCGTCAGCGTGCCGTCGGGGTCGATCCGGAACCGGAGGAACGCCTTGGAGTCCTCGATGCCCTGGCCGGCGAAGAGCTCGTTGACGTTCACCCCGAACGAGCCCGCCACCAGCAGGTAGAGCGCCACCAACTGGCTGGCGACCAGGCCGCTCACCGGCCCGTACAGCACCGCCGCCGCGACCACGGGCAGCGGCCAGGGCCAGTCGTAGAAGGGCAGCTGCAGCCAGAGCCAGGTGCCGGCGGCGGCCAGCGCCACGTGCGCGAGCCCGTGGGTGACGCCGAGGATCCAGTGCCGGGCGTGCCGCTTCCCGCCGGCACTGGGCGGCTTGGCGAAGAAGGCGGCGCTCAGCATGGTCACCACCAGCATGATCACCAGCGGGAGGCTGAACAGCCGCTGCTCGGTCGTGCCGATGTTGTTCGCCGCCACCCCGGCCATGGCCAGCATCAGCAGCGTGTGCAGGGTGCCGAGCAGGGTGGTGAAGCCCGGGTTCCGGAACGGCAGCCGGGCGAAAATGCCCCAGCCGTAGCGGCGCGAGCGCGCCTTGTCCGGGTAGCGGGCGGCCAGGTCGTACTCCCGGGTGCGGCTGGCGCGGCGGGCGAGCGTGTCGCGGGGCGGCACCTCCAGCTTCTCCGGCAACTCGTGCGTCGGGTAGAGGTAGGCGCCCCCGCCACCGCAGGTGATGAGCTGCCGCTCCGGGCCGGTGTAGCGGGCGTAGTGGTGGAGGTCGCCGGAGACCAGTAGCCGCACCTGCGCTCCGGTCGGGGCGATGATCGTACGGATGAAGTAGTCGATCGAGTCGTACGCCGTGGGATGGTCCGCGGCCTTGACCCAGGTGGGCGCCGGCACCGCCAGGATCACCCGCGAGCGCGGGCTGAGCTTCCGCGCGACCTCGTCGAAGTAGGTGAGCTGCGGGTCGTCCAGGTATGACCCGGACTGGTCGTCGAGGCCGAGCAGCCACCAGTCGGCGGGCAGTTCCACCGCGAAGTACGACCGGGACTGCCCGGTTCCCCAGCCGGCGAAGTGCCGGTCCCGGGAGCGGACGAAGAGCCGCAGGAACGCTGTCAGGCCGTCGTACCAGTCGTGGTTGCCGGGCACCGCGAAGAGCGTCGGTCGCTCCGGCGGCGACAGCGGCAGGGCGGCCTGGTACGGCCCCTTGCACCGGTCCTCGTACGCCTCGTAGGCCGCCGACGGGTAGACCTGGTCGCCCCCCATCACCAGGGTCTGCGCCCGGGGCAGCCGGTGCCCGTCGACCTCCAGCTCCGGCTGTGCGAGCAGGTACGCGACCGAGTACGTGGCGTCGAAGCCGTCGCCCAGGTCCGCCACGTAGTCCAGCCACAGCCCGCCGTCCGGCCCCACCTGGCGGAACGTGCCGTCGCCGAACGCGTTCTGCAGCTCCCGCTTGTCCAGGTACGCCCCGAACAGCATCGCCAGCAGCGTACGCAGACCGGTGCTGATCAACAGCAGTGGCGCCAGCCAGGGGACCGGCTTGCGCGGGGTGAACCCCAGCTCCAGCGGATCGAGACTGCGCGGCCGGCGGGTGGCCCGCTCGCCGGGATGCGCCTCGGGGATCGACGGCTGCGGCGGAACGTGATCGTCGCTCACCTGCCGCAGGTTAGTCGTGCCCGGTCGCGAATGCTCTCCCGTGAACGTATCGAATCTTCCTCGATGTCCGGATCCAGGGGTGGGGGATCCGGTTCGGCGGTTGCTGCGGTGTGCCGTACACTTGACGATCGTTGCCGCCTTAGCTCAGTCGGCTAGAGCGACGCACTCGTAATGCGTAGGTCGACGGTTCGATTCCGTCAGGCGGCTCGGTACAGAAGCCCAGGTCACCGACCTGGGCTTCGCCGTTTCCCGAGGTCGATCACGTCGCCGGCCACGGTGCCAGTCCTCAGATGGTCCTCGTCGCGCGCCGCGACCGCCTCGTCCAGCCGGGTGGCGACCGCGTCCAGCGCTACGACTCACCATCCAAGCCCCAGCGGGCTAGGCAGGCTGTGGATGAAGTCAGCCCGTTCAGGCTCGTACGCCTACCACGACCCGATCGACACCCTTTCCGAGACCGACCAGGCCTGGTGGGCCGCCACCGCAACGACTGAACCGCCCGTTCCTCCCGGCCACCCCCGGCGTCGCCCCCGCGACCTGGGGTGATCGTCCTGTACGCCCTCGGACGGCCGCCGCCACCCGCTAACGTCACGCCATGCCGAGCGAGCCCCACGACCAGAACGCCGACACCGACGTCGCCGGCCGCGCCACCCCCGTCGAAATCTTCTTCGACGTCGTCTTCGTTCTCACCGTCATCCAACTCGCCGGCTTGCTCGAGCACGACCTCAACTGGGCCGGCGTCGGCCAGACCGTCCTGATCCTCGGCCTGCTCTGGTACCTCTACAGCGGCTACGTCTGGCTCACCAACCACGTCCCACCCCGCCGCCCCGTCCGCAAACTCCTCCTCTTCGGCGGCATGGCCGGCTTCCTGCTCACCGCCGTCGCCATCCCCGACGCCTTCACCGGCAGCGGCCTGCTCTTCGGCGTCGGCTACCTGATCGTGGTCACCGTCCACGTCGGCCTGTTCAGCCGCAGCACCCACCGGCCCGCCGTCCGCCGGTTCGCACCCTACAACCTCGGCGGCGCCGCCCTCGTGATCATCGCTGGCCTACTCACCGGACCCGCCGTGCCCGTCCTCTGGGTCGCCGCCATCTTCACCCAGAGCGTCCTGCCCTTCCTGCTGCCCGGCCACTCCTGGGTCGGCGCCGCCGCGAGCCTCCACGTCCGCCCCGCCCACTTCGTCGAACGGCACGGCCTGCTGGTCATCGTGGCCCTCGGTGAAACCGTCGTCGCCATCGGCATGGGCGCCCGGGTGGACCACCTCAACCCCGGTGTCGCCGGCGCCGTCGTGATGGCCCTCGCCCTCCCCGCCACCCTCTGGTGGACCTACTTCACCGACACCGCAGCCGGCGAAGCCGCCCTCGAACAGGCCGACGACGCCACCCGAACCCGCCTGTCCGCCCGCGTCTACAACCTCACCCACTTCGTGCTGCTTCTCGGCATCATCGCCACCGCCACCGGCCTGCACGCGGTGGTCGCCCACTCCGACACCCCCGCCGGATGGCCCGCCGCGCTCGCCCTCACCGCAGGCGTGACCCTCTTCCTCGCCGCCATCGCCGACCTCCGCCACTCCGTCGGCGTCGGGCGGACCACCAGCCGCCTTGCCACGGCCGCGCTCGTCCTGGCCAGCACCCCCATCGGCGCAAGCGTCAACTCCGCCCTGCACCTGGGCGTCGTGATCATCCTGATGCTCGTCATGCTGCTGATCGACGGGCACCGTCCCGGCGCGTTGACCAACCTCCCTGGGCAGTACAGCTAGGCGCCCATCACCCATGATGATCATGAGGAAGGTCCCGGCGATCCTCGTCTATGATCCAGTGGCACTGCGACCGTGACGGGGGAACGCAAGTGATCGACGCGATCTTTTTTGATGTCGGCGGGACGATTCTCGACGAGTCCCGCGAGTTCGAGACCTGGGCGGACTGGTTCGGCGTTCCACGGCATACGTTTTCGGCGGTCTTCGGTGCGGCGATCGCCCGGGGTCTGGACTGGCAGGAGCCGTTCCGGGTCTTCCGGCCCGGTTTCGATCTCGCAGCCGAGCTCGAACGCCGAGCAGCCGCTGGCCAACCTGAGTCGTTCGGCGAAGAGGATCTCTACCCCGACGCGCGATCGTGCCTGACCTCCTTGAAGGATCAGGGCCTGTTTGTGGGCTTGGCCGGCAACCAGCCAGCTCATGCTGAGGCGATCCTCCGTGCTCTCGACCTGTCTGTGGATGTGATCGGCACGTCGGACGGTTGGGGCGTGGCGAAGCCGTCACCGGCCTTTTTCGAGCACGTCATTCGTGAAGGCGGTGGCGATGCGTCTTCGATCCTGTACGTCGGCGATCGGCCCGACAACGATGTACGCCCGGCCAAGGAGGCGGGTATGAAGACGTGCCTGATCCGGCGCGGTCCGTGGGGTCACATCCTCGACATGCCAGCCGTGTCTGAGCAGTGCCTGTTCCGCATCGATTCGCTGGACGAACTTCCGAGCCTGGTTGAGAAGCACAACGCGGCAAGCGGCTAACGCCGGACGGCACGTACACAAAGAGGCCGGTGGGAAAGTTCGAGGAGGGAGCAGCCGCGTCCGTAGCGGCGGCGGACCTCGCGGGCTGTGGTCGTCTTGCCGCTGCCCGAGTTTCCGCGGATCACGATCAGCGTGGGAAGAGCCTTCTCGGTCACGGTGTCTCCTCCCGATATCAGGGTGACGGCGATGGGTGGTAATAGAACCACGAGCCTGGATAGGTCGGTCGTTCCTGAGCTGACTGGCTCGCGTCTTCCGACTACACCACTGGCAGGCCTCCGGCTTGCCGAGCAGCCAAGCGAGCAGCCAAACCCGCGAGCAGTGGCGGACAATCGCGGACCGGGGCACCAAAGCGAGTAGGAGGAGCGGGCGCTGGACGAGCGCGTGGCTACCGACTCGTAATGCGTAGGTCGACGGTTCGATTCCGTCAGGCGGCTCGGTACAGAAGCCCAGATCACCGACCTGGGCTTCGCCGTTTCCCGAGGTCGACAACGTCGCCGCCGACGGTGCCAGTCCGCAAATAGTCCGCATGCCGCGCTGCGACCGCCTCGTCCAGCCGGGTGGCGACCGCGTCCAGGTCGTCACCGAACAGGCCCGCGTACACGTCCAGCGTCATCGACACCGAGGCAGCTCCTCTACGACACCACCAAGCGGTTCGAGTTCCTGCTCGCCGAGCCCGTGTTGCGGTGGCTGCTCACCTCGCCCGAGGTCATGCGCGGTCAGCTTGACCGGCTGCAAACCGTCGTCGGCGTTCCGAACATCCGGTTCGGCATCCTGCCGCTCGGCGTCCCGCTCGCCACCACCCCGCAGAACTCCTTCCAGATGTACGACGATGTCGCCATCGTGGAGACCTTCGTCGGCGAGACTACCTACCGCGACGACGAAGCAGCCTCCTACACCAGGGCCATCGAACGACTCTGGCAGGAAGCCGTCACCGGCGAAGACGCCCGCCGACTGATCGTCCGCGCCGCCCAGGAGCTCCAAAGCTAGGCACCTCCGCTGCACCGGCCACGCTGTGCCGTCACGGCAACGACAGCCGCTATAGGGTGAGTTGTTGTTCCAGCCCGTCGAGGAGGGCGCCCAGGCCGGTTTCGAAGGTCTTGTCGGATGAGGCGGCGTAGGCTGCCGCCGCTGGTGTTTCGAGGCGGGCGCGTAGGCGTGGGTAGCGCATGGCGATCTCTCGGGCCTTGTTCATGGCGTCCTGGAGCTGCGCTTCTGCGGCGGGGTCTTCGTTGAGTCTCCGGTTGAGGGAGGCGTTGGCGGCGGTGCCGGCGGCGTTGCCGAGGACGTAGGTGAAGACGGCGGCGGTGGCCTGGTCGGCCTGGTCGCTGGTGAAGCCGGCGGCCTCGTAGACGGCGAGGCTGTGGTCGTCGTGGCGGGCCTTTCCTTCTCCGTAGACGACGTGGGCTGCGAGGACCTGCACCAGCCAGGGGTGCCGGGTGAACATCGCGTGCAGGTCGATGGCCATGGTGGTGGCTGCGGTGCGCCAGTCGTTGACGGCGGGGTCGGGCAGGGTGAGGTCGCTCCAGACCCGGTCGGTGGCGAGCAGGACGAGGTTGTTTTTGTTCTTGACGTGCCAGTACACGGCCGTGGCGGCGGAGTTGAGCCGGTTGCCCAGGGCGCGCATGTTCAGGCCCTCGAGGCCCTCGGCGTCCAAGAGCTCGATGGCGGTGCGGACGATCTGGTCACGGGTGAGGGCGTCGCGCGGCATGTCGCCACGGTACGCAGCTTCTTGCACAAAGTTCAAGAACGGTCTTGCACATTGTTCAAGTCAGCGCCTAGTGTCTCCTCCATCCACCACTTGCACTAAGTTCAAGTCGAAGGAGAGTCACGTGAACACCCTCGCCGCCGTCATGCAGCTGCTCGTTGCCGCCGCGTTCGTCAGCATCCCGGTGGTCCGCCACCGCTACGGCCCTGCCGCGAGGGCAGCCGCGGTCGCCGAGCTCCGCCGCCAGAACGTCCGTCCAGAGGTGTTGGAGGAGAACCAGCTCCGGTTCGACGCCGGCGGCCATGAGACTGCAGCCCCGGCTACTGTCGCCGCCGTGATGATCGCCATCGCCGCACTGAACTTCGCTGGCGCCGACCTAGCGCAGATCCTGACCTGGATCTTCTCCTCGCTGGTCGTGCTGATGAACGTGGCGATCGTCTACAGCAACCTCACCGCGGTGAAGTCCGTGCAGGCCGCCTTCCGACGCAAGGGCGACTCAGAGCTGTCCCGCGTCGAGGTCGCGCCCTTCCTGCGGGCAGCCGAGGACGCCTTCCCCCGCTGGGTGCGCGCCCAGACCTACCTCCGCAACACGGTGGTCTTCGCCGGCTCCGCAATCGCCCTGGTCGCCGTCTCGGTGGCCTGATCCATGCGCGCGACCCGGCCGCTGCATGAGGGTGGGTTCCGCCCCACATCCTCATCTTGGCCGCGATCAGCGCGCTGAGGTGTCGCAGATCAGTTGGCAGAAGAGTCGCGCATCAGTCGACGGAGGACACTGCGCCGGCCACGCGTATTGCCGAATTCCGCTCTATCAGATCAAGGCGGCCCGCAAAGCGGCTCTTCACAACGTCGGGTGTAGTTGGGGACCGAAATGCGCTGGGGCGCCCGTCAGGGATCGGCGCCGGCTCGATGCTGGCGGCGGCGCGTGATGCCGGATGGGCCGTCGGCGATAATGTCGGCGTGGAGTATGTGTCCAGGGTGCCCGGTACGCCGCTGGACGGGCTGATCGACGACCTCTACTACCTGGAGGGCGCCCCGCCGTACTCCCGGTTGATGCTGCCGGCGGCGCCCGCGCCATTGCTCATCGTCAACCTCGGGGCGCCGTTTCTCATCCGCGCAGGCACCGACGTAGACGCCGTGGAGTACGCCGACGGCTGCGCGGTTACCACGCCCACGCGTGCGTGGGAGTTCAGCTACCCAACCCCGACCCGGTCCGTGGGCGTCCACTTCAGGCCGTGGGGCCTGGCACCGTTCCTTCCGATGCCCGCGGCCGAGTTGTGCGACCGACCTGCGACGGTGGAGCAGATCTGGGGCCAGCCCGCTATCGCTGAATTGCGACACCGACTGACCTTGGCGGACGCACCGCACGAAATGCTGATGTTGCTCGAGGAGGAACTGGTGCGACGGCTGCGGGTGATCGACGGTCTTGACCTGGTCCGCCAAATGAGCAGCGCCGTCGCGGCGACAGGCGGGACAGTGCCGATCAGCGACATCGGTGTGGCGGCCCGCGCCAGCAGCACGTACTTGGCGAAGCGGTTCAAGGCCGTAGTCGGTGTCACGCCAAAACGGCTGGCTCGCAGCTACCGCTTCAGCTCCACCGTGTTGGCGCTCGACGTCGCTGCACCGATCGACTGGGGAGACGTTGCCGCTGGCGCGGGCTACTTCGACCAGGCCCACTTCGTGCGCGAGTTCCGGGAGTTCACCGGGCTCACGCCGACCCGGTACGCCGAAGTCCGGCGGCGATTCCTGCGCGATCATCCCGACCACGTCCTGGACGGCTGGCCGCTCCCAGCCGATTGATTTCGTACAAGAGCGACAGCTCACGCCGCACAAGACTTGGGACTCCAAACAGAGGAGGAATCCATGGGGAAAGTGGTCATGAACGCGTCGGTTTCGGTGGATGGTTTCATCGCGGCTGAGAACGACGATCCCGGCCCGATCTTCGAGTGGCTGGTCAGCGGTGACGTGCCGTTGGACGACAGTGGCGTTCTGAAGGTGTCGCAGGCTTCGTTCGACTACGTCCGGCCGTACTGGGACGAGGTCGGGGTGACCATTGCCGGCCGTCACGCCTTCGACATCACCGACGGCTGGGATGGGACGCCTCCGAGTGGGATCGACCATGTGGTCGTGGTGAGTCACCGTGGTGGGCCCGAGGGCTGGGACCTCCAGGCGCCGTTCCACTTTGTCGACGGCATCGAGGCGGCCGTGGCCAAGGCGCGGGAGCTTGCGGGTGACCGCACTGTCGAGTTCGCTGCTGGCGACGTCGGCGGCCAGGCGCTCGCGGCAGGTTGGGTCGACGAGGTACGCATGGACGTCGCACCCGTCGTGCTCGGGTCCGGTAAGCGTTACTTCGGCTCCGTCGACGCGCAGCACCTGCTGGAAGGCCCAGACGTAGTTGTTCAGGGCAACCGGGTGCTTCACCTGCGCTATCGGGTGCGCCGTTGACCGATCTGAGTGGGTACGCGAAGAAGACCGCTGCGACGGTGACACGAGATCGGGCGTCCGGCTGCGTTTGTGCATTGCTGCCTCGGGACGGAAGTCGTGGTCTTCCAGATTGGCACACCTCGACTTGTCTGACGCTACCTTTGCCTGCCCTGACCTGACCAAGTTCTGCCGGCTCGACGAGCTCGGCCTGGCCGTCACCGGCCAACGACTCAGGCCCGACCGTGCGGTGCTGGCATGCCGGGTCGTCGAGCCGGACCCGTGGTGCCGTCGCTGTGCTTGCGAAGGCGTACCGCGCGACACCGTGACCCGGGAGCTGGCCCACGAGCCGCTGGGCTGGCGGCCGACGATGCTCGTGGTGACCGTGCGCCGCTACCGGTGTACCGCTTGCGGTCACGTGTGGCGCCAGGACACCAGCCTCGCGGCTGAGCCGCGAGCGAAGCTGTCGCGTCGCGGGCCGCGGTGGGCACTCGAGGCGATCGTGTGTCAGCACCTGACCGTCGCGAGGGTCGCCGAGGGACTCGGGGTCGCGTGGAACACCGCCAACGATGCTGTCCTGGCCGAAGGCAAGCGGGTGCTGATCAACGACGCCACCCGGTTCGACGGCGTGGCCGCGATTGGGGTCGACGAGCACGTGTGGCGCCACACCCGCCGCGGCGACAAGTACGTCACCGTGATCATCGACCTGACCGGCATCCGTGACGGCACCGGACCCGCTCGGCTGCTGGACATGGTCGAGGGCCGCTCAAAGCAGGCGTTCAAGTCCTGGCTCGCCGACCGTGACCAGACGTGGCGCGACGGGGTGGAGGTGGTGGCGATGGACGGGTTCACCGGCTTCAAGACCGCCACCGCCGAGGAACTCCCCGACGCGGTTGCGGTGATGGATCCCTTCCACGTGGTCCGCTTGGCCGGCGACGC
Organism: Micromonospora sp. NPDC005806; assembly: GCF_042871425.1. Classification (NCBI taxonomy): domain Bacteria; kingdom Bacillati; phylum Actinomycetota; class Actinomycetes; order Micromonosporales; family Micromonosporaceae; genus Micromonospora; species Micromonospora sp. NPDC005806. Next base: position 4,547 of record NZ_JBIAIL010000056.1, on the reverse strand, counting down.
CCTCGACCGGTGTCGCCGCCGGGTCCAGCAGGCCATCCACGGCCACCGCGGGATGAAGAATGACCCGCTCTACTCCGCCCGCCGGACCCTGCACACCGGCGCCGACCTGCTCACCGACAAGCAGACCGACCGGCTCGCCGCCCTGTTCGCCGACGATGCCCATGTCGAGGTCGAGGCCACCTGGGGGATCTACCAGCGGATGATCGAGGCCTACCGCGAGCAGGACCGGGGTCGTGGCCGCGAGCTGATGGTCAAGCTCATCGACTCGATCAGCCACGGCGTGCCGAAGCCCCTCACCGAGGTCATCACACTCGGTCGAACGCTGAAGAAGCGCGCGGCCGACGTGCTGGCCTACTTCGACCGACCTGGAACGTCCAACGGACCGACGGAGGCCATCAACGGCAGGCTCGAGCACCTGCGTGGTTCCGCCCTCGGCTTCCGCAATCTCACCAACTACATCGCCCGATCCCTGCTCGAGACCGGCGGCTTCAGACCTCAACTACACCCTCATCTGTGATGAGCCCGCAAAGCGGGCCGCGCCGGCCCGGCCCCGGCCTGCTGGCGACCTCCGGCCGGCATCGGCCGGGCCGGCCGGCCACGTTGACGGACGACCAGGACCCTGAAGACCTCGGGGCTCCGCCCCGACCCCCCGGCCCTCAGAGATCTGCCGGGGATCTCCTCGACGTGCACCACGAGGGCTACCAGCTTCCCCGGACGGGGCCAAGGTCATTCATCCGGTAGGGCGCTCCACCTTGTCCCCGTCCGGGGAAGCTGGAAGGTCTGGCGACTGCCCGACGAGGAGATCTCGCTCCCCTGCGGTTGGTACGCTGCGCGCCCACAAGAGGTGGGAGGGACGTTGTGGGCAGATTCCTTGACCGGTTCCGCAAGCGCGGTGACCCGGTTGACGCCGGACCCACAGAGGGAATGCGGCACACCACCGAGCTGTGTTCTTGCTGCGGGCAGCCAACGGATGTCCATGACCGGCAAGCCCGGTTCCGGCTGCCTGATCCTGTCCTCGACACGCGCATGCGGCACCGGGCACGAGGTGCCTGGCTGAGTCATGCGACCCCGGACGCTTCGGTGATGATGCAGGTTCCCGGGGTGGGCGCCTTCGTGCGGGCACTGCTCCCCGTGCAGCTGACCGGTGGCTTCAGCGCCACGTTCGGGGTGTGGGTCGCCCTCGATCCCGCTGACCTCCAGCGCGCGTCCGCGGTGTGGTCGGAGCCGGAGTATCAGGACCTACGGCTCCAGGGTTGGCTCGCGAACGCCCTGCCGGTTTGGGGCCTGCTCTCTGCCCCAGTCGAGTTGGAGGTGCGTGACCCGGAGCAGACGCCGTACTGCGCGCACAGTTCTGACCCCGGCCTGGCCAAGGTGCTCGCTGAGGTCTGGCCGCATGAGGATGTGCTGCCGAAGCTGCCATGAGCTTCGCGGCGTCGACAGGGGAGTGGTCCGCAGAAGGTCGACGGACGGCGGTGAGCGGTGCGAGATGCCGAGAGCCGTTCTTGCTGCTAGACCCTCATGAGTGCAGGTCGTACGGGGTGGCCAACTTGATCTCGTAATGCGTAGGTCGACGGTTCGATTCCGTCAGGCGGCTCCATAGAAAGGCCCAGGTCACCGGCTTGATCTCCGATCATGACCTGGGCCTTCTCTGCCTGCCGTCGCGAGGCCGAGCAGCCAAACGTCCACCCGACCACAGCGCCCCTCCAGCTGTGACGCGGTTTCCCGCGCGATCTCCGGGGCCGCGTGCGCGTAGATGTTGAGGGTGACGCTGATCTGCGAATGGCCGAGAAGACCCGGCGAGGCGCCGGCGGCTGGCGGGTGTGGGCAGCCGACCTGCCGCCGTGGTGCGGTGTGCACGTTCGGCCTGACACCTGCCGTCGAGCGATAGCTTGATCGTTAACCTGCGGGCGGGTGTCATCGACCCCAGTTGACCAAGCGGACAGCCCTTTCATGCGATCGCGTCGATTACCTGCCGGTGATCACGTCACCGACCGCCACGACATGGTGACCGGTCAGGGAGCAACGGCTCGATCCACGCCCACTGGGCATCCGTCAACGGCACATCCACACAACGATCAGACGATCTTCATGACACGATCCAGGCACCGCCTCGCACGTGTCACGAGGCGCGCGGCAGCGCGAGCCAGTCCTGCCAGGTGATGTCGCAGCCCAGATAACGGGGCTGCTGGAAGGGCCAGTCGGCGGCGATCCATTGCGGCACCAGCGCGTCGAACGCGTGCTCCACCTCGCCGCCTACGAGGTCGTCCACCACCCACCAGGAGACCTCTCCGTCGGAGCCGGCGCGCTCGGGCGGGTCGATGTAGACGCAGCCGAAGATCGCCGTCTCCTCCTGGTCCAGCAGCGCGTAGTTGAACGATTGGTGCGCGGCTATCTCCTTCTCGTGCCGCAGCAAGTCGATGCGGTTCTCTTCATAGGTCATCGTCTCCTTGGGCCAAGCCCAGGCCGGGCCGAAGATCTCCCACAGGCGCTCTCGGGAGCCCATCACGGCGGGGTAGTCGCGCGCGGCGTCCGCCTCCCGGATCGGCCGCAGGTGAAGCGCGGTGTTGGGCACGGGCACATAGACGGGGTGGACGAAGTCCTCAGGCAGCCAACTCATCGGGGCCAAGGCTACAGCGATCGGCACGCGGGCTATTGCGGCTGCCGGCGGTTGGACTCCTGCTGGACTGCCTCCGTGAGATCCCGCCAGGTGCCGCCAGAGGCTTTCATCATCCGGTCAACCATCGATCGGGCGGATGCTTCGTCCGGGAAGCCGTACGACACTTCCTGCCCCCATCACCGCCGAGGCGGCCACTGGCTCCGACGAAACACATGGTGCGACAGTTGGTATCGGCGCCCGGTGCGGAGGCGGACGCCGATACCGGTCAGGTCAGGCTGCTGACGCGCCGGCCTGGGCGAGATGCCGGGCCAGGAACTCCCTGTCGATCCCGACCCAGCGCATGGCGCGGTGGGTGCCGGGGTTGGCGAGCAGCGTCTTGTCCTTCGAGGCGAAGGCGTCGAACAGCGCGAGAACGGATTGGCGGTCGACGTACTCTTCGTCCAAGGGGAGCAGGAACTGGATCGGGACGGTGATGCGCCTCGCCGCCTCGATCAGCGCTTGGTGCACGAAGAAGCCGCCACCGAAGATGGCGGCGGTGATCCGGGGTTCGACCGCCGTCAGCGGGATTCCGATCGCGGTGCCCAACGATATGCCGCCGCCGTAGCCGATCGGCGCCTCGGTGCCGATCCCGGGCAGTTTCTGCAGGGCGTCCAGGGTTGCCTGCCATTCCGGTACGGCACGCTCGGCCAGTGAGGTGACGTAGCGGACGCTGACCGACTCGAACCGCTCGGTGTCGCCTGCCGCCAGAGCCTGCCGGAGGTCGGCGCGGGCCTGCTCGTCTTCGGCCGTGCGCGGGCGGTCGCCGTGTCCGGGCGCGTCGATGGCGACCACGGTGAAACCCCAGGTCGTCACGGTGTCGTGGGCGCGGGCCAGGAGGCCCGGCGTCTTCTTGTGCAGGCCGCCGCCGTGACCCATCAGCACCAGGGGCGCGTGATCGGGGCCGGATACGGGCGACCAGAGCACGCCGGGGACCTCGCCCACAGTGAAGTCGCGTTCGACGACACCGTTCGACGATGTCTCCGCGGTGAAACGCACAGGATGCATAGGTTGGTGCCTTTCGGGAGTGCCTTGTGAGTGAGGCGCTCCCGGCGATCCGTACGTCAATCGCCCGACCGTGACGACGAGGGGAGCACCCACGTGCGTACAGCGTTCATGGGTCTCACCTCCTCGCGTGGTGCCACAGTCTCTCGCACGCTATCAGCCCGAACGCCCTCCCGCCCAACCACTTTCGGTCGACCACCTTGGCGGCCGCCAATGCACTCACCTGCCGGATCAGGGCGTTGAGGTGTCGCAAATCAGTTGCGGATGAATGTCGCGCATCAGTCGACGGAGGACAAACGCTTCCCTCAATAACTGCCGAATTGACCCCTAAAGAATCAAGGCGGCCCGCAAAGCGGGCCGCGCCGGCCCCGCCCCCGCCGGCGGGGGGCCGTCGGCCCGCCACCGCCGGGCCGGCCCGCCCCCCGGTGGGGCGACCCCACCCAGAAGGCCAGCGGGGGGCCCCCCCCCCCCCCCCC
>NZ_JBIAIL010000056.1:0-403 GCF_042871425.1 Micromonospora sp. NPDC005806 | reverse complement strand
ATGCCCCACAAACAAACCCCGCCGCCCCCCAACCGGGGCCGCGCCGGCCCGGCCCCGGCCTGCTGGCGACCTTCGGCCGGCATCGGCCGGGCCGGCCGGCCACGCTTTGGGACTACCAGACCATGAAGACCTCGGGGCTCCGCCCCGAACCCCGGCCCTCAGAGATCCGCTCCTTTGCTCAGTTGGGCGCCCGCAAACGTCGGCGGATCGGAGCAGGTGTCATCGGTGCCTGGCTCGCGTCAGCCTTTACCGCCGTCACCGCCGGTCGATGAAACGGGCGAAAGCGGTGCGCGCACGGCGATCCTCCCGCGACCATGGGCGGATGGGGCGACCATCGGAGCCGGCGCAGACCGGGGGCATCATGCGCGGCGAGGAGGACGCCCAGCAGGCCAGCTTCCTGGAG
>NZ_JBIAIL010000055.1:0-35403 GCF_042871425.1 Micromonospora sp. NPDC005806 | reverse complement strand
CAGCTCCGCCACCACGCCCCCAAACCCGGTCAGATGTCCGTCTCATCCAACCGGTTCCGGCCCCGCCGCCGCCAACCCGGTAAACGTTCCCGGTCAGAGCACTAGCCACCGCCTGCCCCCGGCGCCGCCCCGCCCGACCCGAACCGGACGGCTGCGCCCGATCGAGCAGCCACACCATGGCGACGGGGTACCGAGCGCGGAGAACCTACAGCGCGACGATGGCGGCCGACTCCGCCGGCAGCTCGATCCGGTCCCGCATCACCGTGACCCCCTCCCCGGTGGCCAGCAGCACGCGGCGCACCACCCCGGGCAGCGTGATCCGTTGCGGCTTGCCGGCCAGGTTGGCCACCACGAGGCACTCGCCCCGGCGCATCAGCAGGAACTGGTCGCCGTGCCGGACGTCGACGTGGCTGAGCCGGGGATCGGACAGGTCGGGACGACTCTTGCGCAGGGCGATCAGCCGCCGGTGGAAGTCGTACATCTCGCGGTGCTCGGGCTTGTCCAGCTCGGCCCAGTCGAGCCGGGACCGGATGAAGGTCTGCGGGTCCTGCGGGTCGGGCACCTCCGCCGCCGGCCAGCCGTGCGCGGCGAACTCCCGCCGGCGCCCGACCGCCACCGCGGTGGCCAGCTCCGGCTCCGGATAGCTGGTGAAGAACTGCCAGGGCGTGCTTGCCCCCCACTCCTCGCCCATGAAGAGCATCGGGGTGAACGGCGCGGTCATCAGCAGGGTGGCGCCGACCCGCAGCAGCCCGGCCGACAGGGTCGTGGAGATCCGGTCGCCGGTGGCCCGGTTGCCGATCTGGTCGTGGTTCTGCAGGTACGCCACGAACCGGTGCCCCGGCGTACGCTGCCGGTCCACCGACCGGCCGTGGTTGCGGTTGCGGAAGCTGGACCAGCTTCCGGCGTGGAAGAATGCGCCGGTCAGCACGTCGGTCAGGCACTCCAGCGAGCCGAAGTCGCCGTAGTAGCCCTGCCGTTCCCCGGTGAGCAGGGTGTGCAGCGCGTGGTGGGCGTCGTCGTTCCACTGGGCGTGCAGGCCGTACCCGCCGGCCTCGCGCGGGGTGATCAGCTTCGGGTCGTTGAGGTCGGACTCGGCGATCAGCGACAGCGGGCGGCCGAGGTGGGTGGAGAGGGACTCGACCTCGACCGCCAGCTCCTCCAGCAAGTGGGTGGCCCGGGAGTCCGGCATGGCGTGCACGGCGTCCAGCCGCAGCCCGTCGACGTGGTAGTCGCGCAGCCACATCAGCACGCTGTCGACGATGTAGCGGCGCACCCCGTCGGAGTGCGGCCCGTCGAGGTTGACCGCGCGGCCCCAGGGGTTGCTCTGCTCGGCGAGGTACGGCGCGAACATCGGCGCGTAGGCCCCGGAGGGCCCGAAATGGTTGTAGACGACGTCGAGGATCACCCCCAGCCCCTTGGCGTGCGCGGCGTCGACCAGGCGCTTGAGCCCGTCCGGCCCGCCGTAGGGCTGGTGCGGGGCGTACCAGCAGACGCCGTCGTACCCCCAGTTGTGCTCGCCGTTGAACGCGTTGACCGGCAGCAGCTCGACCAGGTCCACGCCGAGGTCGACCAGGTGGTCGAGGCGGCCGATGGCCGCGTCGAAGGTGCCCTCCGGGGTGAAGGTGCCGATGTGCAGCTCGTAGAGGACGCTGCCGGGCAGTTGCCGGCCCGTCCAGCCCTGGTCGGTCCAGGTGAAGGCGGCGTGGTCGTAGAGCCGGCTCGGCCCGTGCACGCCGGCCGGCTGCCAGGCCGACCGGGGGTCGGGCAGGGGTCGCTCGTCGTCGTCGAGGAGGAACGCGTAGTCGCTGCCCGGCCCGGTGCCGGGCACCTCGACCCGCCACCAGCCACCCCGACCGGGACGCATGTCGTGGTCGGCGACGCCGGGCAGGCGCAACCGGACCCGGGCGGCTTCGGGCGCCCACACCGTGAACTCGGTCATGCGGCAGCCTCCACGGAGTCGGTGGGAGCCAGCAGGGCGACGGGATAGGTGCTCAACAGATCATGAAGGAGCAGCTCAGACCCACTGTAGACCCGGCCGGTGAACATGTCCGCAACACCATGAACGGAAATCGACAGTCTCGTGTCGCGCCAGCCGCCGGCCCGCGCCAGCCGCAGCGGCAGCCGGGTGGCCACCGCGATCGCGCCGCCCCGGTCGAAGGCCACCGCGTGCGCGCCGGCCGGGCCGCGCGCCGGCACCGGCCGGTAGCCGGTGAACAGTTCCGGGTGGTCGCGGCGCAGCCGCAGCGTGCGGGAGACGACGAGCAGCTTGGCCGCGCCGTCGGCGGCCACCGCCGGCCGAGCGCCGGCGTCGAGCCGGTCCAGCAGCTCCCGACGTACGGCGAAGTCGACCGGGCGGCGGTTGTCCGGGTCGACCAGGGAGTTCTCCCACAGTTCGGTGCCCTGGTAGAGGTCCGGCACCCCGGGCATGGCGAGCTGGACCAGCTTCTGCCCGAGCGAGTTGGACCAGCCCGCCGGGGTGATCTCGGCGGCGAACGCGGTGATCTCGGCGTGCAGCTCCGGGTCGTCGTACATCCGGTCGACCAGGGCGTGCAGCTCGTGTTCGAAGGCCGGCTCGGGATCGGTCCAGCTGGTCGACGTCGACGCCTCCCGGGCGGCCTTCTCGGCGTACCCGTGCAGCCGCTCCCGCTCGATCGGCCAGGCCCCGACGGCGGTCTGCCAGAGCAGGTGGGCGAAGGCGGGATCGGCCAGCGGCGCCCGGGACATCCAGTCCGCCACCCGTTCGGCCCAGCGCCCGGGCAGCTCGGAGAGCACGGCGAGCCGCGCGCGGACGTCCTCGCCGCGCTTGGTGTCGTGGGCGGACAGGGTGGTCATGCTGGCCCGCCAGCGCACCTGCCGGGCGGCGGCGAAGCGGTGGAACTCGGCCGGCGGGACGCCGAAGTGGGCGGGACTGCCGCCGACCTCGTTGAGCGCGACGAACCGGCTCCACCGGTAGTAGGCGGTGTCCTCCACGCCCTTGGCCGTCACGGCGCCGGTGAACTGCGGGAAGCGGGCGGCCAGCTCGTGGGCGGGGTCGCGCAGCCGGGCGGTGACCGCGTCCAGGACGGTGGTGAGGTCGGGGCGGCGGCGGCCGGCCTCGAACCGGGCGGCCGCGAGGTGCCGGACACCCTCCGGCGGGTAGCCGCGGTAGACCGGGAAGCAGGCGGCCAGCTCGGCCAGGGCGGCCCGGGCCTGCGCGCGGGGCAGCTCGGGCACGAGCGCGGTGAGCCGGCTCAGCTCGGCGGCGAGCAGCTGGTTGGCCGCCTCCTGCTTGGTCTGGTGGGTCAGGTCCGGCCAGGAGGTGTGCCGGCCGGTCAGCCGGGCGTCCAGCGCGGTGAAGTCACCCTCCGCGTCCGGTCGACGAAGAGCCCGCCGGCCGCGGCGAGGGCGTCGTAGCCGGTGGTGCCGTCGACCGGCCAGTCGGGCAGCTCCTCGCCGTACTCGAGGATCTTCTCCACCAGCAGCCAGACGTCCGGCGCGGCGGCGCGCAGCCGGGCCAGGTAGCCGGCAGGGTCCCGCAGCCCGTCCGGGTGGTCGACCCGGATGCCGTCGAGGTCGCCGGCGTCGGCCCAGCGCAGGATCTCCGCGTGGGTGGCGCGGAAGACCGCCGGGTCCTCCACCCGCAGCCCGGCCAGGTCGGACACGGCGAAGAAGCGCCGGTACGTCAGCTCGGTGGCCCCCCGCCGCCAGTTGACCAGCTCGTAGTGCTGCCGGTCGTGCACCTCGCGCGGGGTGCCGTCGCCGGTGCCGACGGCGATCGGGAAGCGGTGCTCGTGGTACCGCATCTCCCCGTCGACCACCTTGAGGTCGTCGAGGGCGCCGGGGGTGTCGGCGAGCACCGGCAGCAGCAGCCGTCCCCGGTCCCAGTCGATGTCGAACCAGTCGGCGTACGCCGAGGCGCGCCCGGCGCGCAGCACGTCCCACCAGGCCGGGTTGGCCGCCGGGCTGGAGACCCCGGCGTGGTTGGGGACGATGTCCACGACCAGGCCGAGCCCGGCCGCCCGCAGCGCGCGGACCAGCCGCTGCCGTCCGGCCTCGCCGCCTAGTTCCGGGCTGACCGACCGGGGGTCGACCACGTCGTAACCGTGCTGGGAGCCGGGGGTGGCGGTGAGCAGGAGCGCGCTGTAGAGGTGGGTGACGCCGAGGTCGGCGAGGTAGCCGGCGAGGCCGGCGGTGGCGTCGAGGTCGAAGCCGGGGCGCACCTGGACGCCTTAGGTCGCCCCCACCCGCGTCGTCGTCGTTGCCGTCGGCTGTTCGGGTCGGGGGGTCTCGGGCATCGGTCAGGCCATCCTCTCCAGGACCAGCAGCGAGCGGTCCGGCACGCAGACGGTGCCGCCCGCCTCGACCACCAGGGTCTTGTCCGGATCCGGTTCCGCGGTGCTGATGACCAGGTCCCACCGCTGCCCGAACTCGACGCCGGGCAGGGTGAAGTCCAGCGGCGCGTCGTGCGCGTTGAACAGCAGCACGAACGAGTCGTCCCGGTGGCGCTGGCCGTACTGGCCGCGCTCCGGGATGCCGTCGCCGTTGACGAAGAGAGCCACCGAGCGGCCGAAGTCGTTGCCCCAGTCCTCGCCGGTCATCTCCCGGCCGTCCGGGGTGTACCAGGCCAGGTCGGGCAGGGCGGAGCCGGCGGCCCGGCCGCCGACCGGCAGCCCGGTGAAGAAGCGGCGCCGGCGGAACACCTGGTGCCGGGCGCGGAACTCGGTGAGCCGCCGGACGAACGCCAGCAGTTGCTCGTCGGCGCCTGCCCAGTCGACCCAGGCCAGCTCGCTGTCCTGGCAGTACGCGTTGTTGTTGCCGTGCTGGGTGCGGCTCAGCTCGTCGCCGTGGCCGATCATCGGCACGCCCTGGGAGAGGATCAGCGTGGCCAGGAAGTTACGCCGCTGCCGGGCCCGCAGGGCGAGCACGCCGGGGTCGTCGGTCGCCCCCTCGACGCCGCAGTTCCACGAGCGGTTGTGGCTCTCGCCGTCCCGGTTCTCCTCGCCGTTGGCCTCGTTGTGCTTGTCGTTGTAGGAGACCAGGTCGGTGAGCGTGAACCCGTCGTGGCAGGTGACGAAGTTGATGCTGTGAAACGGGCGGCGCCCGTCGTCCTGGTAGAGGTCGGCGGAGCCGGAGATCCGGGAAGCGAACTCGGCCAGGGTGGCCGGCTCGCCGCGCCAGAAGTCCCGCACGGTGTCCCGGTACTTGCCGTTCCACTCGGTCCACTGCGGCGGGAAGTTGCCGACCTGGTAGCCGCCCGGGCCGACGTCCCACGGCTCGGCGATCAGCTTGACCCGGCCGACCACCGGGTCCTGCTGCACCACCTCGAAGAAGGTGGAGAGGCGGTCCACCTCGTAGAACTCCCGGGCCAGGGTGGCGGCGAGGTCGAAGCGGAAGCCGTCGACGTGCATCTCGGTGACCCAGTAACGCAGCGAATCCATGATCAGTTGGAGCGAGTGCGGGCTGCGCACGTTGAGGCTGTTGCCGGTGCCGGTGTAGTCGACGAAGTGGCGCCGGTCGGATTCGGAGAGCCGGTAGTAGCTGGGGGTGTCGATGCCCTTGAAGCTCAGCGACGGGCCGAGGTGGTTGCCCTCGGCGGTGTGGTTGTAGACCACGTCGAGGATGACCTCGATGCCGGCCGCGTGCAGCGCCTTGACCATGCCGCGGAACTCCTGCACCTGCTGGCCGAGGCGGCCGAGCGCGGAGTAGCCGTGGTGCGGGGCGAAGAAGCCGATGGTGTTGTAGCCCCAGTAGTTGCGCAGCCCGAGGTCGGCCAGGCGGTGGTCGTGCACGAACTCGTGCACCGGCATCAGCTCGACCGCGGTCACCCCGAGCCGCTTGAAGTAGTCGATCATGACGGGTGAGGCGATCGCCGCGTACGTGCCGCGCAGCTCCTCGGGGATGTCGGGGTGGCGCATGGTCAGTCCGCGCACGTGCGCCTCGTAGATCACCGAGTGGTGGTACGGGATGCGCGGCGGCTTGTCGTTGCCCCAGTCGAAGTACGGGTTGACCACCACCGACTTGGGCATGAACGGCGCCGAGTCGGTCTCGTTCCTCCGGTCCGGGTCGCCACCCATCTCGTAGTCGTAAACCGCCGGGTCCCAGGTGACCTCCCCGTCGACCGCCTTGGCGTACGGGTCGAGCAGGAGCTTGTGCGGGTTGCCGCGCAGCCCGTTCGCCGGGTCCCACGGCCCGTGCACCCGGTAGCCGTAGCACTGGCCGGGTTCGATCCCCGGGAGGTACGCGTGCCAGACGTACGCGTCGACCTCGCGCAGCTCGACCCGGCGCTCGGCGCCGGTGTCCCACTCGTCGAACAGGCAGAGCTCGATTCGCTCCGCCACCTCGGAAAAGATCGCGAAGTTGGTCCCCATCCCGTCGTAGGTGGCGCCGAGGGGGTAGCTCTCGCCCGGCCAGACCTGCATGTTGCTCCTTCGGCCCATGATCATGAGCGCACCGGACGGGCGGACCGCCGGTGCGCACCCGGTAATGCCCCGCCCCACCGCGCGTCAATCCACCTGTTCGGACGGTAACCGAAGTCCACCCACCTGAGACTGCCCGACGCTTCGGGTGTCTTCCGTCACGAACTCCCTTTTCGAGATGCGGCGGGCCGCGGGATGGCGTTTCCTTGTTCCTGGACGCGTGCGCCCGCGCGGGTCCACTCGGCCTCTCGGCCACCCTCACCACGCTTCCCACGCCGCCAGAGTCGCCGGCGCGTCCCAGCATGCATGGACGGAGATTGATGTGACCATCCTGCGGGTCGGCGAGCAGCCCGCCACCGCGACGGACCGGACCCACCTACCCACCCGCACCTCCCGCCCCACCATCCCGCCGCAGCCCGGCGTCCCGCCCCGGACGCGCCGCATCCTCATGCTGTCGTGGGAGTACCCGCCGGTCCTCGTCGGCGGCCTCGGCCGCCACGTGCACGCCCTCTCCGTCGCCCTGGCCGCCGCCGGCCACGAGGTCACCGTCGTCACCCGCCACGCCGAGGGCGCGCCCCTCGAGGAGTACGCCGACGGCGTGCGCATCGTCCGCGCCGCCGAGGACCCGGTCACCTTCCCGCTCGCCACCGGTTCGCTGCTGGCCTGGACCATGGCGTTCAACCACACCCTCACCCGGGCCGCGCTGCGCGCCGCCGAGTCCGGCGGGTACGACGTCATCCACGCCCACGACTGGCTGGTCGCGCACACCGCGATGACCCTGCGCGAGCACCTGGACGTGCCGCTGGTCAGCACCATCCACGCCACCGAGGCCGGCCGGCACCAGGGCTGGCTGCCCGAGGAGATGAACCGCACCATCCACGGCGTCGAGCACTGGCTGGCCGCCGAGTCCGGCCGGGTGATCGTCTGCTCCGGCTACATGCGCGACGAGGTGACGGCGCTGTTCGGCGTGCCGGCCGGGCGGGTCGACGTGGTGCCCAACGGGGTCGAGCCGCACCGCTGGCGGGTGCCGGCGACCGCGATCGCCGCCGCCCGCGCCCGCTTCGCCGGCGACGGCCCGCTGGTCAGCTTCGCCGGCCGGCTGGTCTACGAGAAGGGCGTGCAGCACCTGCTCGCCGGGCTCCCCCGGTTGCGCGAGCGGCACCCCGGGCTGCGCGCGGTGGTGGTCGGCGACGGGCCGTACAAGGCGACCCTGGAGGCCGAGGTGCACCGGCTCGGGCTGGGCGGCACGGTCAGCATGCCGGGCTTCCTCGGCGGCACCGACCTGCCCGCGGTGATGGCCGCCTCGGACTGCTTCGCGGTGCCCAGCATCTACGAGCCCTTCGGCATGGTCGCCCTGGAGGGCGCGGCGGCCGGCGCACCCCTGGCCGTCTCCCGCACCGGCGGGCTGGCCGAGATCGTCGAGCCGGGCGTCACCGGGATGACCTTCGCCCCGCAGGACCCGGACGGGCTCACCGAGGCGGTGCACGCGCTGCTGTCGGACCGGGAGCGCGCCCGCGCCCTCGCCCGCCGCGCCCGCGCGATGGTCCACGAGCAGTACGGCTGGTCGGCCATCGCGTCCCGCACCGCCGCCGCGTACGCGACCGCCATCGCGCAGGACACCGCGTTCACCGCCGACCGGGCCGAGCAGCGGATGGCGCTCGGCCGGGCGCTCCCGCCCCTGCCGGAGGGCAACCTGCTGGTCGCCGCCGGCCTGCGCTGAGGCGTACCCGCGGGCGGGCGACCTGGTAAGGGGTCGCCCGCCGACGGCACCTTCCGTCCAATGAGCTCAACGGTCCGGGTCGAAGAGATCATCATGCGGTCACGATCTGCCGTCCGGCCTGGTCACGGCCGGTGTCCATCAGACAGACTCGCGTGGACCTGTCGGGACGAGGTCCGAGGAGAGACGCGGGTGCGGGTGCTCCTGGTGGAAGACGACCTGCGAGTCGCCTCCGCGCTGGCCGCGGCGCTGCGCCGCCGGGGCCACGCGGTCATCACGGCCACGACCGCGTCGGAGGCGGCCGGGGCGGGCCCGGTCGACCTCGTCCTGCTCGACCTCAACCTGCCGGACCGGGACGGCCTGGAGGTGTGCCGGAGGATCCGGCGGGACGACGAGGACGTCGCCATTATCGCGGTGACCGCCCGGTCCGAGGAGCGGGACCGGATAGCGGGGCTACGGGCCGGCGCCGACGACTACGTCGTGAAGCCGTTCTCAATGGCCGAGCTGCAGGCCCGGATCGAGGCGGTCATGCGCCGTACGGCCCGGGCCACGCGAGCGGAGGCGACGCTCAAGGTCGGCGACCTGCGGGTGGATCTCAACGCCCGGCGGGTCTGGCTCTCCGACCGGGAGGTGAGCCTGACCCGCAAGGAGTTCGAGCTGCTGATGGCACTGGCCCGGCAGGCGGGCACGGTGGTGTCCCGGGAACGGCTGCTGCTGGACATCTGGCAGACCACCTGGAACGCCGGGCACACCCTCGACGTCCATGTGGCGGCCCTGCGCGGAAAGCTCGACGACGCCGGCCTGGTGGAGACCGTACGCGGGGTGGGCTACCGGCTCCGGGCGAGCTGAACCGGCGCGGCTCCGCCCGCGAATCCTCAGATCATTCTCAAGAAAACGGCCACCGTCGACCATGGACGAGGTGGCTGGCGTGTGCTGTCCGCATCGAGTCATCCCACCTGTTCTGGAGCTTGCATGAGAGACAGACGGACGACAGCCCTCATCTCCCTCGTGCTCGCCGCGAGCCTCGCGGTGTTCACAGGACCCCTACCAGCGCAGGCCGAAGCGGCGGCGCAGGCCGAGCCGAACCAGGTGCAAGGCCTCACGGTCGTGCAGGGCGACGGCTACGCCACCCTCGGGTGGACGCCGGTCGACGGCGCCACCGACTACCAGATCGAGCGCACTCCGGTCGCCGCGGACGACTCGGCCACCGGCCCCGCCGTGATCACCGGCGTCTGGCGGCCGAACCGCCAGATCAACAACTCCTCGCCGACCTTCGCCGACGCGGGATTCAACCCTGGCGCCCGGTTTCAGTGGCGGGTGCGCGCCCGCTTCGGGGACACCGCGCAGCCGTACTCGTCACCGGTGTCCGGCACCACCACGCCGCCCTGGGGCGACCCGAGCATTCCGGGCGAGAACCTCCGGACCCAGTGGGAGACCACTCTCGCCGCGCAGTACACCAGCGACGTCAACGAATACGCCTACACGGCGGCGATCGACGAACTGAGCGACCGGGTCCGGGTGACGGAGATCGGCAGGACCGCGCTCGGCCGGCCGATCAACATGTTCGTCATCGGCTACCCCACGCCGGCGGCCACCCCGGCGGCGGTGGCGGCCACCTCGCCGTTGATGATCAACTGCAACGTGCACGGCAACGAGCCCGGCGACCGCGAAGGCTGTCTGATCATGGCGCGGAAGCTGGCCTTCAGCAACGACGCCCGGACGATCGACCTGCTGTCGCGCACCACCGTCCTCATCGTCCCGACCATCAACGGCGACGGCCGCGCGGCCAACACCCGGGGCAACTCCACCGGTCAGGACCTGAACCGCGACTACTCGCTGATCCGCCAGCCCGAGACGTTCGCGCTGGTCAACATGCTCCGCGAATACCGGCCGGTGGCCGGCTACGACGGGCACGAGTTCGGCAACTCGAGCGCCGGTGACCTGCCGATGCTGCCGCCGCGGCACCAGAACGTGGCCCAGTCGATCTTCGACGAGTCGCAGCACATGATCGAGGGCCACATGTACACCCAGGGCGCCAAGGACGGCTGGTGGCCGTGCCCGTACGGGTGTAACGGGGGCGGAAACGTGGGCCTGAGCGAGGAGACGATCCTGCGCAACACGCTGGGCCTCAAGAACGTCGTCAACTCCCTGCTGGAACTGCGGAGCTCCGGTGGCACCACCCGGCCGGACGAGGGCAACACGGCGAACAACCGGCGGCGCAAGACGTACTCCGCGATGTGGACCTTCAACCAGTTCCTCGACTACCACCGGGCGAACCTCAAGGAGATCACCGCGGCGCGGGCCGACGCGATCACCTTCCAGGTCTCGAACACCGGCCGGATCGTCTTCCGGGGGTCCCGCCCGATCGAGGCGCACCCGGCGCCGCACCCGGGTGAGGCCCCACCGCCGCTCGACGCCCCGCGGGACGGCCAGATTCTCGACGACGCGCCGTGCGCGTACAAGCTCACCGAGGAGCAGTACCACGGGGCCCGCACCGACGGCCCGGCCGGCCAGCGCACCACCGTGGCCCAGCGCCTCGCCGCGCACGGCTGGAAGGTGGTCAAGGTCGCCGACGGGTACGTGGTCCCGCTGGCCCAGCCGGAGCGGGGGCTGATCCCGCTGCTGCTCGACGGGCAGGGTGTCGAGAAGCTGGTGGACGGCGAGCGGCTGTACCCGACCGTCACCGGCCCGCACAGCGGTCAACTGGTGGTCTCCGGGGTGACCTGCCTGCGCGACGCGACCGTGACCGGTCCGGTCCGGGTCCGGTCGGGCGGGACGTTGATCGCCACCGGCTCGTCGATCACCGGCCCGGTGGACGCCAGCGGTGCGGCCGGGGTCTTCCTGACCGACAGCGCGGTGGAGGGCCCGGTCCGGATCGCACAGTCCAGCGGTCCGGTAGTGGTCGTCGACGCCAAGGTCACCGGCCCGGTCGAGGTGTCGAACAACCAGGGCGACGCGCCGCTGGTGGCGGCCAACACCGTGAGCGGTCCGCTGCAGTGCAGCGGAAACGCCGCGGCACCGGTCAACCTCGAGCTGGGCAACTCGGTGCAGGGCCCGAAGAGCGGCCAGTGCGCGAGCCTCTGACCTGCTGATCGTCGTACCGGCAGGCCCGGCCCACAGGGGCCTGCCGGTACGACACGTCCCCGACCGGACCTGGAGAGCGCCGTGGACCAGCCCGTCATCCCCCTGCGACCCCGATCCCACCCGCTGCTCCGCCGGGTCCGCCGTCGTCACCCCCGGCGACGGCTGACCGCGCTCGCCGCGGTCGCCGTGTCCCTGCTGCTCACCGGCTGCACCGGCGCCGAGCCCGGGGATGCGGCCAACGGAAAAGCCGCTGCGGCGGCGCCGGTCGTGAGCGGACCGTTGTGCGATCTGCTGCCCTCGGGCAGCGACCCGGGCAACCCGGCGGCCCTGGCTGGTCAGCCGCCCGAGGTGGCCCTGCAGTGGCTTCCCGTGCTCACCACGTTCGACGCGGCGGTACGGGCGTCCGGGCTGGCAGCCGACCTGCACTCTGGGTCGGGGCTGACCATCCTGGCCCCGACGGACGACGCGTTCGCGGCCAAGTTCTCCGAGGACAACCTGGACCAACTGCTCCTCGTCCAGCAGGACACGCTCCGCGGCCTGCTCCGCGAACACCTCGTCGCCGGGTCGCTGTCCCTGTCCGACATGGTGGCCGCCGGCGGGGTCACCACACTCGCCGGCACCAAGGTCACGGTCACCGGGGGCGGGGGGACGGCACGCCTGGCTGGCCAGGCCGACACCGTGTGCGCCGACTACCAGGTCGCCGGCGCGCGGATCCACATCATCGACCGGGTGCTCGGCAAGCTGCCCACCACGGGCGGCGAGGACGGGCACCGGGCGCACTGACCGGCGCGCGCCGGATCTTGACCGCGGAAAACCACAGGTCATAGGTTTCTATCCACGTCAGTTGATCTCCCTCAAGCGAAGAGAGGCAACCCGATGCGCCTGTCGAAGCGTCCCCCAGGGGCGGTCCCCGCCAGAAGAACGGCCAGCGTCACCGCAATGCTCCTGCTGGCCGGCCTGACGCCGTTGCTCGGCGCCGCCCCGGCCGGCGCCACCACCACGCCCGGCTGCAGCACCGACCCCGCCGCCCGGCTGTCCACCGTGCCCAGCCCGGAGTCCACGCTGGGCTTTCCGCTCGGCACGGGCCAGGAGCGGGTGGTCACCAACGACGAGGTCCGTAGCTACCTGAAGGCCGTCGACGACGCCTCCGACCGCGTCGTCACCGGCGTCATGGCCACGAGCGTGCTCGGCCAGCCGCTGCCGTACGCCATCGTCTCCAACGAGCGGCATGTCCAGCGGGGCGCCCTTCAGCAGATCGCCAATGACATCCGCGACCTGCGGGATCCGCGCCGGATCACGGCGAAGAAGGCGGCCGAGACCGCCACCGACCGCCCGGCCATCGTCTGGGTGACCGCGAACGTGCACGGTGGGGAGAAGAGCGGCACGGACGCCGCCCTCAAGACCCTCTACGAGTTGGCCTCCGGCCTGTCCTGTGCGGTCGCGGAGCGGAACGACAACCTGGTCACGATCATCGTGCCGACGCAGAACCCGGACGGCCGCGACGCCAGCCGCCGGCAGAACGAGTACGGCTTCGACATGAACCGGGACTGGTTCGCGCGGACCCAGCAGGAGACCGACGGCAAGATCGAGCTCCTGCGGCAGTACCCGCCGCAGGTCTTCATCGACGCGCACGAGATGGGTGGCCGGCAGTATTTCTTCCCGCCGAACGCCGACCCGATCCACCACGAGATCGCCGGCGAGGCCGTCGACTGGATCAACCGGATCGGCGAGGCCAACAAGGCCGGTTTCGGCTTCAACGGCGCCTGCGGCGGAGCCGTCACCAGTGAGTGCTACTTCAACTACGCGACGTACGACATGTTCTTCATGGGGTACGGCGACACGGTGCCCGCCGCCGGCTTCGGCGCCGCCGGCATGACCTTCGAGAAGGGCAGCGCGTCGGCGGTGGCCGACCGGGTCCAGCAGCAGTTCAACACCCAGTGGTCGACGCTCGGCTGGGCCGCCACCAACAAGCACGAGGTGCTGAGCAGCTACTTCAAGATCTGGACCGACGCGCTCGCCGAAGGCCGGGCCGGGGTACTGGAGCCGAACGAGGTGGTCCAGCCCACCAACACCGTCCAGTTCCCGGTGCCGGACCTCAAGGTCCGGTCGTACTTCCTGCTCCCCGACCGTCAGCTCGGCGACGTGCGCCGGCTGGTCGAGCGGCTACGCCGGATGGACGTCGAGGTGTACGAGGTGACGAAGTCGACCACGGTGCCGACCGCCCGGATCTTCGGCGGCCGCTCGGCGACCGACGTCACCGTGCCGGTCGGCGCGTACTGGATCCCGATGGACCAGCCGCAGAAGCACTGGATCCAGGCGATCATGGGCGAGGACCCGTACGTGCCGTTCCCGTACTTCTACGACGTGTCGTCCTGGAGCAATCCGCTGCTGATGGGTGTGGACACCATCTACACGGCCGACGACGTCCGGCCCCAGGCCCAGCTGGTTCGGCAGATTTCCGGCGGCAAGACCTCGGCGGCCGGGGCGAAGGGCTCGTACGCGTACCCGCTGGACTCCGCGGCGGCGGCCGAACTCACCTTCCGGCTGCTCGGCCAGGGCGTGCCGGTCGTCCACGACCTCGACACCAGTGTGGTCGGCTTCCCGGCGACGAGCCTGACCCAGGAGATCGACGGGCTCGCCCGGTCCCTCGGGGTGACCCTGACTCCGCAGGCCACGGCGGCCGGCGGAACGCCGGTGGACCTGCCCGACGTCGGGCTGTTCCAGGGCACCGGCATCTCCACCACCTCCGGCTCGCACGGCGAGGCGCGGTATGTGCTCGGCAAGCGATGGGGCCTGGACCTGAAGCCGGTGACCACCGCCGACATCAACGACAACACGCCGGCATTCACCGGGCGCACGGTGCTGCTCGTGCCGGACGGCAGCAGCTCGACCGGCGGGCTCACCACCGCCGGGCAGGCCAACCTGCGGAACTGGATCGCCCAGGGCCACACCTACCTCGGCCTGCGCAACGAGGGCACCCGGATGGCCCGGGCCGCCGGCCTCACCTCCACCACCGAGAAGACCAAGCCGGCGGGCTACCAGATGATCGGCTCGCACTTGCGGGTCGACGTCGACCACGACAGCCCGGTCGCGCTGGGCCGCCCGGCGGAGGACTTCGAGTTCAACAACAGCGATTCGATCCTCAACCCGAGCACCACCGGCACCAACGTGCTCAGCTACCCGTCCGACGACACCTTCTGGGCGAACGGCTACACCGTGCACGCGGACGCGCTGAAGGGAACGGTCGCGCTGGTCGACGAGCCCACCGGTGCCGGCCGGGCGGTGCTGTTCGCGTTCAACCCGCTCTTCCGGGCGTACAACGAGAACGGGCTGCACCTGGTGGCCAACGCCCTGCTCTACCCGTCGGCGGCGAACCGCAGCGGTCTGCGGAGCACGGCGGGTGTCGACCCCGCCCGGGCGGCCGCGGCGGCGGCACCGGCGGCGGAGAACCTGGGCGGCGAGTGGCGGCCGATCACGGTCGAGGTGGCGGCCGGTGACCGCGACCGCGCCGCAGCGGTCGTCGCCCGGTACACCGACACCGCCCGGGTCTCCGTGGCGAACGGGTCGGCCTACCTGGTGATCCCGAACCCGGACGGCCTGCCGGCCGACGAGCACCCGTTCCTGCGTGACCTGGTGAGCGCCATTCGGGACGCGCAGATCCCGCTCCGCGCCGTGGTGGGCTGACGCACCGGCCCCCCACCCGACACGAAGGCCGCCGACCCGCAGGGGGTCGGCGGCCTTCGTCGTGCGGACCGGGGTCAGCGCTCCGCGGCGGGAGCGTAGTCCCGCTGCGGGTAGCCGGTGTAGATCTGCCGCGGGCGGCCGATCTTGGTCTCCGGGTCGTTGATCATCTCGCGCCACTGGGCGATCCAGCCGGGGAGGCGGCCCAGGGCGAACAGCACCGTGAACATCTTGGTCGGGAAGCCCATGGCCTTGTAGATCAGGCCAGTGTAGAAGTCCACGTTCGGGTAGAGCCGGCGGGAGACGAAGAAGTCGTCCGCGAGGGCGATCTCCTCGAGCTGCACCGCGAGGTCCAGCAGCGGGTCCGGCTTGGCCATCCGACCGAGCACGTCCTGAGCGGCCTTCTTCACGATCGCGGCGCGCGGGTCGTAGTTCTTGTAGACCCGGTGGCCGAAGCCCATCAGCTTCACGCCGTCCTGCTTGTCCTTCACCTTCTGCACGAAGGAGCGGACGTCGCCGCCGTCGGCCTGGATCCGCTGGAGCATCTCCAGCACGGCCTGGTTGGCGCCGCCGTGTAGCGGGCCGAAGAGCGCGTTCACGCCGGCCGACACCGAGGCGAAGAGGTTGGCGTTGCTGGAGCCGACCAGCCGCACGGTCGAGGTGGAGCAGTTCTGCTCGTGGTCGGCGTGCAGGATGAAGAGCATGTCCAGCACCCGGGCCACCACCGGGTCGACCTCGTACGGCTCGGCCGGCACGCCGAAGGTCATCCGCAGGAAGTTCTCGACGTAGCCCAGCGAGTTGTCCGGGTAGAGCAGCGGCTGGCCGATCGACTTCTTGTACGCGTACGAGGCGATGGTCGGCACCTTCGCCATCAGCCGCACCGTGGACATCTCCACGTGGTCGGAGTCGAACGGGTCCAGGCTGTCCTGGTAGAAGGTGGAGATGGCGCTCACCGCGGAGGAGAGCACGGCCATCGGGTGCGCGTCGCGCGGGAAGCCGTCGAAGAAGCGGCGCATCTCCTCGTGCAGCAGCGAGTGCCGGCGGATCCGCTCGCTGAACTCGGTGAGCTGGGCCTGGGTGGGCAGCTCGCCGTAGATCAGCAGGTACGAGACCTCCAGGAAGGAGGACTTCTCGGCCAGTTGCTCGATCGGGTAGCCCCGGTACCGCAGGATGCCCGCGTCACCGTCGATGTAGGTGATCGCGGACGAGCAGGACGCGGTGTTGACGAAACCGGGGTCGTAGGTGGTCATCCCGGTTTCCTTGAGCAGGTTGCCCACCTTGATGCCGGCGGGGCCCTCGACCGCGGACTGCACCGGCATCGACAGCTGCCCACCGGGGTGGTCGAGCTTGACTTCCGTCATGTGTTCCTCGCTTCGCCGGCAAGATCTTCATTGAATTGCCTTCGCTTTTACCGTAGTCACGGTCGGGAGGACACCGCTCGTCATGGTTCGAGGGTGAGGTATGCGTCACCCGATTCCCGACTTGCCGGCTCGGAAACCCTGTGGAAGCGCGACCACGCCGGCCGCCTCCGGGGCGGTCCGCAAGGCTACCGGGGGCCGGCGGACGGTCAGGACACGGTGAGCCGTCGCAGGCTGCCGTCGGTGCCGACCCGGTAGATGTCCAGCCGGTTGGCGCCGACCGCGAAGAGCCGGTCGTCGGGGAGGAGGGCGGCGAACCGCCGGCCGCCGTTCTCCGGCGGGACGACCGGGACGACCGCGCCGACCGTGCCGTTGACCGCCACCGCGAGCCTCGTTCCGTCCGGCACCGAGGCGGGCACGGTGCCCCAGACCAGCGCGGGCAACTCCCCGTGCTCCGGGTCGACGGCGCGGAACGCGGCGAGGTTCGCCACCGTCGCCGTACCCCCGGCGGGCTTGTCCCCGACCCGGGTGCCGACCAGCGGGTCGGGGGCGGCCCGGGCGGGCGGGCTCGGCACCCCGCCGGTGATCGTCACCGGCTGCCCGGGCCGGTCGTAGAAGCGTTTGTCGGCCCGCCCCCGGGGGGCCTGCTTCGCCGAGCGGCCGTCCATCCGCCAGGGGACCCGCACGTGGGTCTCGTCCAGGATGGTGGGGAGCAGGTCCACGTGCTCCCAGTTCCGGTCGTCGACCCGGCCGGTGCGCTGGCCGGGCCGCTTGACGAACATCGGCACCCAGGCGACCTGGTCGGCGGCGTGGTGGATGGCGTCCAGCCCCCGGCCTTGCCAGTCCTTCAGGAAGCTCACCCCGTGGTCGGCGGTGACCAGGATCAGCGCCTTGTCGTACAGACCGGTGGCGCGCAGGGTGCGCAGCGTCTCGCCGATCAGCCGGTCGGTGTAGCCGAGCTGGGCCAGATGCCGCGCCCGGGCCAGGTCGACCCAGCCGGCGCCGTCGTTGGGCAGGTCCTCCGGCGCGGCGTAGTGCGCCCCGGACGGCAGGTACGCCCACGGCGAGTGCGGCATCAGCAGGTGCAGGAAGTGCAGGGTGGGCCGGGACGACGGGCGCAGCCCGGCCAGGAAGCTGGTGAACCGGGCCGGCTGGTTGTCGTCCAGCGTGTCCCAGCGGAACTTCGGGTCGTCCGGGACCGGCTCGGCGGCGTCCAGCCCCGCCTCGGCCCGGGTCAGTTCCCGGTACGAGGCCTCCGGGTCGACCCGGCTGTCCACCGGCGCGGTGACCTGGCGCAGCAGCTTGCCGCTCTCCCGGACCAGCACCCCGAGCCCCTGCTGGGGGCTGACCGGCTGGTCGCACCGGCTGGGCGGGCAGAGCCGGGTGATGCTCTCCTCGGCCTTGACCTCGTACAGGCCGCCGAGGGCGGTGAACAGGTTGTCGGGGTACTGCGAGTAGTGCGGGGCGAACGGTTCGGCCGGGTAGCGGCCGGTCAGCATGGCCGGCAGCGCGTAGGGGGTCCAGCCGCTGACCCCGGTCGCGTTGCGGTACCAGGTCGAGCCGGCGGCCAGCTCGGCGAAGTGCGGGTACCGGGTGGCGTCGATCTTCCCGTCCGGGCCGAGCAGCGAGACCAGCGGCAGCTCGTCCAGGACGATCATGACCACCGGCGGGTGGGCGCCCGCGCCGGCCACCCCGGCGGCGCCGGCATGGCCACGCGGCAGCACCACCGCCGAGGCCGGCGAGGCGAACAGGAACAGGCCGACGAAGACCACCGGCCCGACCGCGGCCACCCGCAGCACCCGCGCGAGCGCCCGCCACCGCCGGTGCGCAGCCGCCCCGGCGGCGCCGACCACGCCCGCCGCCAACAGCAGCGGTACGCCCCGCAGCGGCGTGGTGTGCCGCCCGACCTGGACGGCGAGGGCGGCCAGCAGCAGCCCCACCAGCACGGTGTGCACGGCCACCCGGGCGACCCGGCCAGCGGGCAGGCTGGCCGCGCCGAGCAGGGCGAACGGCACGGTCGGCGCGATCGCGACGAGGGCCACCAGGAGCAGGACGTCGAGCCGGGTGGCCCGGTGGAACAGGAAGAAGTCGGGGCTGCGGCCGAGCACGTCCAGCAGCGGCTGGGTGACCACCAACCCGACCAGCGCCAGCACCTCCGCCAGGCGGCCCAGCTCGGCCCGCCAGGTCGCCCGGTCCCGGGGTTGCTCCGGTGGGGCCGGCCGGACCGGCGGGGGCGCGAGGGTCTGCTCAGCCACCCACCACCACCTGGTAGAGCTTCCGGGTGCCGGACGGCAGCGCGACCCGGCGCACAATGCGGCCGTGCCGGGTCAGCAGCGCCTCGAACGTCTCCCGCCGGTAGTCGGGAAAGAGGCCGTCCGGCTTGTTGGCGAGCAGCCGGCGGGCCATCGGGTCCTCGGGATGGACGAACTCCACCACCAGCGTGCCGCCGGCCGTGCCCAGCCCGACGAGCTGGTCCAGCACCTCGGCCAGCGGGATGTTGCGGCCGATCGCCAGGTGGTGCACCAGCGCCAGGGCGAGCACGACGTCGGCCCGGGCCCGGTCGGCGAAGGAGGCCCGCTCGACGCCCCGCCAGCCTCCGCCGGGTGACGGGTCGGCCAGGTCCATCACCAGCGGCAGGATCCGCCGCTCCCGCTCGTCCCGCAGCGCCCGGTAGAGGGCGTCGGCCACCGCCGGGTCCTGCTCGACCGCGACCACGTGGTCGGCGTGCCGGGCGGCGATCCGGGCGTACCGGCCGTCGTTGGCGCCCAGGTCGAGCACCAGCCCCGGGCCGGTGGCGGCCACCGCCCGGTCGACGAACTGCTCCTTGGTCCGCCGGTCCGGCACCGAGTACGCACAGGTGCGCTGGTAGTCCGCCCAGTGGCTCTCCCCCGGCCGGTGGTCCAGGCGGCGGACCAGCTTCGCGAGGCCGCGTACGGTCGCCACGGCCAGCTCGCGGGAATACCCGGCGGCCCGGAGCTGGGCGCGTACGTCGGTGGTGCTGGCACGGGCGTTGCGGGTCTGCATCGCGCCGTGCAGGTGGACATGGGTGAGCGCCCCGGCCCGCAGCCGGCGGGCACCGCCGAAGAGGCGACGCATCTGGTCCGGCTCGATGCCGTCGATCCGGGACCGCAGCCAGGGCTGGAAGTCCAGCCCGAGGTGGGCCTGGAGCAGCAGCGGGTAGAGCAGGGTCTGGCAGAACTGCCGGTACCCGGCCCATGGCTCCCCGTCGCGGGCCGGCTCGAACGAGCCGACGTCGATGAAGACCGGCGCGGCGCCCCGCCACTGGAGGTTGTAGGCCGAGCCGTCCTTGGTGGTGAACCCGGCGGCGAGGGCCGCCGCGAGGATCTCAAGGTGCAACAGGGCGGCGTCGCGGAGCATCGCGTACGACCACTCGTACGGGTGGGAGACGAACGGGATGCGCTCGTGCCGGAGCACCGCCGCCCAGGGCACGTCGACCGGGGTGGGGATCAGTTCCTCGGTGCCGCAGACCTTTCCCGTGTCGAGCAGGTCGCGGAAGAAGTCGCTGGCGGCAAGGGCCCGCCAGTCGCGGGCGGACCGGTCGTCCAGGCCGCGGAGCACCTCGCCGTGTCGGTGGAAGATCCGGTTGCCGGGGTCCCGGAAGGAGCCGGGCTCGACGCGTACGCCGGTGTCGGAGACGGCCACGCGGGTCAGCCCTGGTCAGTGGGCTGGCGGCGGAACCGCGCGACCAGGCGGCGCCAGTAGAGCTTGGCGGCGACCGCGGCTCCGGCGACCCCGCCGACCACCGCCTGCACGATCAGGCTGCCGGACCCCGCGTCCAGGTAGGCCAGGTGCGTCACGGCTGCTCCCTTCCCCTCGCCCGTTGTCGAAGCCCAGCCCGATATGAGGGTTTTCACCCTCTAAGCCGGACTTGTCCCCAACCGTACGCCCTCGGACCGAGCCGTGCGGGCCACACCGGTCACTCAGCCCCCGTCCGATCCGTTCAAGACAGCCGGCCCCGCCCGCCCCTACCGTGGCCGACATGACACCGCACTTCGACCTGATCGGCATGGTCGTCACCGACATGGGCCGCACGCTCGACTTCTACCGCCGGCTGGGGCTCCCGGTGCCGCCGGGCGCGGAGCACGAACCACACGTGGAGGCAACCCTGGACAACGGCGTCCGGCTGGCCTGGGACACGGTGGAGACGATCCGCAGCTTCGACCCCGACTTCACCCCGCCGACCGGCAGCCCGCGAACCAGCCTGGCCTTTCGCTGCGCCGACCCGGCCGAGGTGGACCGCTGGTACGCCGAGCTGACCGCCGCCGGCCACCACGGCCACCTGCCGCCCTGGGACGCCTTCTGGGGCCAGCGGTACGCGGTCCTGCACGACCCGGACGGCAACGCCGTCGACCTGTTCGCCCCGCTCAAGACGGACTGACCCGCCGCCGCGCCGGTCAGGCCGGGTTCGTCGGCAGCAGGCGGGTCGGGGATACGCCGGCCAACTCCTTCACGTCCCTGGTGAGGTGGGCCTGGTCGGCATACCCGGCCAGCGCGGCGGCCTCGGCCAGCGGGGCGCCGGCACGGGCCAGGTCGAGGGCGCGGCGCATCCGCAGGATGCGGGCGAGCGTCTTCGGGCCGTACCCGAAGAGGAGCTGGCTGCGCCGGTGCAGGGCCCGCGCGCCGAGGCCGACCTCGGCGGCGGCCGCCGCCACGGTCGCACCGGCGGCCAGCCGGGCGGCGATCCGCACCCCGAGCGGGTCGGGTCCGCCGGCCGCCCGCAGCCGCGCCACGGCCACCGTCTCCAGCAGCGCGGCGACCGGTTCGGCGCGGACCTCCTCGATCCGCTCGGCCAACTCGGTGGCCGCCCGCCCCCACAGGTCGGCCAGGGGCACCCGCCGGTCCCGCAGTTCGTGCGCGGGCACCCCGAACACGGCCGGTCCGACGCCGGGCGGCAGGCGCAGCCCGACCCACCGCTCCCCCGGCACACTGACCGAGAGCTGAGCGGTCCGATCCGGCCCCGCGACCAGCAGCCCGGCCCGGCTGGACCAGAGCAGATCCAGACACCCGTCCGGCAGCACCCGCGCCGGCGCCGCCCCGGCGGCGATGCCCTCCCACACCACCGCCCCGGCGACCCCCACCGCGGCCCGCTCCCGGTACATCCCACCAGCCTCCCACCCGCCCCGCGGTGATCACGAAGGTGTCGTCATGTCCCTCGGCGTGTCGCGACAACAACTCATGATCGACCCGGTGGTCCGGGGCGGCGGTGGTGCATGGCGAGGCGGAGCAGGGTGAACCGGAGCGCGGTGGCCGCGAGGTTCGCGGCGACCAGCACGGGCAGCTCCACGCCGCGGGGTGGGGTGCCCGCGGCGGCGTGCAGGAGCGCCAACGACCCGCTGGTCAGGGCCAGGCCGAGGGCGAAGGCGAGCAATCCCTGGAGGTGGTGCCGGCCGGCGTGCCGGCGACCCGTGACACCGAAGGTGAGCCGGCGGTTGGCGGCCGTGTTGGCCACCGCGGTCACCAGCAGCACGAGCAGGTTCGCCGCCTGCGCCCCGAGCGGAGCCCGGGCCAGCACGAACAGCACCAGGTACGCGACCGTGCTGGCCACCCCGATCGCGGCGAACCGGACGAGCTGCCGGGCCAGCCCGACCGGCACCTGGGCCGGCGGCGGGTGCAGGGGCGCCCGCCCGAGCTGCGTACGCAGGTCGGCCAGGGGCAGCGCCCCGGTCACCAGCGCCCGGCCGAGCCGCCAGATGCCGCGCAGGTCGGCCAGCGCGGTGGCGACGACGTCCACCCGGCTGTCCGGGTCGTCCACCCAGTCCACCGGCACCTCGTGGATGCGCAGCCCGGCCCGCTGGGCCAGCACGAGCAGCTCGGTGTCGAAGAACCAGCCGGTGTCCTGGACCAGCGGCAGCAGCCCCGCCGCCACGTCGGCGCGGATCGCCTTGAACCCGCACTGGGCGTCGGAGAAGCGCACCGCGAGCGTCCCGCGCAGCAGCAGGTTGTACCCGCGCGAGATCACCTCCCGCTTGGCGCCCCGGACCACCCGGCTGGTCCGCGCCAGCCGGGTGCCGATCGCCAGGTCGGAGTGGCCGGAGATGAGCGGCGCCACCAGCGGCAGCAGCGCCGCCAGGTCGGTGGAGAGGTCCACGTCCATGTACGCCAGCACCGGCGCCGGCGAGACCGACCAGGCCGCCCGCAACGCCCTGCCCCGACCGTTGGCGTCCAGGTGCAGCACGCCCACCTCGGGCAGCTCCGCGGCGAGCGCCTCGGCGACCGCGAGGGTGCCGTCGACGCTGGCGTTGTCCGCCACGGTGATCCGGAACGGGTACGGGAAGTGCCCCGTGAGGTGGGCGTGCAACCGCCGTACGCAGGGGCCGAGATCGACCTCCTCGTTGTACACCGGGATCACCACGTCCAGCACCGCCGTGGGCGTCGTCGACCGCGCCGCTACCGCCGCCCGGGGTTCACTCGTCCAGGTCATGGTCACCCCTGCGTTCCGCTGCGGAGGTCGTACACGGTCACCCCGTCGACGGTCTTCGCGCTGAAGTGCTCGGCGACCCAGGTGGCGATCTCCTGGGAGGCGTTGCTGCCGCCGTTGGCCCGGAACCCGCCGCCGCCGATGAAGTAGTGGATCTTCCCATCGGCGACGTACCGCTGGAACTCGGCCAGGGTCGGGGACGGGTCGCTGCCGTTGAAGCCGCCGATCGGCATCACCGGCTCGCGGGTGGCGAGCTGGTAGCCGGAGGCGTTGTTCGAACCGACGGTCGCGGCCACCCAGGTGTAGTCGTCCGCGTCGGCCTCCAGCAGCGCCTTGAGCTCCGTGCTCGGCTCGCGGGCGTCGAGCAGCCCCGCCATGCCGCCGCCGCGTTGCGACCGCCCATCGCCGCCCGGGCCCTGACCCTGGGCGCCAGCTGGGAAGCCGGGGACCTGCCCGGTCGGGCCGCCGCCCGGGAACTGGCCGCGCTGGGCCCTGCCACCGTTCTGGCCGCCAGGGAACTGGCCGTTCTGGCCGGTGCCGCCGTCCCGCCCGCCCGGGAAGCCGCCGCCGCCGGGGAAGCCACCGCGACCCCCCGGGCCGAAGGTGCCCAGGACGAAGGGGCCGGCGCTGGGGATCGACCCGGTGTGCGGGGTCGCCGCCGTCTCCAGCGAGTACGCGACCGGACCGGCGAGGGCAACGGCCGCGCCGAGCGCCAGCACCACCGGGGCGAGCCGGCGCGGCAACCGGTCGACCAACACCAGCAGCGCGGCGGCGGCGAGGCCGACCACCAGGACGGCGGTCCGCAGCCCCGGGTACCAGTCGGTGCTGCGGCCCAGCAGGTGCCAGGACCACCAGGCGGTTACTGCGACGGTGACGGCGAGCGTGCCGGTGGCGACCAGGGCGCGCCGCCGTTCCGGGCGGGCCGGGGCGGCGGGCTCGGTGCCCTCGGCGGCGATCGCCTCGCCCGGCGTCGCGTCACCGGGCCTGTTCGGGCCCGCCGCCGGAACCGGTCCGGCGGCGATCGGCGGCACCGGGCCGGACGCGACGGACGGGGTGTACCGCGGCGCCGGGAGGGTGGCCGGCAGGGCGGTCCGGGCGCGCCACAGCAGGGTCACGCCGATGCCCACCAGCGCGCCGATCGCCGGGGCCAGGGCCACCGTGTAGTACGCGTGGAAGATCCCGGACATGAAGCTGAAGATCAGCCCGGTGACCAGCAGCCAGCCGCCCCAGAGCAGCAGCCCGGCCCGGGTCCGGTCGGTACGCGCCGCCCGGCCGGCCACCCACAGTCCGGCGACCAGCAGGATCAGCGCGGCCGGCAGCAGCCAGGAGATCTGCCCGCCGACCTCGGTGTCGAACATCCGCAGCAGGCCGCTCTGGCCGGAGAACGGCCCGCCGCCCCCGCCGCCCATCCGGGCGGGGCCGCCGACGCTGCCCTCCTCGTCGCCGGTGATCCGACCCAGACCGTTGTAGCCGAGGGTCAGCTCCAGGATGCTGTTGTGCTGCGAGCCGCCGATGTACGGGCGGGCGCTGGCCGGCACCAGCTCCACGATCGCCACCCACCAGCCGGCGGCGACGACCACGGCCAGTCCGGACAGCAGCAGTTGCCGGATCCGCCGCCAGAAGCCGGTCGGCGCGGCCAGCAGGTAGACCCCGGCGAAGACCGGGATCACCAGGAACGCCTGGAGCATCTTGGTGAGGAAGCCGAGGCCGACCAGCGCGCCGGTCAGCACGATCCACCGGGTGCTCGCCGTCTCCACCGCGCGCACCGTCGCATACGCGGCCGCGACCAGCAGGAAAACCAGCAGCGCGTCGGGGTTGTTGAACCGGAACATCAGCGTGGCGACCGGGGTGACCGCCAGCACCGCGCCGGCGACCAGCCCGGCGACCGGGCCGTACCAGCGGCGGACGGCCGCGTACAGGACACCGACCGAGGCCACCCCGAGCAGCGCCTGCGGCACGAGAATGGACCAGCTGCTCAACCCGAACGCCCGGACCGAGAGCGCCATCAGCCACAGCGAGGCGGGGGTCTTGTCGACGGTGATCGAGTTGGCCGCGTCGGAGGAGCCGTAGAAGAACGCCTTCCAGCTCTCCGAGCCGGCCTGCACGGCCGCCGAGTAGAAGGCGTTGCCCCAGCCCGAGGCGCCCAGGCCCCACAGGTAGAGCAGGGCGGTGGCCAACAGCAGGCCGGCCAGGGCCGGTCTCGCCCAGTGCGGGTCACGGCGTGGCGGTTCGGCGGGCGGGCGGGCCGCCTCCGTCCGGACCGGATCCGGGGCGGGCGCGGGGGCCGGGTCGGTTGCGGGCGACCCGGCCGTGGGCGCGGTCAGCAGGCTCTCTGTTCTGTCCATGCCGGCAAGCCTCGGGCGGCCCGCTGGTCCGGTCCCATGAACGACCTATGCGTCGGCTGTGGATCCCGGCAGCCGCACCGTGAACACGGTCTGCCCGAGGCGGCTGGCCATGTCGACCCGGCCGTGGTGCGCCTCCACCACGGCGGCCACGATGGCCAGGCCGAGGCCGGTGCTGCCGTGCGCGCGGGAGCGCGAGCTGTCCCCCCGGGCGAACCGCTCGAAGACCTCCGGCTGGAGGTCGGCGGGGATGCCGGGGCCGTCGTCGGCGACGCTGAGTTCGACGCCGTCGGCCACCGGGGTCAGCCGGGCGGTGACGGTGGTGCCGGGCGGCGTGTGCACCCGGGCGTTGGCCAGCAGGTTCGCCACCACCTGGTGCAGCCGGTGGCCGTCGCCGGTGACGCTCACCGGCTCGTCGGGCAGGTCGAGTTGCCAGCGGTGGTCGGGGCCGGCCACGTGCGCGTCGCTGACCGCGTTCACCAGCAGCGCGGTGAGGTCGACCGGCTCGGCCGCGAGGGGGCGGCCGGAGTCGAGGCGGGCGAGCAGCAGCAGGTCGTCGACGAGGCTGGTCATCCGGGTGCTCTCCGATTCCACCCGGCGCAGCGCGTGCGCCACGTCCGGGGGCACCTCGTCCCGGCCGCGCCGGGCCACCTCCGCGTATCCCCGGATCGCGGCGAGGGGGGTACGCAGCTCGTGGCTGGCGTCGGCGACGAACTGGCGTACCCGGGTCTCGCTGGCCTGCCGGGCGGCGAGCGCGGCCGCGACGTGGCCGAGCATCCGGTTGAGCGCGCCGCCCACCTGCCCCACCTCGGTACGCGGGTCGGTGTCGGCCTCCGGCACCCGGACCGACAGCGCCACCTCGCCCCGGTCCAGCGGCAGCTCGGTGACTCGGGCGGCGGTGGCGGCGACCCGGTTCAGCGGGCGCAGGGTGGCCCGGACGATCAGCGCGCCGAGACCAACGGCGATGAGCAGCCCGGCGGCGATCAACGCCGCCTGCGCGACCATCATCCACATGATCGTCTCCGCTACGCCGGCGAGCGGGACGGCGAAGATCAGGATGTCGCCGTCGTTGACCTGGCGGGCCACCGCCCGGTATTCGCCGTGGTCGCCCAGCTCGACGGTCCGGGGCTGCCCGTCGGTGGGCTCCGTGGTCAGCGGGGCCACGTCGGCGGGCGGCAGGGCCTCCGAGGTGCCCGCCTCGGTTCGGATCTGGCTGGAGACGACCTCGCCGTCGACCACCTTGACGGCCACCGAGTGCGGCGGGAAGCCGGGCGGCGGTTCCAGCACGCGTGACTGGTCGTCCGCCGAGCGCGGCCACTGTCCGGAATCGCGGAACCAGGGCTGGATCTGACCGGGTCCGCGCTCACCGGCGGTGAGCTGGTTGTCCACCTGACCGATCAGGAAGTGGCGCAGGGCGACGGTGCTCACCCCGCCGATGCCGACGCTCACCAGCGCGAGCAGCGCCACCACGGAGAACACCAGCCGCCGGCGCAGCGACCAACCGGCCAGCCGACCCCGCACCCGCCCCGTCAGGTCACTCCGCGGGCTTGAGGACATACCCGGCGCCTCGCAGCGTGTGGATCATCGGCTCGCGGCCCGCGTCGATCTTCTTGCGCAGGTACGAGATGTACAGCTCGACGACGTTGGCCTGGCCGCCGAAGTCGTAGTTCCAGACCCGGTCGAGGATCTGCGCCTTGCTCAGCACCCGACGTGGGTTGCGCATCAGGTAGCGCAGCAGCTCGAACTCGGTGGCGGTGAGCGTGATCAGGGTGCCGCCCCGGCGTACCTCGTGGCTGTCCTCGTCGAGGCTGAGGTCGCCGACGGTGAGCACCGCGTCCTCCCGGGTGGCGACCGCGAAGCCGGAGCGGCGCAGCAGGGCGCGCAGCCGGGCGATCACCTCCTCCAGGCTGAACGGCTTGGTGACGTAGTCGTCGCCGCCGACGGTCAGCCCGGCGATCCGTTCCTCCACCGCGTCCCGGGCGGTGAGGAAGAGCACCGGCACGGTCGGGGCCTCCTCGCGGAGCCGGCGCAGCACCTGGAAGCCGTCCAGGTCGGGCAACATCACGTCGAGCACCACCGCGTCGGGCTTGACCTGCCGGGCCGTGCTGATCGCGGCCATTCCGCTGCCGGCGGTGGACACCTGCCAGCCCTCGTAGCGCAGCGCCATCGAGAGCAGGTCGGTGAGCGTCGGCTCGTCGTCCACCACCAGCACCCGCACCGGCTCACCGTCCGGTCGGCGCAGCTCGATCCGGCCCTGCGCGGCCCGCCCCTCCATGACCATGTCCCCCATCGTGGACGGGCCCGCTGTGCCGGGCCTGTCCCGATCCTGTGTACCAGCTGTGCGCGCCCGGCGGGGCGTACCGCGCGGTCGGGGCGCGGGCGAGCCCACTGCGGGCGCCCGTCGAAGAGCGCGACGCACAGCCGGGCCACAGGTACGGCCAACGTCCCCTCCAGTCTCGCGCGGCACGCTGTCCGGCATGAGCGTGGAGGGGACCTTCGAGGTCCGCTGGTGGTGGCGGGACCGGCCGGTGCGGGTGGCGGTGACCGACCGTACCGCCCTACCGGCGGCCCGGCGTACGGTGGCCCGCCGGCTGGCCGGGCTGCGCGCGGTCGAGCTGGAGCTGGCCCGGGCGCACCGGGCTGCCGGCCGGTCGGTGCCAGCCGGCCCGTTGCTGCGTGACCTGGTGTCGGTGGCGCTCGGCGCGGCGGAGGCGAGCGGCGGGGCGGTGGACCCGACGGTCGGCGCGGCCCGGCTGCGCCGCGCGGTGGGGCCGGTGCCGGCCTGCGGCTCCGGCTGGGGTCCGGTCGACCGGAGCGGGGACTGGCGGGCGGTGTCGCTGCGCGGCGAGCTGCTGGCGGTGCCGCCGCCGCTCTGGCTGGACCTGGGCGGGACGGCCACCGCGTACGTGGTGCAACGCTGCGCCGAGCGGGTGGCGGCCCGGCACGGGACCGGGGTGCTGGTCGCCCTGGGGTCCCGGCTCGCCGTGGCGGGTCCGGGGCCGGCAGGTGGCTGGCGGGTGGCGCAGGGGCCGCCGACGCTGACCGGTGGCGCGCTGGTCACCGCCGACGTGCTGCGCCCGGACGGCGGCGGGGTGCGCGACCCGCGTACCGGTGGGTCGCCGGCCTCGCCGTGGCGCGCGGTGACCGTGGCCGCCCCGGACGCGGCGCGGGCCGCGATGCTGGCGGTGGCGGCGCTGGCGCGCGGCGCGGACGGCCCGGAATGGCTGGCCGGGCAGGGCGTGCGGTCCTGGCCGCGGACCCGCCGGACGGCCCTTCCGCAGCCGGCTACCCGGTGGTAACTTGCCGGCATGTCCATCGACGATCGTCCGCCTGGCCGGCTGGCCGGCAAGGTGGTGCTGGTGACCGGGGCGGCTCGCGGCATCGGCGAGCACACCGCCCGGCTCGCGGCCGCGCGGGGCGCGAAGCTGGCCCTGGTGGGCCTGGAATCCGACCGGCTGGCCGCGCTCGCCGCCGAGTTGGGCCCCGGCCACGTGTGGTTTCCCGCCGATGTCACCGACCAGGACGCCCTGACCGCGGCGGCCGAGGGGACGGTCGCGGCGCTGGGCGGCATCGACGCGGTGGTGGCGAACGCCGGGGTGGCCAACCGGGGCACCATCGCCGTCGGCGACGTCGAGGCCCTGGTCCGCACCGTCGAGGTGAACCTGGTCGGGGTGATGCGGACGGCCGCCGCCACGGTGGAGGCGCTCACCGCCCGCCGGGGCTACCTGCTGATCGTCTCCTCCGCCGCCGCGTTCGCGGCGCTGCCCGGGATGGCCGCCTACTGCGCCTCGAAGGCGGGCGTGGAGCACTTCGGCACCGCCATCCGGCTGGAGCTGGCGCACCGCGGGGTGGCGGTGGGGACGGCCCATCCGTCCTGGGTGGACACCGACCTGGTCCGGGAGGCTCGGGCCGACCTGCCGGCGTTCGCGGCGACGCTCGGGAAGCTGCCCTGGCCGATGCGGAAGACCGCCTCCGTGCAGGAGTGTGCGGAGGCGTTCGTCCGGGCGATCGAGCGCCGCCGACGCCGGGTGTACGTGCCCCGGGCCGTCGGCGCCGTGCAGGCGATGCGGTCGCTGCTGGTCAGCCCGCTGGCCGACCGGCTGATCGGGCGTATGGCGGCGGCCACCGTGCCACTGATCGAGGAGCAGTCCCGGGCGCTGGGCCGCGGGTTCGGCGTGAGCACCCCACCGGAGGTGCGGCGATGAGCGCTCCCGTGGAGGTGGTCTTCGAGCGGCGTGGATCCGGGTCGCCGCTGGTGCTGCTGCACGGCATCGGTCACCACTGGGCCGCCTGGCTGCCGGTGCTGGACCGGCTCGCCGAGGCGCACGACGTGATCGCGCTGGACCTGCCCGGGTTCGGCCGGTCACCGGTGCTGGCGGCCGGGCTGCCGAAGGACATGCGCGGCCTGGTCACGGCCGTCGCCGAGGTCTTCGCCGCGCTCGGCCTGGAGCGACCGCACGTGGCAGGCAACAGCCTCGGCGGCGCGATCGCCCTGGAACTCGCCGCGGCCGGGGCGGTCTCCTCGGCCACCGCGCTCTCCCCGGCCGGCTTCTGCACCCCGCGCGAACTGCGCTGGGCGCTCACCGTGCTGACCCTGCACCGCAACGCTGCCCGGCTGCCCGAGCCGGTGCTGCGGTCGCTGTTCGGCTCACCGGCGTTGCGGGCCCTCGCCATGGGCATGATCCTGGCCCGGCCGAGCGCGATGGCCCTCGACGCGGCGCTGGCCGACGCCCGGGCGCTGCGGGAGGCGCGGGCCTTCCAGGCGGTGGCCCGGGCCGGACGTGGCTACGCCTTCGCCGGCGCGCCGACCGTGCCGGTGACCGTCGCCTGGGGCACCCGGGACCGGATTCTGCCCTACCGGCAGGCCGCGCTGGCCCGGACCCGGCTGCCCGCGGCCCGGCACCTCGACCTGACCGGCTGCGGGCACGTGCCGATGCACGACGATCCGGAGCTGGTGGTCTCGGTCATCCTCGGCACCACGCGGACCTGCCCGGCGCCGGGGCCGAGCACCACCGGGGCGGCCTGAGCACGCTCACTCGGTGGCGCCGAACGGCTCGGTCCGCACGTACCGCATGGTCCAGGTGCCGTAGCCGTCGCGGTGGTCCCGTTCGTAGAGGTGATCGGCCTCGCCACCGGCCCGTCCGTCCGGGTGGCGCAGGATCCACCGGTGCGGCGGCTCCCCGTCCGATTCCGCCGGCAGGTCCCGCATCAGCTCGGCGGCGGGTCCGCCGACGAACCGTACGCGCACCAGAGCCACCCCGCACCCTCCGTTCCGTGGCCGATACCCGCCGTCACGACGGCCTCTGGAGGCGAAGCTACCCCGCTCCGCCCCGCGCCGGGCGCGAAACCCGTGGCGGTTTGCCCTGCTCGGCGCCGGGGTACCGCGACCCCGAAGCACCCGGGGAGCCGGATGAGGAACGAGGAGTGGTCGATGAGGACGCTGGGCGGGCGGTACGAGCTCGAACAGCGCGTCGGCATCGGCGGGATGTCCGAGGTGTGGCGCGCCCACGACCTCGTGCTGGACCGGACCGTCGCGGTGAAGCTGATCTCCCCCGGGCTGGACGAAGAGGCCACGTCGGTGGAGCGGATCCGGGCCGAGGCCCGTTCCGCGGCCCGGCTGGTGCACCCGAACGTGGCCAGCGTGCACGACTTCGGCACCTCCACGGCGCCGGACGGGCGCGAGGTGCCGTACATCGTGATGGAACTGGCCGAGGGTGAGACGCTCGCGGCGCACCTGCGCGACGGCCCGCTGGACTGGCGGATCGCGGTCCGGGTCTGCGCGGAGGTGAGCGCCGCGCTGGCCGCCGCGCACGCACACGACATCGTGCACCGCGACGTGAAGCCGGCGAACGTGATCCTCACCCCGGCCGGGGTGAAGGTGCTCGACTTCGGCATCGCCACCTCGCCCGGGGCGGTCGACCACACGCCGGACGGCATGGTGGTGGGCACTCCCGCCTACCTGGCGCCGGAGCAGCTCGACCGGCTGCCGGCCACCCCCGCCGCCGACATGTACGCCCTCGGCGTGCTGCTCTACTACGCCCTGGCCGGTCGGCTCCCGTACGCGGCCGGCAGCGCGACCCAACTGCTGGGCGAGCGCCGGCGCCAGCCACCGGAACCGCTGCCGGAGATCGAGGGGCTGCCGGCCGAGGTCGCCGACCTGTGCCGGCGCTGCCTCGCCGACGACCCGGCCGCCCGACCGACCAGCCTGATGGCGGCGCTGCTGCTCGCCGAGGTGGTGGACGCCCGGGTGTACGTCCCGATGCTGGCGGCCATGCCCCGGCAGCGCAGCGCGCCGGTGTCGCCGTGGACCGAACGGGCGGCGGCCGAGGCGACCGAGGCGATGGTCGTCGACGCCCACCCGACCGGCTGCCGGTCCTCGTCACCGGCCCGCTGACGTCTTCCGGCAGCTCAGGCCCGACCGGCTGCGGTTTCGCGGGGCGGGGGCCGGGTAGCCGGGCGGGTGAGTGACGGGAGAATCGCGATGCCGGATCCGAGTTCCTGGCTGCCCGAGACGGCCACGGCGACCGCCGCGGGCGGTCACGTTCGCACCGACGACGGCGGCCTCTCCACCGCCCTGGCGTCCCCGCTGGCGCCGCACTGCACCGGCCTGACGCCCGAGCAGTTGCTGGCCGCCGCCTTCGCGTCCTGCCTGCACCACGCTGCGGTGGAGGCGGCCGGCGAGATCACCGACGAGGCGCACACGGTCGAGGTGACCGCGCAGGCCAAGCTGGGCCGCGACGACGACGGCCGGTACCGGGCCGACGTGCACGCCGAGATCTCCTCCGCCGGCCTCACGCGGGAGCAGCTGGCCGATCTGGTCGCCTACGCCGACCGCCTCTGGCCCTTCTCGACCGGGGACAACAGCCGGCACCGGCTGACCGTCACCCCGGCCGAGAACGGCCGGCACTGACGGCTCACCAGCGGAAGCCGGCGGTCACCGCCCGGTGGTCGCTGTCGGGGGTGTGCAGCACCCCCGCCGCGGTGGGGGTGAGCCCCCGGTAGAGGACGTGGTCCGGGCGGGTCACCGGGAGGTCCGCCGGCCAGGTGAAGCCGAACCCCTGCCCGGCGTCGGCCTGGGCGTCGCGCAGCAACCGGGTGAGCGGGACGAAGACCCGGTCGGTGGTGGCGGTGTTGAGGTCGCCCAGCACCACCAGCCGGGGGGCGTGATCGGCCCGGACGACGGCGGCGAGGGCGGCGAGCGTCTCGTCCCGGGTGGCGGTGTGCCCGGCCCGGGCGGAGCCCAGGTGCACCACGTACACGACGAGGTCGCCCTGCGGGGCGGCCACCACCGCCCGCAACGCCCGGTCCCAGCCCAGGCCGGTGTCGACGCCGTGGGAGTCCCGGATCGGCCACCGGCTCCACAGCGCGACCGTCGACACCGCGGCCCGGTGCGGATAGCGCCGGCCGAGCGCCGTCTCCACCCGGTCCCCGTTGTCGACCTCCTGCAGTCCGATCAGGTCTGGGGCCGCGCCGACGAGCGCGTCGACCGTGGCGGCCGGGTCGGGATTGCCGGAGCGCAGGTTCTGGCTGGCCACCCGGATCGAGGTGGGGCCGGCGCCGGACGCGGGCGGCAGCCAGACGCCGCCGTAGAGGGCGAGCCAGAGCACCGCGGGGAGGGTCACCGCCAGCAGCGCCCGCCGGGAGCGGCGCAGCGCCGCCCCGAGGGCGAGCAGGGGTACGCCGAGGCCGAGCAGCGGGGTGGCGCTGTCCACCAGGCTGCCCAGGCCGTGCACGTTGGGGACTGCCTGGTGGCCGGCGATGAGCGCGGCGAGCAGCACGGCGAGGGCGATGACCACCAGTCCCCGCCGGTCCCGACGACCGGCCGGGTCACCGGCGGCCCGTTCATCGACCATCTGCTCCGTCACCGTCCGCATCGTATCGAGCCGCCCCGCCGGCGGTGTCGGTGATCCCGTCACGCCCCCGCCACCGCCGCCCCTGGCCCCTCCGGCCCCACTACCACCCCAGCTGAACGAGGTGCCCATGGGCCGAACGGAGGAGGCGTGACCACGCCGCCAGGAAGATGATCATCTGCCGACTTGATCCTCCTATTTCCCTCATTCCTGACAAATCCGAAAGGCAAGAAGAGCACCTTTCGTGGATCACCGAGCGTAATGCCGGTGCGGATCATGGCAAATTGTGGCGCATGCCACCAACTACCTTGATGGCAAGCGCCGAGATGCTTTCTAGCCTCGGCGGGTGCCTCCCGACGACTCCCCCGAACAGCAGCCGACCGAGAAGCCCCCCGTTCGCCGTACGATCGACCCGGCATCGGCCGAACGGAGGATCGGACGACACCGGGCCACCGAGCCACCCCGTCGCCGCCCGCTCTCGTCCACCCCCGCCCGGATCGCGGTCGCCACCGGCGTGACCTGCTGTCTCGGCCTCATCGGCTTCGTCGGTGCCAAGGACCTCGGCCGGCACCACGAGCCCGTCCGCGAGATGATGGCCGACCGCGCGGCCGCCGACGCGCAGCAGCGCGCCTCCCGGGACTTCGAGCGCGCCGCCCCGCCGATCCCCGTGCCGGTCACCCCGCTCCCGGTCGCGACCCCCAGCCCGAAGCCGACCAAGACGGCGCCGAAGAAGCCCGTCCGGCCGAAGCACCCCCGCCCGGTCGCCGGCCTGGACCAGCGCCAGATGGACAACGCCAAGGCGATCGTCGACGTCGGGCGGGCCATGAAGATGCCGCGCAAGGCGCTCGTGGTGGCCGTCGCCACCGCCATGCAGGAGAGCAATCTCTACAACCTGGCCAGCGACGTACTGCCCGAGTCCTACGACTACCCGCACCAGGGCAGCGGCTCGGACCACGACTCGATCGGGCTGTTCCAGCAGCGACCCAGCAGCGGCTGGGGCACCATCGCCCAGATCATGCGCCCGGCGTACGCGGCTCGCGCCTTCTTCAGCGCCCTCAACGAGGTGCCCGGCTGGGCGGACATGAGCCTCACCCAGGCCGCCCAGGCCGTGCAGGTCTCGGCCTTCCCCGACGCGTACGCCCAGCACGAGGAGCGGGCGACCACGGTGGTCGCGGCGCTGGTCTAACCGGTTCAGGCGGCCGCGCTGCGCTCGGCGGACCCTGCCCCCGGGTCACCGGACGCGCCCGCGGCGACCCGGGTCGCCGGCACGCCCGCCGCCGCGGTCGGGGTGTCCGCCGGGACCGCGTCGCCGCGCGCCCCGGACAGGATCTCCTCCACCCGGGCCTCCCGCCTCCGGCGGGCCAGCAGTGCCGCCTCGAAGTCGCGGCGCGCCCGCACCGCCTCGGCGTACGCCTGCTCGCGCACCTGGCGGGCCTCCTCCCGGGCGGCCTCCAGCTCGCCGCGGGCCTCGTCCAGCAGCTCGGCGGCCGCCCGCTCGTCAGCCGTGGCGCGGGCCCGGAGGGCGGCGACGTCGCCCTCGGCCGGCGCGGTACGGCGGCGCAGGAAGTCGCAGAGGTGGGTCGCCTCCTGCCGGATCTGGTCGAATTCCCGGCCGGCGCCGGCGGCGCTCTCCGCCCGCGCCGCGAGCCGGACCAACCGGATGCCCAGCTCGTCCAGGCAGGAATCCACCTGCCGCTGGTCATAGCCGGTCTCAACGACGGAGAACCTCATACTGTCGCCCCCCAGGCAGCTGGTGTTACTTCCCCACCTGCCGATCCTGCTGGCTGACGGCGACGCGCGCGGCGGTTCCCACAAAATGTTCAGTATCCGCGTGCCGGGACTCCGACAGCTCCAGCTCGGCGCGTCTGCCGCCGCGCCGCGACCCGGAGCCGTCGAGCCTCAGGCGTGCTTGGGGAGCACGACCACGCGGCCGAAGAACTCGTCGATGCGGCGCACCACGTCGTTGAAGTCGTCCAGGTCGATCGGCTTCGTCACGTACGCGTTGGCCTGGAGGGTGTAGCTGCCGACGATGTCGGTGTCGGCGTTGGAGGTGGTCAGCACGACGATCGGGATGGTCCGCAGGTCATCGTCCCGCTTGACCTCGCCGAGCACCTGCCGCCCGTCCATCCGGGGCATGTTCAGGTCGAGCAGGATGACGTCCGGGCGCCGGGCGTCGCCGTGCCGGCCCTCCCGCCGGAGGAACTCCATCGCCTCCTGGCCGTCGTTCACCACGTCGATCACCTTGTCGACGTCGGAGTCCTCGAGGGCCTCCTCGATCATGAGGACATCACCCGGGTCGTCGTCCACCACGAGGATGCGCACGGGACTCGGGGTGCGTGGGCCCATCGGATTACCTGCTTCGGGTTGAAGGAACCGGACGGTGTGACCACCTGCCGGTCGAGGAAATCTAGTGCGGCGTCCACTAACGTTCACCGGGTTTCTGGTGGTTGTTGTGGATCCTCGCCGTGTGGGCGAGCGACTCCCCACCGGGTGGTGGGGCGGGCCTGCGCGGGCCAACTGATCCTCGCGCCGCCCAG
>NZ_JBIAIL010000054.1:0-35453 GCF_042871425.1 Micromonospora sp. NPDC005806 | reverse complement strand
CCATCCGGAAACCCCCCACCAGGAGGACCCCCATCCGGGGCATTTCGTCCAACCACACCCGCCGCTCTCGCGCCGGGCACTTTTACTACGTTACCTCACCGTCTTCGCCGTGTCAAACCGTGTGTCGCGGTCTGTCATGCTTCGTACGGGTCGGCGCCGCTGAACCGCGCAGCAGCGAACCGCCGCGCTTGATCATCGGATTTGGCAGGCCGGCCGCTGCGGTCTCCCGCAAGCTCGCCCGGTGCCCTGCCGGTCGACAACCTTACCCGGTCGGTTCCGCTCTGCCAAATCCGCCCTGCGGCGTTTTGGCGAGCCCCGCCCGGACCGGGCCTTCCCAGGGCCATGCCCCGGTTCTGACCCGGTGCCAGCCCCGGTTCGGCGCTCCCGGGCTTTCGTCCCGTTTGCCCCGTTCCGCGCTGGCAGAGAGAAAGTTACGCGTCTGCGGGATTGAACGTCAAATCCGCGGGCGGCGTCCCGCGTCACATCATCATCGCGCGGCTATCTTTCCTGCTCAGCGGCACGGGACGGGGAAGCCGAGCAACTCCGGAAGGTCTGCGGAGGCGCCGGCCGCGACGAGGCCATCCGGCGGTCAGGCACCGGGACGCCCCCGACGAGCCGCCAGCCAGCCCCTGGCGCCGAGGATTCCGACGGTCGTACCGATCGCGAGCGAGGCCGCGATCAGCAGAGCGTGCACCCAGAGGAAGCCGGTGCCGCCGCCCTCACCGACGATGCCCGTCGACCAGGAACGCGGGTCGTTCCAGATGGCGACCGCGAACCTCGGCCAGATCACCCAGGTCCAGACCCCGACGCCGAGCAGGAACAGCGACCAGCCACGCGAGAGCACCATGGCTGGCCAGTATGCCAGCGCGGCACTCGGCCGGACCTGCGGCGGGGAACGTCGACGCAGGTCAGCACCGTACGGAGCGGTTCCGAGGCGCCCGGACACCGGGATCAGCCGGGGACGGTACGGTCGGCCCGAACGTCTGCCCGTGCATCCGGACCTCGCGGAAGTCGAGCGCCTCGAGGGTGGTCCGCAGGGACCGCTCCTCGTCCTCGTCGACCAGCTCCGGCCGGTACGTCAGCCCAGCCCAGCGCAGTCGTTCAGAAACGGGTGACCGCCTTGTCGCGGTGTTTCCGCCATTCGGGCCGCGGGCACTGTTTCCGTCGGCGACACGACGACAGCGGAGGTGTGCCATGCAGCCGTTCAATCCGTGGATCTGGCGGGATCCGTCCGCCCTCGCCGGCGGCTACGACCAGACCAGCCCGGAGGACGTGCCACGGCAGCGGACGGACGGCACCGCGGACGGCGGCCCGGACGCCCCCGGCCCGGGCACCCCGATCGACCTCACCGGTTACCGGGTGGAGGCGACCGACGGCCGGATCGGGGCGGTCGACCAGGCGAGCGAGGAGGCCGGCGCCGGGTACCTGGTGGTGGACACCGGACCCTGGATCTTCGGCAAGAAGGTGCTGCTGCCGGCCGGCACGGTCGCCCGGGTCGACCACCTGGACCGGGTGGTGCACGTGGACACGCACCGGGACCAGGTGAAGGACTCGCCGGCCTTCGACCCGGACGACTTCGGCCGGCCCGCGTACCGGGACGAGGTGGGCAGCTACTACGCCGAGAGCTACCGGCGGCACTGAGCGGAGCCGGACGGGCAGCGCCCCCGGAGAGCGGTCCGGTGGCGCAGGTGCAGCCACGAGGGCGGGCGAGCGGCTACCGTGTCAGGCATGGTCCGGCCGAGCACCTGCGCCCCGGAGACCGTCGACGGTCTCCCGGTGGCTGCCGCTCCGGTTCTCCCGGCCCGTGCCGACGACGGCCGGGAGCAGATCCTCGACGTACTCCGTGCCGGTGGGTTGCGGTTCCGCGCCGGCGGGCGATGGCGGTTCGCGCTCTGACGAGCCGACTCCACTGATCCGGGCACACCCCCGGGTCGCTTCCGCGCGCCCGCGCGTCCTTCCACCGCTTCTTTCTCGGCACGAAAGGCGTACCACCATGTCCGCTTCACGCATGCTCACCGGCGACCGTCCGACCGGTCGGCTGCACCTGGGTCACTACGTCGGCAGCATCGCCAACCGGGTCAAGCTGCACCAGCGGTACCAGAGCTTCTTCATCATCGCCGACCTGCACATGCTCACCACCAGGAACAGCCGGCAGGACATCGAGCAGGTCTCCCGCAACGCCCGGGAGATGGTCACCGACATCCTCGCCGCCGGCGTCGAGCCGGAGCGGGCCACCTTCTACCTCCAGTCGGCGATCCCCGAGGTAGGCGACCTGAACACCCTCTTCCAGAACCTGATCACCGTGCCCCGGCTGGAGCGCGTCCCGTCGCTCAAGGAGATGGCCCGGGACGCCGGCAAGGACGAGATGCCGTACGGGCTGCTCGGGTACCCCGTCCTCCAGGCCGCCGACATCCTCTGCGTGAAGGGACAGGTCGTCCCGGTGGGCAAGGACAACGCGGCGCACGTCGAGGTGACCCGGGAGATCGCCCGGCGCTTCAACCACCTGTACGGCGAGGTTTTCCCGGTGCCCGAGATGATCATGTCCGAGACGCCCACCCTGGTCGGCACCGACGGCTCGGGCAAGATGAGCAAGAGTCGGGGAAATGCCATCGCGCTCTCCGACGACGCGGCCACGGTGCGCCGCAAGGTGATGGGGATGTACACCGACCCGAACCGGGTCCGCGCCGACGTGCCCGGGACGGTGGAGGGGAACCCGGTGTTCGCGTACCACGACGTGTTCAACCCGGACCGGGCGCAGGTCGAGGAGCTGAAGGCGCGCTACCGGGCCGGCCGGGTCGGTGACGTCGAGGTCAAGGAGGCGCTGGCGGTCGTGCTCAACCGGTTCCTCGACCCGGTCCGGGAGCGACGGGCCCGGTTCGAGGCCACGAGCGGCCTGGTCGACGAGCTGATCTTCCAGGGCACCGAACGGACCCGGGCCGAGGTGCACCGCACGCTCGTCGAGGTCCGCCGGGCGATGGGCCTGACCAGCGCGTACACCCAGGTGCGGCGACGGGCCGAGCGCTACCGCAAGGCCGTCGCCACGCCGGCCTGACGATCCGCGTACGCCGGCCGGCCGGTCCGGGATATGGCCTTGCGCCGTCCCCGGGCCGGCCGGTTAGGCTGCTCGCGTGACCAGCTCGCACGCCCTCCAGCCGACGTCCCCCGACGTTCGGGTCGGCGCGCTGCGACGCCGGCGGTCCCGCGACCGCCTGCGCTGAGCACTTTTCTCTTGCGACCGGCGGATCGAGCCGCCGGTCATCGCCGATCGTCCTCGGTCCGCCCGCATCCAGAGTCCGGAGGTCCGCGCGAGGCGGATCCGAGCGAGATCGGCGTACCCATGGATCTGGAAAAACTGCTGACCGACCGGCTGGCGCCGGCGTTCTCGACGGTGGCCGGTGGGCCGGTGGACCCGGTGGTACGGCGCTCGCAGCGCGCGGACTTCCAGTCCGATGCGGCGCTGGCGCTGGCCCGGCGGCTCGGCCGGCCGCCCCGCGAGATCGCCGCGGAGGTGCTGGACCGCGCGGAGCTGGCCGACCTGTGCGCCGTGGCGGAGGTCTCCGGGCCGGGCTTCCTCAACCTGACGGTCGCCGACGGCGTGCTGGGTGGGCTGGTCTCCGCGCTGGCCGCCGACCCGCGGCTCGGGGTCCCGGTGGTGGCCGACCCGGAGACCGTGGTGGTCGACTACTCGGCGCCGAACGTGGCGAAGGAGATGCACATCGGGCATCTGCGCTCGACGGTGATCGGCGACGCGGCGGCCCGGCTGCTGGCCTGGCTGGGGCACCGGGTGGTCCGGGCCAACCACCTGGGCGACTGGGGTACGCCGTTCGGCATGCTGATCGAGCACCTGGTCGACCTGGGCGAGGCCGAGGCGGCGCAGGAGCTCTCCATGGGTGACCTGGACTCCTTCTACAAGGCGGCCCGGGCCAAGTTCGACGCCGACGAGGCGTTCCGCGAGCGGTCCCGGCGGCGGGTGGTGGCGTTGCAGGGCGGCGACGCCGCGACACTGCGGTTGTGGCGGCTGCTGGTCGAGCAGTCCGAGCGCTACTTCCTGACCGTCTACGACCTGCTCGACGTGACCCTGACCGAGCGGGACTTCCACGGCGAGAGCAGCTACAACGACCTGCTCGCCCCGGTGGTCGAGGACCTGGACCGGCTCGGGCTGCTCCGGGAGAGTGCGGGCGCGGCGTGCGTCTTCCCGCCCGGGTCGGTGGGCCGGGACGGCGCGCCGCTGCCGCTGATCGTGCGCAAGTCCGACGGCGGGTACGGCTACCCGGCGACCGACCTGGCCGCGGTCCGGCACCGGACCGGGACGCTGGGCGCCACCCGGCTGCTCTACGTGGTCGGGCTCCCGCAGCGGCGGCACTTCGAGATGGTGTACGCGGCGGCGGCGCAGGCCGGCTGGCTGGTCCCGCCGGCCCGGGCGGAGCACGTCGGGTTCGGCTCGATCCTCGGGCCGGACGGACGGATGCTGCGCAGCCGGGCCGGCGAGTCGGTGAAGCTGGTCGGCCTGCTCGAGGAGGCGGTGGCCCGGGCCACCGCGCTGGCCCGGGAGCGGAACCCGGAGCTGGCCGAGGCGGAGGCGGCCGAGGTGGGCCGGGCGGTCGGCATCGGCGCGGTCAAGTACGCCGACCTGTCCAGCGACCGGCACAAGGACTACGTGCTGGACTGGGAGCGGATGCTGTCGCTGGACGGCAACACCGCGCCCTACCTCCAGTACGCGTACTCGCGGATCCGGTCGATCTTCCGGCGGGCCGGGGTGGCGGCGCGGCCGG
The DNA here is from genome assembly GCF_042871425.1 of Micromonospora sp. NPDC005806. NCBI lineage: Bacteria > Bacillati > Actinomycetota > Actinomycetes > Micromonosporales > Micromonosporaceae > Micromonospora > Micromonospora sp. NPDC005806. The sequence continues at coordinate 30,681 of NZ_JBIAIL010000054.1, read as the reverse complement.
ACGCGGGGATCAGCCTGGCCGAGCCGGCCGAGCGGGCGCTCGCGTTCGAGCTGGTCGGCTTCGGGGCGGTGATCGCCGAGGCGGAGCGGAGCCTGGAGTTCCACCACCTGTCCGCCTACCTGTACCGGCTCGCCGCCGCGTTCAGCGCCTTCTACGAGCGCTGCCCGGTACTGCGGGCCGACGGGCCGGTCCGGGACAGCCGGCTGGTGCTCTGCGACCTGACCGCGCGGGTGCTGCGGCAGGGGCTGTATCTACTGGGGATCCGCACGCCGGAGCGGCTGTGACCGAATCAGCCGTTCGGCGGCACACCAACGTCGATACGGCGGCGTACGCTCCGGTCATCTCGCAGCCCGATCCCAGGAGGAACGGTGGGCCGCATTCTCACCGCCGGCGCCCTGGGGACCACCCTGTCCCTGGCGCTCGGCGTCCTGTCCGCGCCGGCCACGCCGGCGCTCGCCGAAACATCCACGGCACCTCGCGAGGTGACCGTCATCCCGCAGGACGCGCCGACCGTGCGGGCGCACGAGTCCGTCTACTTCGCCGGTAAGACCGGCTTCCTGCACTCCCACAACCAGGGCAGCGGCGGCTACCTCTGGACCCGCTACGACACCGGCCAGACCGTCGTGGTCAAGGAACTCGCCGGGGTCCGCTGGACCAACATCCGACGGGCCGGGGACGACAGCGTCCTGTTCATCAACCAGGTGCCCCAGCTACCGGCCCCTGGCACGGTGACAGTCTTCGACTTCGCCGCGCAGACCTGGCAGCAGTGGGGGCTCCCCGCCGGCAACATGGTCGTAGGGGCGTACGGGCAGTCGATGGTCCTCGCCAAGATGGGGCTCACCCTGCCCAAGCTGATCCTGGAGCGGCGCACCTTCGGTACCGACGGCACCCTCACCGACACGACGGTGATCACCGGGCTCCCCGAGGGCGCCGTCTATGTCAGCAACAACGGAACGGGCAGCGACGGCGTCCTGGTGGTGCCCTACCAGACCGACGTCTACCGCCACCTGCTGCTCGACGTCGCCTCCGGCTCCGTGGTGGACATCCCGGACGCGATCGGCGCCAACCAGATCTGGCAGGTCTCCGGCGACACCATCGCCTGGGCGTCGACGTCGCTGCCCGGGACCTACCACATTCACTCGCGGGCAGAGCTGCTCGCCGGGACCGCCGGGACGGCCCGCACGGTGCAGCTGCCAGGCATTCTCCGGGCAGCCGCGGTGGGCGACAACATGATCGGCGCCAAGGACCAGGCGACCAACACCGGCGAGTGGTTCCCCACGATGTCGGTCCCCGACGCGGGCGGCGACGCCACGACGCTGCTGCCGCAGACCGACTACGGGATTACGGCCGTCCTCCAGGGCCCGGACGGCACCGCGCTGGTGGTCGGCGGCTCCGGGCCGGCCGACTGGTCGGTGCACCGCTACACCGCGGAGCCGGGGCAGGCCCCGACGGACAAGGTCGTCCTGTCGGTCGTGGACCCGCAGCACAACGCCGGCCTCACATATGACCGGGGGCTGGTCCGGCACGTGCAGACGCAGGTGACCCCGACGGACGGCAGCAACCGGTACGTCGTCTACAACCACACCCAGGTGCCGGACGACACGGTCGGCCCGGCCCCGGAAGTGCTGCCGGCCAACGCGGCGTCCTGCGCGACCGGTGTCGCGTGCCTGCGCATCGTCGACGGCAACGGGTACGGAGCGGTGTACCTGCTCTCCAGCGCCACCACCGACACCCTCCGGACGTACCAGGCGGCGAACACTGGCGTGGTCACCGTGCCGCTGCCCAGCAGGGGCGGGCGGGTCGTGGACACCAGCAGCTCCTGGGCGATCGTCGCCGACGCCACCGCCGGAACGCAGTACGTGGTCGACGTGGGGCACTCCAACGTGGTCCGGACCGGGCCGGTCACCGGCACGGCGCTCTGGTTCGACACCCTCTGGACGGCGGTGGCGCCCGGATCGCTGCAGTCGGAGTCACTGACCAACTCGGGGACCGTGGTGACCGTGTCCACCGGCGCGAGCTGCCAGGCCACCGAGCTGCAGACGAGCGTCCGCTGGATCTACTGGACGTGCGGGGCGGACGGTCCGGCCGGCGTCTACGACCGCACGCTCAACCGCAACCTCCAGGTGCCCAGCGGCCCGGCGCTGCTGGGCGACGGCTTCCTGGTCCGGCACGACCCCGACACGGGCACCCTGCGCCTGTCCGACTTCCATGACGGCACGCTCCAGGATCCGGTCAAGCTGGCCGACCTGCCGGTCGGCACCCCGGCGGACGGCCGTGGGATCAGCTGGACCGTTGACCGGTACGGCAGCGGGGTCGCGTACGTCGACGCGGACAACGCGGTGCACCTGCTGGACAGCGGGGTGCCGTCCACCCCGGCCACCGCGGGCAGCGCCGCCGGCAACGACTGGTCGTACCCGCGGGCGACCGACTGGCAGCAGTACTGGACCCGGCAGATCCTGCCGAGCCGGCCACTCCAGTCGTGGCAGCTGACGATCACCCGCAAGACCACCGGTGAGGTGGTCGCCACCAGCTCCGGCGGTCCGACCCGCACCGCGTTGTACACCAGCTGGAACGGTCGGCTGGCCTCGGGTCAGCCGGCGGTGAACGACACGTACCTGTGGAAGGTCACCGGGACGACGACCGACGGCGGAGCCGCCGCCACCCTCGCCACCGGCACGCTGCGCGTCGTCTGCGGCACGTTCTCGTTCCGGAGCGTGAGCTGCTACGGCGGTCCGGCGTTCCTCGCGGTCAAGTCCAACAACGAGGGCCACTGGTACGGCGAGCCGTACGGTGCCATACCCGCCGGGCGGTTGGTCGACAACGGGTACACCGAGAACTGGTGCCTGGCCTGCGTTGGGGGCGCCCGCGACTCGGCGATCGTGCCGTTCGGCGACTTCAACGGGGACGGGATGCCCGACCTGCTGGTCCGGGACGGGTACGGTTACCTGTGGGCGTATCTGGGGATCGGTCAGCCCGACTACGCCAGGGAGGCCACGAAGTCCATCAAGATGGGCAAGGGCTGGATGGCGTACCGGCTGCTCGTCGCCCCCGGTGACATGAACCGCGACGGCCGGGACGACCTGCTGGCCATCGACACCACCGGCAAGCTGTGGCTCTACACGGCGACCGGCCGGGGCGGCTTCAACACCCGGGTGCAGATCGGCTCTGGTTGGGACGTCTACCCCAAGGTCATCGGCGGTGACCTGAACGGCGACCGCAACGGCGACCTGCTGGGCATCGACAGCACCGGCGGCCTCTACCGCTACTTCAGCGACGGCAAGGGGCACTTCACCTCACGGGTGAAGGTCGGTTCGGGGTGGACCATCTACAACACGGTCCTCCCGATCGGTGACCTCAACGGGGACGGCCGCAACGACCTGCTGGGCCGGGACGCCAAGGGCGTGATCTGGTTCTACGCCGGGCGCGGCAACGGCACCTTCGTCCCCCGGGTGCAGAAGGGCACGGGCTTCAACGCCTACAAGGCCCTCTTCTGATCCGAGCCACGGGAAGCCCGGGTGCCGTAGCTGCGGCACCCGGGCTTCCCCCTGTCCGGCCAACGGCTGTGACGGGGTCAACCGTTCGGCGGCACACCCGGTCGCCGCCGGGCGGTTAGCCTCTCAAGATCTACGTGCAGCCCTGATCCCAGGAGGACCTCTGTGGGCCGCAGTCTGTCCGCCGGCGCTCTCGCGTGCACCGCGTCGCTGGCGCTCTCCCTGCTCGTCGTGCCGGGGACCCCGGCCGTCGCCGACCCGTCGACCGCACCGCGCGAGGTGACGGTCATCCCGCAGGACGAGCCGACCGCCCTGCCCATGGAGCGGTTGTGGCTCGCCGGCAAGACCGGTTTCCTGCACCAGCACAACGCCGCCAAGAACTACCTCTGGACCCGGTACGACACCGGCGAGACGATGGTGGTGGAGGAGCTGACCGGGCTGAGCTCCACCGCGCTGCGCCCGGCCGGCGGGGACACGATCTCGATCTGGCAGTCGGTGCCCGGCCACCCGGTCAACGCCACCGTCAACGTGCTCGACCTGGGCGACCGGAGCTGGGAACAGTGGCCGCGGCCGACCGACGGCAGCCTGTTCGCCGTGCAGGGCCGGGAGCTGGTGGTCCGGCAGGGCACCAAGCTGGAGCTGCGTACCGTCGGGACGGACGGGAGCGTGGTCGCCAGCCGTCCCGTCACCGGCCTGCCGAGCGGTGAGATCGCCCTCACCACCGAGCCACTCGCCGACGACGGCACCTCGATGGTGCTCGAGATGTCCACCATGGACGGCCTGTGGTGGGGTGTGCTCGACCTGGCGAGCGCCCGGATCGTGCAGATCCCCGACGTCGACCTCAACGAGGTGAACAACTTCAAGGTCTCCGGCGACACGGTGGCCTGGATCAGTCACGACGGAACGGTGCACGCGTACTCCCGCAAGGGCCTGCTGACCGGCACGGAAACCACCGTCCGGACCGCCAACGTGGGGACCGCGCAGCGGTACGCGCTGGTCGGCGACCGGGTGCTCGGCGTTGTCGACAAGCGCAACGGCAAGCAGCAGGGGCTGGCCGTCACCGTGCCGCTCGGCGGCACCACCCAGGAGCCCGCGCTGCCCCTGGCCTCGCTGCTCAACGAGTCGATCGTCCAGGGGCCGGACGGCAGCGCCCTGCTCGTCGGCGGCAGCAGCTCCCGCGACTGGGCGGTGCACCGGTTCACCCCGACGGACGCCGCGCCGGCCCACGTGCCGGTGCTGCCGGTGCGCGACCCGGTCGGCAACGCGGCGCTCAGCTACCGGCACGGCATCGTCGCCCACCTCCAGACCCAGGTGGCGGTCTCCGGCGCCACCCAGTACGCGCTGTACAACCACGCGGTCGCCGCCGACGACGGATCGGGCGACTACGCCAGGCAACTCTTCCCGGTGGCCGGGACGCTCTCCGCCAACACCGCGCCCTGCGCCCCGCAGGTCGCCTGCGTCCGGATGCTCGACGGGTCGGAAGGGCCGACGTACGTCACCCACGGGCCGAGCGGCGAGACGGCGGTCGTCGGACGCCTGGCCACGGACCACGCCACGCCGGTGCCGACCGCATACGGACGGCTCGTCGACTCCGATGAGCGGTACGCGATCGTCGACGGCGGTTCGCCGGCCGTCCAGTACGTCGTCGACATGCCGTCCCGCCGGGTCGAGCTGACCGGCCCGATCACCGGCGCGGCCGTCTGGTACGACACCGTCTGGACGGCGACGACCACCCCCGGCCAGCTCAAGCAGGTCGGGCTCGGCGCCAACGCCACCCAGCGCGTCGTCTCCACCGGGGTCGCCTGCGTGCCGACCGAACTCCAGGCCAGCACGCGCTGGCTGTACTGGTCCTGCGGCGGGACGGCGGCCGGGGTGTACGACCTGACGGCGAACCGGAACATCACCCTGCCGGCCGGGCCGGCGCTGCTCGGCGACGGGTTCCTGGTGCGCCACGACGCCGACGGCAAGAGCCTGTTGATGACCGACTTCCACGACGGCACCGTGCGCACGGCGGTGAAGCTGGCGGACCTCCCGGTGGGCGCGCCGGCAGACGACCGCGGCATCAGCTGGACCGTGGACCGGGCGGGCGCCGGGGTGGCGTACGTGGACGCCGCCAACGCGGTGCACGTGCTCGACAGCGGGGTGCCCTCCACCCCGCCAGCCGTCGGGTTCTCCTCGGTCGGCCGGGAGACGTACCCGCGGCACGACGTGCTGTGGAACGCCTACCTCAAGTTCACCCGTCCGGTTTCCTCCTGGCGGGCCACCATCACGCACAAGGCCACCGGCCGCACGTTCCCGATCGCCTCCGGCGGCCCGGTGCGCGAGGGTGTCCACGTCTCCTGGAACGGCTGGCTCCCGGAGTTCAGGATGGCCGACAACGGCGGCTACCGGTGGACCGTCACCGGCACGTCCGACGCCGGGGCCACCGTCACGATCGGCTCCGGCACCGTGCTCTCCACCTGCGGCACCTTCCCGTTCCGCACCTGGGACTGCTACGGCGGTCAGGCGCTGCTCGGCGTGCGCTCCACCGGCGTGGGCCGCTGGTACGGGCAGGCGCCGGGCACCGAGCCCGCCGGCGGACTCAGCAACCTCGGGGACACCGACACATGGTGCCTGAGCTGCACCGGCACCGCCGGGGTCGCCACCCTGGTGCCGTTCGGCGACCTCGACGAGGACGGGATGCCGGACCTGCTGGTCGTGGACAAGGTGGGCTATCTGCGGGTGTTCCTGGGCACCGGGCGCAACGGATTCCCGAAGAGCACCACCAAGTCGATCACGCTGGGCCGCGGCTGGCTGGCGTACCGGCTGCTGGTCGCACCCGGTGACCTGAACGGCGACCGGCGACCCGACCTGCTGGGCGTCGGGACCGACGGCAAGCTCTGGCTCTACACCGCCAACGGCGGCGGGGGCTTCAGCACCCGGGTGCAGATCGGTTCGGGTTGGGGCGTCTACCCGAAGGTCGTGGGTGCCGGCGATCTCAACGGCGACGGCAACGGCGACCTGCTCGGCATCGACGCCGCCGGGGTGATGTACCGCTACTTCAGCGACGGGGCGCGCCACTTCTCCAGCCGGGTAAAGGTCAGCGCCGGCTGGAACATCTACAACACCGTTCTGGCCATCGGCGACCTGAACCAGGACGGCCGGCACGACCTGCTGGCGCGGGACGCCAACGGCCTGCTCTGGTTCTACGCCGGGCGCGGCGACGGCACCTTCGCCTCCCGGGTACAGCGAGGCTCGGGGTGGAACGGCTTTGCGAGGGTCGTCTGACCGCTCCACACCCGACCGCCCCGGACGCCTCGGTGTCCGGGGCGGTCGCGTTCCGGGCGCCGTCAGCGGGTCAGTCGGCGCGCGATCCGATGTGGACGCCGGACGGACGGTGCCTGTGTTAATCTTCCTCGGCATCGAAGATCACGATTAGTGACCGAGGGGACACATGGCGGTCGGCGTGTCGGGCGGGGGAGACCTGCTGGACCCGGACGGCGCAGTGGAGCGGCTCGCGGCGTGGAAGGGTCGGATCGACCAGCTCGCGGCCGACACCAAGGCGATGAGTGACCGTCTGCGGGAGCTGCGGGTCACGGTCGCCGATGGCAACGGCTTGACGGAGGTCACCGTGGACTCCGTAGGGGCCCTGGTCGACCTGCGGCTGGGGCAACGGATCCACCGGGCCGCACCCGAGGTCGTCGCCAGGACGATCATGGACACGATTCATGAGGCCAGGCGGCAGCTGGCCGACCACTCGCAGGAGATCATTGCCGACACCGTGGGCACCGAATCGGCGGCGGCGCGCGCGATCGCCGAGCGGGTGGCGCAGCAGCTGCGCGATGCCGACCCCGCCGCGGACGGGTCCGACGACCAGTACGGGCGGTGGTGAGGGCGGTGGCCGACGGCTTCGAGGTCGACGCGGAGCAGATCCGCGCGCACGCCCGCAACGTCGACACGCTGCGGGGGCGCTTCGACGCGATCAAGACCGCCAGCGCGCACATCGCGCAGGACGACTCGGCGTACGGGCTGCTCTGCGGGTGGATCTCGGCGGTCCTCGAGGGCCGGCACAACCGGCAGGACGAACTCATCGCGTACGTGGAGGAGAACCTGTCGTTGGTCGTGCAGGGACTTCGCAAGACCGCCGACAACTACGACAACGCCGACCTCGACGCCGACGACACGATCCGCAAGGCGGGTGGCGGGCTGGCGAGGTCGGCGCAATGACCGACACGTCGCTGATCGCCGACGTCCAGTCGACCCGCAAGCCATGGACCGGGGCGGCCCTGGCCGACAGCTTCCAGGGACTGGTCGACGCCATCCACAGTGAGGGTTGGGTCGACGACCTGATCGCGGGCGCGGCGTTCGGTATCGAGGTCGCCGCCTCCGTCATGGATCCCTTCAGCGCGCTGCTGGCCAACGGGCTGGGCTGGGCGATGGAGTACTTCGAGCCGCTGCGGCAGGTCCTCGACGAACTCACCGGCATGCCCGACGTGGTCGCCTCCCATGCGGCCACCTGGGACAACATGGCCGCCGCGCTGCAGGGCATGGCCGCCGACCTCAAGTCCTTCGTCGAGGGGGACATGCCGCACTGGCAGGGGCGGGCCGCCACGGCGTACCACAACCTGATGGAACACAACGTGGAGGCGATCAACGGGCTCGGCGGAATCTCCGCGGCGATGGCGGCCGCCACCCAGGCCGCCGGGAACCTGGTGATGTTCACCCGCGACATCGTGCGTGACCTCATCGCCGACCTGGTGGCGCGGGTCATCGTGTGGGCGGTGGAGGCCATCTTCGTCGTCACCATCCCGGTGATCGCCGCGCAGATCGCCGCAGCCGTCGTCAAGTGGGCCGGGCGCATCCTGACCTACGTCATGGCTCTGATCACCAGCCTGACCAACCTCTCGAAGCTCCTGGACGGCTGACCCGACGATGGCGAGACCAAAAACGCCGCACGGCAGCGGGAACAGCGGCGGCGGGAACAGCGGCGGCGGGAATCCGTCCCATCCACAGGGAAACGGCAACGGTGGGAACGGGCCGTCCGGGCGGCCGCACGGCACCGCGCACGTACCGAAGAACGTGAGTGCCGCCCAGGCCACCGTCGCGACGCAGGCACAACAGGGGCGGCCCGGCGGTGGCGGCCAGGGCAACAACTCGCCGGGTTCCAACAAGCCGAACACCTCGACCCGGCCGCCCGCGCCGACGGCTGCGCCCAAGGCGTCCGACATCCACCACAGCGACGCATCGAGAGAGCACATCCTCGATGGCGACGGGGGCCGGCAGGGCGGCCATCGCGCCGGCACTGGCTACTCGAAGAAGACGGAGTTTCCGAAGGACTGGGACGATCCGCAGATCCTCGACGCCGCGCACCGCGTGACGCAGCAGGGGCCGCCGGCCAAGGGGCCGTACCTGACCAAGGATGCCGACGGGAACTGGGCTTGGGCCTACGACTACGAGGGCCAGGTCGATGGTGTCCGGGTCAAGACGACGGTGCTAGCCAACGGCGAGATCCGGACCGCCTACCCGCCGTACGGCAGCGACCCGGGCGTCATCACCAATCCGTCCGCGCCGAACCCCGCCCCGAAGGGCGTGCCCATGGGCAACCCGCCCCGCTACAGTCACCCCGACGTCGGCGGTGACGGAAGCTGGACGTGGGAGGGCCCGAAGGGCAACAAGATCATCAGAGTCGTCCAGGATGCCCAGGGGAACGTCACCACGACAGTGCTCGGCGATTACAAGAAGTGAGTGCCATGGATGCGAAGACCTACGCGACGATCACCGAGGTGTGCGCGCGGCTCGCGGGCCGGCTCTCCGACGACGTTCTGGGTACGGTGCGCGAGCACTACGCCGCCGGCGAGTGGTACCTGGCCGACGGGACGCTCCTTGGCAATCTGGCGTACCAGGGCGTCGGGATCACCCGCGAAGAACAGGACCTGATCCGCTCGTTCCTCTACGAGCCCGACACCCCGGACCTGCTCGACGTGCCGGTCATCGCCGAGGCGCCGCCACTGGCGTACCGCTTCAGCCCGAGGGGCCCGGCGGGCGCTCCCGACCCGTCCCGGGCGGACAGCCTCCTGCCCGCCTACGCCATGCGGGAGGGCGCTCAGCGCCTGCACCGTGCCTGGCGGGACCCACTCGATGGCGCACCGGACGGTGCGACCTGGGTCTACGTGGTGCGGGTGGCCGAGGGCGCGGACGAGCTCAAGACGTTCTCGGGCCTGACTGCCGTGCTGTGGACCGATCTGAGGGAGAAGTGGCCACTGGAAGTGGTCGCCGAGGATGCCGCGCTGGCGCCGTATCAGGCCGCCGCGTTGGCCGCCGCGCACCCGGTCTGGACCGCCTGACGGCCTGCTGACTCAGGCGTTCGGCGTCCACACCCAGGGGGTGGTGGTGCTGACCTCGTGCATGCCCAGCCGGCGCAGGATCGGACAGCTGTCGGCGGACGCGTCGACCATCAGATACGTGAGGCCCCGACGGGCGGCGCGCTGCGCGCGCTGAGCGACCAGGGCTCGATAGATGCCCTTCCGACGCCACCTGGCGAGGGTCGATCCACCCCACAGGGCACCGAACTGAGTGCCGGGGACGACCACCAACCACGCGGCGGAGACGACCTCGCCGCCGGCTTCCGCGACCAGGATCACGATGTTGTCCGGGGCCGACTCGATGCGGCTGGCCAGGTCGTCCGCCATCCAGGAGAAGTCCCTGCCCCAGACCTCGGACTCCATGGCGGCGATCCGACGTAGGTCTGCCGGGTCCGTGGTGGCGCGGACGGTCACGCCCTCCGGAGCCTCGCCGGCAGCGATCAGGTCGGACACCAGACCGACCACGACGGTCTCCTCCGCCTCGGGCTCGAACCCGGCCAACCGGAGTCGCTCGGTCAGATCGTGCCGATCGTGGCGGTAGGTCTTCCACTCGACCTGCTGGGCGCGTTCCGCGAACAACTTCCGTACCCGGCTGATGAGAGCGTCCAGCTCCTCCACGCTCAGCTCGTCGAGATCCTGGGCGAACACGAACCCGCCCGACGGGGTCTCGACCCGCAGGACAGGACCGTCCCACGACGGGGTCCAGGTCCTCGGCAACCGGGTGGCGATCGTGCCTCGCACCTGCTGATCGTGGAGGGCCAGTAGTCTCTTGCGTGTCGTCACCCGGCGGATCTTGGCAGCGGAACCCCTTCGCCGGCAAGACCATTCCCCGCACTCCGCGATGGGAGCCGCTATCGTCGCCGCGTGCCCGACCTGATCGCGCCCGCCGTACGCCTGCACGCCGCCTGGCTCGAGGCGCATGCGGAGTGGGGTCCCGGAGCCCACGAGGACGGTTTCGGACTCCGGGCGTCCGACGAGGTGGGCTCGCCGGCCGGGTTCGCGGCCTGGGTGGCCCGGCTGGCTGACGAGTCGGATCCGGCGAAGCCGCTGGCGGCCGGCCGGGTGCGTTGCACGTACCGGTGGATCGTCGAGGGCGACCGGGTGCTCGGCGGGATCGCGCTGCGGCACGAGCTCAACGACTATCTGCTGCGGATCGGCGGCCACATCGGCTACGGCATCCGCCCGTCCGCGCGCCGGCGCGGGCTGGCCACCTGGGCGCTGGGCCGGATGCTCGGCGAGGCACGGGCGCTCGACCTGGACCGGGTGCTGGTCACCTGCGAGGCCGGCAATGTCGCCTCGGCGAAGACGATCGAGCGCCACGGCGGTGTCCTGGAGGACGTCCGGGACACCGAACTCGGGACCGTGCGGCGTTACTGGATCAAGCTCCAGGGACACGCGACGGCGCGCCGCTCAGAACGATCAAGGGCCGGTCTCCCGTCACGGGAAGCCGGCCCTTGATCTGCTGCGCTCAGCCGAGCGTGAGCTCGAACGCCTCGTCCTTGTGCTTGTGGATCTTGTAATTGGTCGCCGAGGCGAAGTCCTCGCCACCGACGAACCTGCGGCCGCCCTCGCTCGGGTAGTACTCGAACCGGATGTGCTGCTCGCCGATGACCTGCCTGGCGACGCCGGCGTTCGGTTCGGAGATCGACCACGTACCGGCGATGTCACCGGTGTCGGCGTTGCGGGCAACCACATACCCGCTGAACGGCGTGGTGCTCGCCACCGTCACCGTGACCCCGGCCTCAAGCCGGTAGTCGTAGGTGGTGGTGCCGCCCGCAACGACCGTGATCCGGTCGGCCCGGTCGCGGTTGGCCTCGCCGCCGCTCCACTGCGTGGCCTGCCCGGCCACGTCGAACAGGAGCGGCCACTCGTACGGGCCGAGCTTGTCGATCCGGTAGCGGCCCTCGGCGCCGATGCCAGAGGCACCGAAGCCGCCGCCCAGGCCGACCGGCTCGCCGGCGATCCGGACGGCTCCGTTGGACAGCGCGGCACCGTCCGGCCCGAAGACCTGACCGGCGATGACACCCGCGCGATCCATCCGGATGATCGGCGGCGTGACCGTCTCACCGGACTCCACGGCGAACTGCGTGGCGAGCCGCAGGTCGCCGGTGCCGCCACGCGGACCGACCCACTGGGCGCCGTAACCGTCGGCCTGGTCCGGCCAGGCCAGCAGCTGGTACGTGCCCGCACCCTTCCAGATCATCTGGGTGATCTTGCCGTTCGCGTCGGTGACCTGGTCACAGCCGTCCGGCATCCGGACCTCGTCGACGCGCACCGGGACGATGCACACGCCGGCCAGCGGCGCGCCGGTCTTGGCGTCCACCACGGTGGCGGTGATGCGCGCCAGCGGCTCCATGACCAGCCTGACGTCGGCCTGCTGGCCGGCGACGACCGTCACGGAAGCCCCATCGAAGGAGTAGCCCGAGGCGTCGGCCCAGATCTCGTGGGTGCCGATGGGGACGGTCGGGTAGATGACCTCACCGTTCTCGGTGTCACGCGCGTCCAGGCCGATGCTGGAGGTGAAGTTCAGGATCGGCTGACCCGTACGCGAGTCCACGGCGGTGAGGCGGACGCTGCCCGTCGGCAGCTTCTGGTCGTCGACCGTGGTGGTCTGCCCCTCGGTGACGGCGAACCGGGCCGCCGCCGACGGGTCCACCGTGCCGTAGGCGTACTGCTGCAGGAACAGCGCCGTGCTGGAGAACTCGACGGTGTAGTTCGTGCCGACCGGTACCTGGTCGAGCCGGTAGCGGCCGTCCTCGTCGGTCTGGGCACTGCCGAAGAACTGGCCGTTGCTGACGTAGACGTCCACGCCGGACAGCGGCGCGCCGGACGAGTCGGTGAAGCGGCCCGCCATGGTGCCGGTGGGAACCAGGGTGTCGTTGACCGTCACCGTGCCGCCCACAGTGACCGCGAAGACGGCCGCGGCGTCGGGGTCCAGCGTGCCGTACGCGAACTGGCTGAACGCGCCCACGTCGAACCGGACGCGGTAACTGCCCGGCACGACCTGGATGGTGAAGTTGCCGTCCGGATCCGTGCTGCCGTAGCCGGAGCTGCTGTAATCGACGGTCTCGGCGCTGACGGACGCGAACTGCACCGGGGCACCGGTCCGATCGACCAACCGCCCGGCGATCGTGCCGACCGGCAGCAACTCGTCATCGACTACCGTCGCGCCGCCAGCCGTCACGGTGATGAGATTCGCCGACGACCAGTCGGTCTTGCCGTAGGCGAACTGCGTCGGGTGGCCCCAGGCCTCGAAGTTCACCCGGTACCTGCCCGGAGGGACCGCGTCGAACGCGTAACGGCCCTGGTCGTCGAGACTCGCGTAATCCCAGTGGTCGACGTCGTCGCCGTAGAGGTAGACGGAGCCGCCGGTGGTGACCGCGGCTCCACCGTCGGTCAGCCGGCCCGTGATGGATCCTGTGTCTGCCGCCTGGGCGGGCGCGGCCAGCCCGGTCAGGGCCAGAGTGACACCCAGCAGCAGTGCGCCGAACCGGCGCAGCATTGATCTGCTCATGACTTCCCCCGCGTAAGAGGAGTGAGGATGTGTCAGGAACCCGGGTTGGCTCGTCAGCCTAGCGAGGGGCCGCAACACTCGCCGTCCCTCGCCGGATCGGGTGAAATCGCCGCGGCGAAGGCCTCGTCGGAGAGCGGGCTGGGCACGACCCCGATCAGGTTCCTGTCGAAGACCAGCACGTCCGGGTGGTGCACCAGGGGCAGCATGGGCAGCCCCGGCGGCCGTGTGCAGCCGCTAGGACTACCGCCCGTGATGGAGGCGGTGCCCCGTCTTACTCCCCTTGGCCCTGACGTCCCTCGCGCCACAGTTCATGTTCTCTGGGCAGCCACGCGAGCCAATAGAGGCCGAAGGAGACGACGAAGACGGCGAGCAGCATCAGCGCCGCGACGCCCACAAACCCGTTCGAAGGCGGTTCATTGAGGATGAGAAGCACGACGCCCAGGAAGAGTGAGGTCAACATCAGCGACCGGAAGACGGGTTGTTCCACGGGATGCTTGCGGGGGGTCGGCATCAGCACTCCTTCGTGAGGTGAACTCATACTCACGACCAGGGCAGGCTCCGGCAAGGGCTGATCTGGCTGGCTGACTGCGGCAGGAGATGGCACGTGGGCGGTCTCTCGCGGCCTCGGTTGACCCCGACAGCCAGAGTCAAAGGCAGTTGTGGTGCCCCGGCTTCACAAGATCGAATATCTCTTACGAGCAAGATCGCCGAAGTTGTCGTGCTGGCAGCGGACGCCCAAGAGGTCATGGCCCCCTGACCCAGGACAACGACGGCACACCGGAACCGGCACGTCCCGCGCGAGCCCGCCCGGCACCGGGGAATGGTTCGGCTGGGCCAACGCCGTCATCTCCGAACTCATCCCCACCGCCGCCCTGCTCACGATCGGCCGCAAGCGCAACGGTGGGCCGATCGGGGTACCCGATGTTCCTGCTCGTCGCCGCTGTCGCGCTGTCCCTGGCCGCGCAGCTCGCCGTGGCCAAGCCGGGCCTGTCCGGGTGGCTGCTGTCCACCGTGCCGGCCCTCGCCTTCATCGGCCTGTCCAAGCTCGTCCTCACCACCAACCCCACCCCGAACGCCGACGCCCCGGCCCCGGCCGCGCCGGTCAAGGAACCCGCCTCACCCGCCCGGCAGGCACCGCAGCCCGTCACCGCGCCGGCCGTCCCTGAGCCTGTTGCCCTGGTCCCGGTGGAGCCGGCCCGCCCGACCCCGGTGGCCCCGGTCTCGCCAGCCGCGTTCACCCGCGCAACGGCGTCCCGCTGGTCGGGGAGGTGACCCGATGAGCGACGCCATCGCCTCCGGCCTCATCCTCGTCGGCGCGCTGGTCCTGTTCTGCTGGGACCGATACTGCCTCTACGTCGCCCGCTAAGAGCTGGCCGCGCTGCAACGCGCCGCCCTGCGCGACCCGTTGACCGGCCTCGCCAACCGCGCTGGCCTCGCCGACGCCTGGACCCAGCTCGCCGCCGTCCGGCCGTGGGTCGTCGTGTTGGACCTGGACAGCTTCAAGCCGGTCAACGAGGCACCATCCCGCGCGCCCTCGTCCGCCAGGTGGCCGCCGCCACCTATCACCAGGCGTGGTGGCCGCCGGTCGACGTCCGGGTCTACGAACCGGGCAACGCCCGCAATGGGACGCCGATGCCGCCGGTTACACCGACCCGACCACCGGCCGGCTTCTGCCGTCCTGGCATGACGCCCTGGACCTGGTCGACGACGACCCCGACGCCGAACCCGTGCACGTCGTCCGGTTCGGCCTCCAGGTCGACGCCAAGGGCGTCCTCGCCGGCACCAAAGACGCTGACCGGTGCGTCGGCTACATCACCAAGTACCTCACCAAGCAAGCCGCGCCGCCACACCGTCCACATCCGACCTTCTCAAACACGCACTCACTGGGCGTTTTGATCATTCCGGCTATGTATTGCTGCTTTCGTGGGCCTGATCGTCGAGGCGTCAGCAGGATCGAATGATCACCACTAACTATGCGGACGAACGACACGGGCTCGGTTTCCTTCTCTAGGACGAGTACCCGCACATCGTGCAGCCGCAGTTCGGCGGCCAGCATCGCACCAGTCGGCCCGCACCCGGCAATGATCACGTCGAACATGCGGGGCGCGCCGCGAGCATCGCCTGGTGCGCGTCACCGGGCATGATGTCGTTGATCCAGGGGGCGAGGTACTCCTCCCAGTTGGTGAGCAACCCGAAGAACTTGTCCAGGCCGAAGAGGATAGGGGCGACGGTGAAGACCGTGCGTAGGAGGAGGAATGCCTGACGAGCGGCGTCTTTCGCGGCGACCGGTGTCGCAGATGATGCGGAGAAGCGCGTGTGGATCATGACGACCTCCTGACTCTAAAAGAGAGTAGTCTCGACCGTAGAGCCGAGGCCGAGATTTCGTCAATAGGTTTCTCTTTTAGAAAGGACTGGTCGTGTCGGACGAGCTTGCCGAGCAGGTCGCTGGGGTCGGTGCGCTGTTGGAGCCTGCCCGTCGCGCGCTTTACCTGTACGTCGCGGCACAGCCCGACGCCGTCAGCCGCGAGCAGGCGGCGAAGGCGGTCGACCTGCCGTTGCACTCGGTGAAATTCCACCTCGACCGGCTGGTGGAGGAGGGCCTGCTCGACGTGGAGTTCCGCCGGCTGTCGGGCAGGACTGGCCCGGGAGCGGGTCGCCCATCGAAGCTCTATCGGCGCTCATCCCGGCAGCTTTCGGTCTCCTTGCCCGAGCGTCGCTATGACCTTGCCGGTGAGGTGCTCGCGACGGCCATCGACCGGTCGTCGGGCGACGATGTCCCGATCGCGGACGCGGTGCGAGACGCAGCAGAGGAGGAGGGCCGGCGCATCGCCGCGGCGGCTAGGGGCGAGAGCAAGGTTGCCGCTCCAGGCGTCGCCTCGGCGGTCGGCACGGGTCGTGTTCACCACGACTTGGTACGTGCAGCGCGCGTGCTGGCTCGTCATGGCTACGAACCGCGTATCTCCGACCGGGAGATCCGCCTGGCGAACTGCCCGTTCGACCGGTTGGCGGCAAAGCATACTGACCTTACTTGCGGCATGAACCTCTCCCTCATCGGCGGCGTCATCGACGGACTTGACCTCCGGAGACTGAGTGTGGAACTCGCGCCGCAGCCTGGCTTCTGCTGCGTCAAGATCCGCGGCTGAGGCCGCAAGCTGGGTCGAGATTCGTCTGGCGGCGATGATCAGCCAGGTCCAGCGTCCTGCGGGTGCGGATCTTCGGGCGGGTCCTGCCGAGGGTGTATTTGAACAGCGGAACGTGCGTTCAAGGTCGAAGCGGCGTAGGAAGGACCGCCACCAGCGGTCCACATCGACGGCGGTGGCGCCGGTGGGCGAGCACCACAGCGACATCGGTTTGGGGTCACGGTCACCGGGCAGGTGCTCGACCTGCAGGCGGATCAGGGTGCCTTCGATGACCGGCGGTCGCTGTCGTCGTCGATCCAGCAAGTGCGGCGGGTCGGCCGTGGGTACAGCCGGTCCCAGCTGCAGGCGCGGGGTGCCGTAGCGGCTGGTCTCGGTCGTGGTGTGGTGCCGCGCGGCGCAGGCAAGCTGTCCGGTTCATCCAGACGGAACTATGATAAGTCGGCAGGGTGCTGGCATCGATCACCGCAGCTGCACCGACGACGTCGAATTCGACTAACTAAGTTGAGGGCGCAGGCCCTCCTGCCTGTCGGCCTGGACCGGCCCGCGTCCAAGGGCGTCGGCGAGGCCCCACCGCCCGGGGATGTCGAGCAACTGCATGTGGCCGATGTTCGTTGGCAGCGCCGGGTTCACCACCAGATTGTTGTCCAACGGCTCCAGGCCCAGCATCGTCCGGATCAACAACAAAGGCGCGCCAGACGACCATGCCTGCGGGCTGCATGCGGTGGGGTACAGGACCGGGTACCTCGTCAGCGGCCGGTCGAACCCCCCGAACGCTTCCGGCAGCCGCCCATCGAAGAAGACGGCCGCATCGAGGATGCCGGCGGCGATGCGCGCCGCCTCGGCTTCGTAGCCGTAGCGTCGCAGGCCCCAGGCGATGAACGAGTTGTCGAACGGCCACACCGTACCGACGTGGTAGCCAACCGGGTTGTACCGCCCCTCGCCCACAGCCAGCGTCCGCACACCCCAGCCGGAGAACAGCCGTGGACCGAGCAGGTGCCCCGCGATGGCCTTTGCCTTCTCGGGGTCGACGATGCCGCTCCACAGCAGGTGGCCGATGTTCGACGACAGTGCGTCGACCTGTTTGCCGTCAGCGTCGAGGGCGAGGGCAAAGTACTGACCGTTCTCGATCCAGAAGTCGCGGTCAAAGCGACGCTTGAGGTCGGCCGCCTCGTGCTCCAGCTTGTCGGCGTATGCCGGATCGTTCCAGACCCGACGCGCCAGGCGGGCGCCGCGTATCTTGGCGTCGTACGCGTAGCCCTGCAGCTCGCAGGTCGCCCGGGGCAAACCGGGCAGCCGGCCGTCGTGGTAGGAGATCGAGTCCCAGGAGTCCTTCCAGCACTGGTTCTCCAGGCCGGACTCCGTACGACGCTGGTAGGAGATGTAACCGTTGCCCATCAGGTCGGCGTGATCGTCGATCCAAGCGAGCGCGAAGCGGGTCACGAACTCGAGTTCGCGCACCAGCTCGATGTCACCGGTCCAGCGCTCGTACTCGTCGAGCAGCACGACGAACAGCGGGGTGGCATCGGCAGTGCCGAAGTACGGGGAGTGTGGTTGCTCTTCGAAGGCGATCGTCTCTCCGTAGCGCAGCTCGTGCGGCATGCGTCCGGGATCCTCATCGCGGAAGTCGTCCACTCGGGTTCCCTGCCATATGGCGAGCGAGCGCAGGGTCGTCGCGGCGAACTCCGGCTCGAACGGCAGCACCTGCAGGCTAGTGAAGATGCTGTCGCGGCCGAATAGGGTCATGAACCAGGGGAGGCCAGCGGCGGGCAAGCTGCGGCCTCGTGCGACGAGCGGAGCGTAGCGCAGCGCGGCGAGGTCGACGAGGCTCCGTTGGTAGACGTCCTTCAGCGGGGCCCAGTCACACTCCAGGCGCGGTGCGCGCCTGAGCCAGTCCGTCAACTCCAGGTCCATGTGCGATCGCGCCTGATGCACTCGTGGCAGCAGGTCCCCGCCACCGGGCGCGAGGATTCGGGGGACGACGCGAAGTGTGGTATCCCAATGACCATGCGGATCAAGGTGGACGGCGAACGTCAGACCGCGCTCGTCGGTCTGAGCGGTTGCGGTCGATGAGACGTGTGTCTCGCGGCGGAACGCCTCCCGTTCGTAGCCGAGCAACAGGTCTCCGTTCTCGACCCGCGTATAGTACTTCCCCACCTTTTTCACGGTGGCACTCTTGACGTCGAAGATGTCGGCGAAGTCGTTGCCCACCTCGATGCGGAGGGTGATGTCGACGGGATTCCTGTCGAGGTTGAGAAGAGTGAGTTCTTCCGAGAAGCCTTTCGCGACCGTGCGTTGGCGGATCACCGACAATTTGGCGTCGATGTAAACCCTTGCGGGTCCTGGGACGAGGAAGAAGCGGGTCTGAAAGTAGTGCAGTTCGTCAACGGAGAGCGGATTGAGTTGCTCGCCGTTGATAGTCAGCACCCACTTCGACAGGAAGCGCGTGTCAAATGAGAACAGTCCGCTCGGGTCGGCGGGCGACGCTTGGATGTCACCAGACCCGTCGCTGATCACGAAGGTGTTACCGTCCAGGATCCTAACCTGGCCGTCACCCATGGCTACCTCCCGGAGGTGAGACCGGATTGCGGTACGCGCGGATGCGCGGGAAAAAGCCCCTGGATCAGGACAATCAGCTCGGTCCTGCCTTTGACGACCACCGTCCCGCGGAGCAGCCCCGCAAAAAGGTTCAGCTCGCCGCTTGCGATGCGATTCCAGGTCGCCCGGTCGGCGAGTACCACGCACTCGGCCGTCTCGGCACTCTCCCGCGACACCGCGATGTCGCCATGCTCGATCGTGAGCCGCCAGTGGTCGGTCTGACCGTCGCGTGAGATGTCAAAGCGGACGGTGCCTGTGACCAACTCCAGTAGCCGTTCGTGTCCGCGCTGAGCGAGCCCGTCGAAGAATTCCTCTATCGCGTCCGGCATCGGGTTTCCCCTCCCTACGGATCTTGTGCCCGGGCGATGCGAAACCTCCATCCGCACCCATAACGGGTACAGTGATTCCTTACCCACACAGTCCGCCTGAGAGGATGACCATGCATCACCCATAATGGGTGAATCATTTCGATCGGCGACTACGCCGACCCCGACGGCGACCAGACCGCCCGCCTCATCGATGCCTGCTGGCGCATCGGTCAACCCACCGGCACACCCCGTCCCGCTCGCGCTCGATGCAGTCGAATCGGAGCCGCGACACCAAGCCGGAGCTGGCGCTGCGGAGGGCGCTTCATGCGATGGGCTCCGATACCGAGTTTACGCGAAGCCGCTTCCGGGCCTCTGGATGACTGCTGACATCGTCTTTCGGCCCGCCCGAGTGGCCGTCGAGGTGCGCGGCTGCTTCTGGCACGGCTGTCCCCAGCATCCGCATGTTGCGCGATGCGGCGCTCAGATCGCGGTGGGCCTCGTCGATCATCGCTCGGATGTCTCTCATGACCTTGCCCCATCGGGCGGGTCGCCGGGCGGGACCGGCACGTATGCCTGGGCGCGGAACAGGTGGGCCAGCGGGCCACGGGCGGTGATCTCGCCGGTCCCCAGGTACATCGCGGTGGCGGCGGCCTCGAGGCTGCGGTTCGGCGCGGCCAAGGAAGTTGCGCCGGGTCTGGCAGGGCGCCGGCCAGCGCTACCGGGCGGGGCAACATCAATGGAGGCCCTTCGAGGCCCTGGACGGGCGCATCCAGGACGCGATGCTCGAGAAGCCGGCCGAAGACTGGTTCACCGTCAAAGCGCGGCAGACACAACCAGTCGATCGAACCCCATAGTGAAACCAGCGCCGCTGTGCGGGTATTACCGATCAAGCCGTATTCACCGATCGGAACCGGCACAAGTTCCCGTACGGACAGTGTGCGTTCCCAGCGAGTCGTTTGTTCCGGATTCGCCGGCTAACGAACTGTTCAGCTGCGGCTGTCACGGGACAGGGCATCAGGTCAAAGGTTTCATTCCCTGCCGGGTCCGTCAGCCCTAGAACCGCTTGGGAACGCGTATCGCAGGAACAGGTGGGCTGTGTGGCGGCGCACGCTGAGGAGTTGGCCTTCGACTCGGGTGTGCGGCAGCAGTTGGGTTCCTTCGACGAGGCTAAAGGTGCTGCCGTGCGGCGAGTGCCCGGCGAGGAGGGGTGAGGAAGTGAGGAAAAGCTCGTCGATGATTCCGGCGGCCAGGAGCGTGCCGAATACGTGCGGCCCGGCTTCCGACAGGATGTGTCGGTGGCCGCGCTGGCGCAGTGCGTCGAGAGCTCGGGCGGGGTTGGGTCTGGGCCCTTCACCCAGGGACAAGATGCTAGAAGCGGAGGGCAAACGGCTTCGCAGCGCCTCGGCACCTCGGGCGGTTGTGAGCACCAGTGCACCTTCCTCCAAGGCGGGATGGCCGGGGTTGATGTTGCCGCTGCCGGTGAGTACCGCCAGCAACGGAGTTCTTGGCAGATCGCGGTTGCGACGCAGTTCGGCGTAGGCACGTGCTGCCGGTGGGTATGCGTGTTCGGCCGTCCACCGGCCGTGTCGCGAGCTGTGAAGGGTACCGGAGCCGATGAGTACAACATCGGCGGTGGCGCGCAGTAAGCCCATCACGAAGCGGTCGGCTTGGCTGCTGTCGCTGATGATTTTGTTGGATCCGGGAACCTCGGGCAGAGCCACGACCCCATCGAGGGTCGCAACGAAGTTCGCGTATACCCCGGGTGTGATCCCCAGCGGCCCGCCGTAGAGAGTCTGCAGCTGGTGAGGGAGGTCGGGGGAGAGCTCTTGGGCCTCGTAGAGCACCTCGAGGGATTGCAAGGAGGTGGCTTGGGTTGTGGTCATGGTGTCGGTCATCGCCGGTCACCTCTGACCGTTGCGGTCGCGTGCCTCGTGGAGGAATTCCCGGCGCAGTTCGACGTCCTCGCCGTAGGCGCCTCTCCAGAAGGTCGTCACCGTGTGGGATTGTTCTTCCAGGACGCCGCGCATCTGGGTGCACAGGTGTTCGGCTTCCAGCCGGACGGCCACGCCGTGCGGCTGGAGGGCTTCGGTGAGCGCGTCGGCGATCTGCTCGCCCATGCGCTCCTGGACGGTGAAGCGGCGGGCGAACAACCGCACCAGTCGGGTGAGCTTGGAGATGCCGATGATCTGTTCGCCGGCCACGTAGGCGACGTGGGCCACGCCGTGGAAGGGCAGGGCGTGGTGTTCGCACAGGGCGTGGAAGGAAATGGGACCCTCCACGATTTGGCCGGGGAGGCTGTCTGCTCCGTTGTGGCCTTCGGCGGGGAACACGGTCAGCAGCTTGGGATCGCCGTCGTAGCCTGCTGTGGCGTCGTAGAGGGCCTGAAGAAAGCGCCGCGGGGTCTCGCGGGTACCGGGGGTAGCGAGGTCCAGACCGAATGCAGTGAAGATCTCGCCGATATGGCTCTCGAAGCGTTTCCAATCGTCACCGTCGATGAGCCGCGGGGAGAGCTGGTGCCCCCTCCCTACGCCTTCGATGGTGGCTGGCAGGCGGGTCGGCGCCCAGTCGTGTTCCAGGGACGAGGGCATGGGCTCTACCTGTGTCATCTTAATTCCCTCCTCGTGGTCTTTCAGCAGTGGCCGCAGGGCCCGGCGTCAGAGCTTTGCGACGTGTCCGGTGAGTGCGTCGGACTTGTTGCCGATATGGCTGAGTAGCTGGTGGTACGAGTCCCAGAACGCCTCGACGCCCTCGCGTTCGAGATCGGCGGTGAGTGCATCAAGATCGAGGCCGGTAGCCGCGGCCCGGCCGAGTACCTGCTCTGATTTGGTCTCTGTCATGAGAGCGTGGTCGGCGGAGCCATGGTCGGCGAAGGCTTCGAGGGTGGCCCTCGGCATCGTGGTGATCACGTCCGGGGCGATGAGGCGCTCGACGTAGAGCACGTCGGGATAGGCCGGATCCTTCACCCCGGTACTGGCCCACAGCAGTCGCTGGGGACGTGCCCCGGCATCGTGAAGGCTTGCCGACCGCCGGCCAGTGACATACCGGCGGTAGGTGGCGTAGGCGCGTGCTGCATTGGCGATGGCCACCTGTCCGCGCAAATCTGAGCCGACCGGCAGCATCACATCGGCCTTGGCGTCGATCCGGGAAATGAAGAAGGAGGCGACGGAGGTGATGCCCCCGATCTCGTAACCGTTCGCCAGGCGCTGTTCGAGTCCGCTGAGATAAGCGTCGATGACCTGCTCGTAGCGGGCTACCGAGAACAGCAGGGTCACGTTGACGTTGATGCCGCGGGCGGTGAGTTCGGCGATCGCAGGTATGCCGGCTCCGGTTGCCGGTACCTTGATCATGACATTGGGTCGATCAAGCCGTTGCCACAGCTGGCAGGCCTGTTCAACGGTGCCCTGCGTGTCTTGTGCCAGATCCGGGGTGCATTCGAAGGACACGAACCCGGCGCGCCCGCCGCTTGCCTCGAAGACCGGACGCAGCAGGTCCGCGGCCCGGCCGACATCATCGAGAGCCAGCCGGAAAAACAACTCCTGCCGGTCGCGGACACCGGAGGCGACCGCGGCCCGTAGCTGGGAGTCGTAGCGCTCGGAACCGGTGAGGGCCCGGGCGAAGATGGTCGGGTTGGACGTAGCACCACTAACTGCCCGATCGGAGATCAGGTCGGCGAAGTCCCCGCTGTCGAGCAGCTCCCGAGATAAGTCGTCCAGCCAGATCGACACCCCGGCGCCGCGGAGCTGCTCCAGCCGGTTCATGCCACGCCCCCGCTGACTGCGACCAGCTCTTCCAGCGGCACGTCCGAGTCGCGCAGGCGCTGCTCGTCGATGGGGGTAGCACTGCGGATGAGGTCTTGGATCGGATTGCTGACATCCCAGACGTTAACGTTCATCCCGGCCACTACACGGTCACCGGCCAGCCAGAAGGCGACGAACTCGCGGGTGTCGAGGCCGCCCCGGTAGATGATGCGGTCGTAGTCGCCGGGGCCGGCGTACCCGGCGTACTCCATGCCCAGGTCGTACTGGTCGGTGTAGAAGAACGGCACCGGGTCGTAGATGACGGGCCGGCCGAGCATGGACCGCGCTGCGGCCTGGCCTGCCTTTTTGGCATTGGCATAGTGCTCGGTTCGCAGATGCCGCCCGAGCAGGGGAGAGAACGGGTTGGCCACATCGCCGGCGGCATGGATATCCGGGTGCGACGAGCGCAAGGCAACATCGACGAGCACGCCGTTATCCACAGTCAGTCCTGCACCCTCGGCGAGTTCGGTGTTCGGCCGGGCGCCAACCCCGACGATCGCGATGTCGGCGGGCAGTTCCTCGCCACGGTCGGTGACCACGGCAGTGAGCTGCCCCGCTACGCCGCGGAGCTCGCTGACACCAGTGCGCACCCGTAGGTCCACGCCGTGCTCACGGTGAAGGCTGGCGAAGACCTCGCCCACCTCAGGGCCGAGGATCGCATACAGCGGGGTGGGGCCCTGCTCCACGACGGTGACGTGATTGTCGTAGCCTCGGGCGACCGCCGCCGTTTCCAGCCCGATCCAGCCACCACCCACCACGACGATCCTGCGCCCCCCGCCGGTGAGGGCCTCTCGCAGCCGGTCGGCGTCGGCGACCTCGCGCAGATAGTGCACCCCGGCAAGGTCCGCGCCGGGCAGTCCGAGACGCCGGGCCGAGGCACCGGTGGCCAGCAGCAGCTTGTCGTATCCGAGACGCCTGCCGTTATCGAGAGCCACCGCATGGGCGGCCGCATCCAGTGCGGTGACCCGAGTGTCCAGGAGTAGTTCGACGTCGTGCTCGGCGTACCAGGAGGCGTCGTGGACGTAGATCTTCTCTCGCCCGCTGGTGCCGGCCAGGTAACCCTTCGACAGCGGCGGGCGCTTGTACGGCCTATCGGGCTCAGCGCCGACGAGCAGTACCCGCCCGTCGAAGCCTTCCTGGCGAAGGGTCTCGGCGGCTCTGGCGCCAGCTAGGCCCCCGCCGACGATCATGTATGTCTGCGGTGTGGACATGGGTTGTCTCCTGAGTTCGGGGCGCGGCGATGATGTAGGCCGTGGAAGGCAGGCGTGGACCGCATCCGCAGATCAGCGGCTGGTGTGTCGATCCGGTGCGTCGTGGGCGGTAGCGAGCCGGAACAATGCCAGGGCGGCGATGAACAACCCGAAGTCCCGCAGGGCGATGTCGTAGTAGTCGCCGATGAGCAGCAGGTTGACGATGATGCCCGCCAGCCACGCGGCCACGAGCGGCGCGCCGTAACGCGGGCGCACTGCCACGATCACCCCAGCGAGGATCTCCACGGCCCCTACTGCGTACATCGCCTGCTGACCGGTGCCGGGAACCACATCGTTGACCAGCGGAGCGAGGTACCGGGGCCAGTCGACGAGGAGATTGGTGAACTTATCCAGGCCGAACAGGATGGGCGCAACCGTGAAAACGGTGCGAAGCAGTAGGAACGCCTGGCGAGAGGGGTCCAGGGCGCGGAGCTTGCTGGCGGACCGGCTGGTCGTGATGAGCGGAATGCTGGCCATGGCGAATGCCTCCTTCTAAAACTGAACGCCGTTGACTTTAGAAGTTGGTAGGTCTTCCGTCAAGCCTGACTAGCGTTAGAATCGGATCATGGACGAGCGAACCTGGGTACAGCGCCTTGCAGCAGTCGCCACGCTCGATGACCCGGTGCGCCGCGCCCTCTACGAGTACGTCACCAGCAGCTCGGAGCCTGTCGGGCGCGATGAGGCAGCCGAAGCCCTGGACCTCAAGCGCAGCACCGCGGCCTTCCACCTCGACCGACTCGTTACCGAGCGCCTACTGGCCGTCGAATACCGGCGGCTCAGTGGGCGCAGCGGCCCCGGCGCCGGGCGTCCTGCCAAGTTGTATCGGCGACCGGATTCAGAAGTCGCAGTCAGCGTCCCCGAGCGCCGCTACGACCTGGCCGGTGAGCTCCTCGCCGCAGCCACCGAGCAGTCGGCCTCCAGCGGTCAGCCGGTGCACGACGTCCTCGGGGAGATGGCCTACAACGCCGGCCGAGAAATCGGCGCTACCGCCGGTTCGCTGGCGGCCGCGTTGGACAACTACGGCTTCCAGCCCCGCCCTGACGACTGCGACGGCTGGAGGTTAGGCAACTGCCCCTTCCACCAGCTGGCGCGCCAGCACACCCAACTGATCTGCGGACTCAATCTCCAGCTACTCCGCGGCGTCGCCGAGGGCACCGGTGATGACCGGTACACGATGGTCCTGGACCCCGGACCCGACCGATGCTGCGTCCACGCTGCCCGAAACCCCGACAATGAGACCTCCGAGGCCGATACGACCAGCTATCCAAGGCAGCCCTCGACACAGACCACCGGAAAGGGCGGCATAGCCTAACTGACGTTAGGCCGATCGTGTCCCTACATTCCCATATTCAAGATTAATCGGGCGATTTCAGGGTAATTGAGGTTGTCCGACAGGCCAGATCATCGATGATGGGGCTCGTTATCAAGGCCTCTACTACGCCCGATGCACCGCGGCCATCGAACGCCGCTGCCTGGTCAGATAGCACGTACGCAGCGCCTCTCGAATCACCGCCTCCACCGGATCTGGAAGATGCTGCCGATCCCGGCCGCCGCTGGACTTGCCGGGAAGCAGATCGGTGACCACGCCCGAGCCCTCCCGCCACCGGCGCACCAGCACGTAGACCTGCCGACATGACAAGCCCAGCGCCACCGCGGCCGCATCCGCCGCCGCGTGCCCCACCACCGGACCCGAGGCGAGCCGGCCGATCACCTCGGCCCGCCGAAACGCAAGCTCCCACACGCGGGCCCACGCGGTCTGTCCCACGTCAAGAACCTGGCTCAAGATTCTTCGGCTGAAGGGTTGGGTCTTGGTGATCTTGGGCGTGGGCTTGAGCGTCGGGTGGCGATACCTCACTGCCTCCGTGTCGGACATCAACCGAGGGCAGCAGCTGTCCGTTGAGGGTTCCCCTATCGGATACCGCCTCTTGGAGCCTGGCCAGGCTTCCGGTTCCGGCGTGGCGCTGGGTTGGGCTGGACTTGCAGCAGGGCGGCCAGCCGCAGAGCCGGTTGGGTGGTGAGCTGGATGCTGATGCCGTACTCGTCGTCTTCGGCGACGGCGGCCCGATCGGGGTGGTAGGCCAGCCACGCGCCGCTGATCCAGGTATCGCGAGCGATGTCGTGCAGCAGGTTGCGGACTGCTTCGGCGCCGTGCAGGGCGATCTCGTTCGGGCGGGCGTGGCCGCGTTTGCCGCGGTCGTCGACGTAGGACACCCGCTGCGCGGTGACGGAGGTGACGGTGGCCCGGTCGGGCAGGTACCCGGCGCGGGCGCGGCCGTAGTCGCGGCCGGGTTCGATGTCGCGGACGCGCATCCTCACTCCTCGGCGTGCGCGTACATCAACGGGGACAAGCGGGCGGCGTCCTCGTCGCGCACTGGGTAGCCCTCGGCGCGCAGCAGGTTGACCGCCAGGTCGATGTAGCGGGTGTTCCACAGTATGACGGCGTTGAGGACCAGGCCGAGAGCGCCGAGCTGGTCTTCCGGTCCGGCCCGGTACGCCTGGTGGATCTCGCCGCGCTGCCCGTGCAGGATCTTGCGGGCCAGGGAGTGCCGGGATTCGCCGATGTTGAGCTGGCGGGTGACCGTTCGCCGATAGGTCTCGTCCACCGGGTCGATCATCGCGAGCAGGTGCAGGGTCTTGGCGATGTGCCCTTACTCGGCCAGGGCCTGCCCAGCGGGTCGGGTAGCCGTCGCGGGCCAGCATCCGCAGCAGGTCGTACGCCCGCACCCGGTTGGTGCGGCCACGGGCAGCATGTCCGGCCAATGCGTGAGGATCCCCTCCAGGTTGACCTTGTTGCGGGCGATGGCGTTCAGCGGCCCGTAGTCGCCCGGGGCCTGGCCGGGCGGGTCGGCGCGCCGGAACGCCGCGCCGCCCGTATCCGCGATGCGAGCCAAAAGCCGGTAGCCCGGAACAGACCGAACACGATGTCTGGTTAGTCGGTGGTGTCGGTGGTGACCATCTCTGGGCGGGGTCCGGCGTCGAGGACGTGCAGGCTGTCGCGCATGCTGCCCGGGATGATGATCGCGCCGAGGCCGGCGAACCGGTCGTTGACCGCGTTCAGCCAGGTGATGCCACGTTTGTAGCCGAAGAACCTGGGGCTGGGCGCGGCCTGGATCGTCTGGACCGGGACCACGAACCGCAGCCCGTCGACGGAGGCGACCATGCCACCGCCCCACAGGTCGGTGATCTGAATCCGGGACTGGAAGTCGACCAGGCGCGCGTTCGCGACGGCGTGGGTGTCCGCGCGGACGAAGTTCTGGTCCACGTGTGAAAGTCGGTCGCGGGTCAGCGCTTCCTCGCGCGGTTGGATCACCGGCGTGAGCCCGACGTTGCAGGCGTCGGCGATCAGCAGCGCGGCCAGGGTGACCGGCAGGTCATCCAACCGGGTGGTCAGCCCGCCGACGTGGGTGTAGGCGTCGAACATCCTGGTCCAGGAGTGCACGTCCATCAGCAGCTCGGGCAGGTCCGCCAAGGGCATCATCGCGGCGGCGCGCTTGCGAAGGTCCACCAGCGACGGCGGGTCGCCCAGCTTCTCCAGCCGTTCCACCGACACGCGCATCCGCCCGCCTTCGCCCGACAGGATCCGGACGCTGGCCTTCGGTCCGGCCTCTTCGATGCGCTGGGCGAGCTGCCGCCACGCCCCGTCGAGGGTGCCGCACATCTGCGCCAGATGCTCGGTCACCGGTCCGGTCAGCCCCAGACCGGCCAGGACCTCGTCGCGTACGCCGAGCCATTGCGGGCCGACGAGCAGCTGGGCAGCGCAGCGATGGGTAAGCGAATACGTCCCGCCGGCGCAGCGCCGCGTGCAGGCCGGTCAGCAGGCACATCACGTAGGCGTCGCGGTCCGCCGCTCCCTGCATGGCCGGGTTGTTCAGCACCGCCCGACGCCTGTGGGGCTCGTAAACGCGCCGGAGCCGCTAGGCAGGGCCCAAGCTCTCGCATGCGAGATGCTGAGGGGTCTTGTAAAAGACATAACTCTTGCTGTTAGATTGCCCAGGGAGGCGGGACGGTTGCGGAGCCACCGACCACGGCCGCCTCTTCACGCGACAGGAGAACGTCATGAGAAACATCCGCACCATCGCCCTCGTCGGGGCGATGGTCGTCGGTTCCGCACTCGCCATTGGCGTGGTCGCGGCGCCGCCGCAGGCCGCAGCCGTCCATGCCGCGCGGAAACCTGCTCCATCACCGACGCCAACTCCCACGCCGGCGCCAGCACCATCGGCAGGCCCGACGTCGGCCGCAATCGCGGGTTACACCTTGGCCCAAACGCTCGACATCTCCCGTTCCAGCGCTGAACTCGTCGTGCCTTCGCCGGTCTGCATGACCACGGAGGAGCAAGCGGTCAGCATCGGTCTCGGGGGGCAGGCCGACCTCGGAGCGCCACACACTACCGCAGTCGTCGTCGTGGGGTGCCACGGTCTCAGCGCGCCATTTGCCTTTATCAGGGCGACCGTGGGGGCCTTCGAGACGACGGGGCAGGTCGCCATCGGAACCCGCGTCACCTTGGAGGTCACATCGTCAGGGGGCAACGCGGCGGCGACGGTCCGCAACCAGGACACGGGTAGCTCAATCGTCGCCCTGGCGGGTGCCCACGAAACCTCGCTCACATTCGGGGCTTTCGGCGTTCTGGGCGCAGAATCTATGCCACTCTCGGTCCCCGACTTTGGCATGGTGAAGCTCACTCACAACGTCTTCAACGAGCTGCCGCTATCCGGTGGCGTCGTCGTCACGAGCGCGAACTCACAGATCTCGACGGGCGAGCGGGACGCCGCCGGCGACTTCAGCCTCACCTTCGACCGCCCCTGACTGACGGGGCGCGGACTCGCGGCAGATCAGAACTCCGCGGAAAACGGACCCGGGGCTACTGGGGTGGTGCACGCCGAGCACGAGTAAGTCGCGCCGAGTGCGGCCTCCATCGCCAGCGAGCCACGACGGAATGTGCGCCACGTCAGGCAATCCGCCCGGAAACCGCTGCGAGGCAACGGTTTCCGGGCTCTCGGGGGGCAAGCCAAGCCGTTCGAGCGCACGGAAGAGACGAGCGAGCAGGATGCGTGGGCGCACTGCGACTTGTCGTTGTAACGGCGTTAGGACGTCCGGCGCCGGTTGGGGAGGAAGGTCGGGTGCGCGGCCTCCTGGACCGGGCGGGACCGCCCGACCCCCGCGGTCCCGCCCGGTCCAGGTCCGCGCAGCGCACGGGACGCCTCGCACGGGGAGTAGCTTTCGAGATCCCGCCCGACCAGAAGGCATCCCAGATGCGGTCGATCTTGCTCTTCAGCTCACCGGTGATCACGTAGCTTCGGTCCCCACCCCGTCGTACTGCCAAGTTGACCTAGGTTAGTCCCGCCTCCCCGATGTTCTCCTGATGGCGCTTGGTTGCGCCGCGCTGGGGTCAAGCGGGGTCACTACCGAGGTAGACGAGGCCAGGCCCGTGGCGCCGGTCAGCTCTGAACCGAGTGGCCTCGGGTAGCCCGGCGATGCTATCCGCGGAGGGCAACCTCATGGCATGCTCCCGAGCATGGTGCGGGCGTTCGAAGAGGACGAGGGGTGGTGGGCTGTTGGCGCTCACCTGTTCGTCGTCTGCGCGGTCGGTGGCGCGGCCACCTGGTTAGCCAGCGTCGTGCTCGCGGCTCCTTTCGTGAAGTCGTACCTGCCGCTTGTTGTTGGTCTCCTGGTTGGCGTTCCGCTCGGTCACCGAATATTCCACGGACTGCGTGATCGCTACCTCCGTCGTCACCGGTCATCACCGGTCGACAGACCGTAACTGGCAGCTTCGCGGGGCGACCCCTGCCTTGCAAAGATCAAGACTGCTGTCGGCCGGCGTCGGCCACTGCCGCCTACCTGCTCGACTTGTCGGCCGCCGTCGCTCGTCGCTCCTGTCCGTCGGCTGGCTTGGCTGTACGGATGGCTGTACATCCACAAGCACGTGACACGATCGAACATGTGGCAACTGATCTGCACTACCACTGCCATGGTTGATTCGGCGAAGAGCGAGGCTGTCCGGCTCTACACGAGCTGGGGACGCAATCCCTGGCCTCGCACCAACCCGGACGCAGTGCTCGGAATGTCCGGTGCATCCCCTGAGCTTTTCCTCCGGTACGCCGATAGGCCTGGTTCAGGAGATGTTCGATCAGTTCCCGGTCTGGGATGTCGGTCCAGGACCAGAGCGGCGATGCCGACGAGGCGGCGCACGGCGAGCCGGTTGAAGACGACCCGTTCCAGCCGACTGCGGCCGAACAGGAAGAGCGCCG
>NZ_JBIAIL010000053.1:0-36811 GCF_042871425.1 Micromonospora sp. NPDC005806 | reverse complement strand
ACGCCTCACCTCGGCGCGCCCACAACACGACGGAGAACACCCAAAGCAAGGCCAGCACACCCCTTGACCGGCCCCGCTCCTTCAGGGATGACCTGTGGAAATACAGAATCGCAGGTTGGCGCGAGTGCCATTTGGTGCTCTTCAGTGCCGTTCGGCGCGGTTGCCTGCCGTGCACCCGGCTGCTCCCATCCTGCTCCCCGGATCCTGGCCTCGCGGTACTGCCTCCCGGATCGGCCGCGCCAACTGGTCCCGCAATCACCCATGGTGCGGATCATGCTCGATCCATTCTCGAATCCACTGCGGCGATTGCAGTGGAGGTTCGCTCCGGCGGAAAACACACTGAGCTGGTGCCGACCTTAGAGCCGAATGACAAGGCGCAGAGCTGGCGAGTGCGCGCGTGGAACGACGAAGCGGTTGAGCGGCGTTTCCTCACAGAGGATTTGATCGCAATCGGTGGGCCAGAAATGCCCGACCTGTCGGTATGGCCGGGAGTGGAGCCAATCCTCCGAATACTGAGAGCCGCGCTGCCAGAGTGGCCAGAGCGCGCGTTCCCCGTGTTCGTGAGGTACTGGCGATCCTTCAGGCTAGACATGAGGCCTAACGATGAGCCTTTTCCAGGCTGGTCTTGCAGTTCAGGGCGGGTGTGGCGGGCCCGGAAATCGATGAGGGCGAGGCTCCAGGTAAGACAGCAGTCGACCAAGATCCGATGCCCCGACCGGGAGCCTCGCCTGTGCTGTCTTACCCCTCCACGATCCCGCTGTCCAGCCGCACCCTGAACCACCTCGCCGACCTCATCCGAGCGCACCGCACCCAGCATCGATCCCGGTGGCGGCGCCTCGACCCCGGGCGACAGGCACTGCTTGCCCTGGCCCACCTGCGCAACGGTGACACCTACACCCGGCTCGCCGCCGGGTTCGCCGTCGGTGTCGCCACCGCCTGGCGCTACGTGCGGGAAGCGATCACCCTGCTCACCGCAGCCGCCGAGGACCTGGCCACGGCGATGCGGCGCATCCGCCGCCTGGCGTACGCGATCCTGGACGGCACCCTGATTCCGATCGACCGGGTGGCGGACCAGAGACCGTACTACTCCGGCAAGCACAAGCGCCACGGCGTGAACGTGCAGGTCATCGCCGACCCGGCTGGCCGGCTCGTGTGGGCCTCACCGGCACTACCGGGCTCGGCGCACGCCCTCACCGCCGCCCGCGTCCACGGCATCATCGACACGCTGGCCAGCGCAGACGTGATGACCTTCGCCGACAAGGGCTACCAAGGCGCTCGGGGCAGCGTGCGCACACCGTTCAAGCGGCGCCGCTTCCGGCCGAAGCTGTCACGCCGCCAGAAGACGGCCAACCGGACGCACGCGAGAATCCGCGCTCGCGGCGAACGAGCCATCGCCACGCTCAAGACCTGGAAAATCCTGACCAAGCTGCGCTGCTGCCCACGCCGCGCCACCGCGATCGTGCAGGCCATCCTCGTCCTGCACCACGTCGAAGCGAACCGCTACACAGGATGAAAATGGCTCGATGTGGCAGTTGTGCCGATGCGACGGGGCCGCGCCGCCGTAGGCGTAATCGTCGGTGACTACTGGTGCCAGGCTGACGAGGACGACCCTTACCTGTGGCATCGTCGGCAAGTCCGATGGATGGCCGAGATAGATAGATCGGTCCTCGACGGCAGCGTGCGCAAAGTTGTCAACGCACCGGGCACGCTGGCCCGGCTCCCGTCGGAGCCTCGGCCTGCAGTCTGCGTGGAGACCTGAATGCTCTGTCTGTCTCCGGCAGAGCGGCGAAGCTCCGTGGAGCAGAACGGCCAACGGTGGCGTCGGCGTCCCGGGAGTCCGATCTCGAGACCACACCACGGGTGGCGTGCCCGTCGATCAGATAATGCAGCGGCGCCTGCCCGGGTCAACCGGCGACCGATTGGGTTATACGCTAGTCTGCGCGGACGACCGGCTCACCTCTGGTTGAAAACCTGGTCAACGCAGGCAGGGGGTTGCATGAATGCCGCTGATGACATAACGGCGGTTACTCTGCTGGCTGAGCCAGTTCGCCAGCGGCTGTACTCGTATCTACGCGATCGACGCGAACCGGTGGGGCGCGAGGATGCCGCGCGGCATGCTGAGATCACGGTGAAGCTCGCGGCCTTCCACCTGGACAGGATGGTCGATGCGGGGTTGCTCGAGGTCCAGTATCGCCGACTGTCCGGTCGGGTCGGCCCTGGTGCTGGCCGTCCGGCCAAGCTCTACAGTGTGTCACCGCGTTCCTTTTCGATCGTCCTTCCGCAGACTCGCTATGCACTGGCAGCTTCGATGATGGCCACCGCACTGTCGGCTGGGTTATCCGGGTCTAGTGGAGCCGATTCGCTGCAAGAGGTCGCGACATCGGTTGGAGAAAGCCTTGGGGCCGACATTCTGGGCCAGGCGCGGACGAAGGACGCACGGCGCGAGGCGATCCAGCGCAAGCTCGAGCAGCTGGGGTACGAGCCGCAGTTGCAGGAATCCGGGGACCTGACCCTCCGCAACTGCATCTTCTCCGAATTGTCCAAGTCACATCGCGAACTGGTGTGCGGGATGAACGCCGCGTTCCTCCGCGGCCTGCTCGGGGGCGCGCGTTTGCGATCGCTGCACGTCGAAGGCGGGACGGTAGAGCCGGGTTGTTGTTGCGCCCGGATCACTGGCCGTTGAGACGGCATCGTCGATAGCCCGCCGGCTCGTCGAGGACGTTGAGTTGTACAGGCCGGCGAGAATATTGACCAGACGGGTGTCACCAGCTGTGGCGGCGGCGAGCAGTTCGCGCGTTGGCCCGTGGACGAGCCTGTGCACCGTCCTCAGCAGTGTTTGTTCGACAAGCAAGCGAATCTCGGCCGGCATTCTGTCAGCGATCCGCGCTAGCTCTTCCCTGGCGATGTCGTCAGCGTCGCGGCGCATTCGTCCCAGCGCAGCCGCCGCGGACCGGCTCTCGAGCCATCGTAGGTAGCGCCCGAGTTCGGCCTCGATGATCTCCTCGGTGGCTGCCACCTCGTCGGCGAGGTCCCCCGCATCGCTGGCGCCGCCCGCACGCAGATCCGCCAGGTCGATCAGCCGCACCGAGGCCAGTGCCCGAACGGATGGATCGACGTTGCGCGGTAACGACAGATCCACGAGAGTCAGCGACCCCGCACCGGCGGGTCTAGCCGACTGCAGGGTCCGGACATCGACGAGTGGGCGTGGGGCGGCGGTAGCGAGGATCACGATGTCGTTCGTCGCGAGGCAATCGGCAAGGTCGGCGAGGTCGACCACCCGGGCGCCGGCGGCGACGAATCGGTCCGCATTACGACGGGTGCGGTTGCACACCGTTACGATCGCACCCAGTTCGACGGCGCGCGCCACGGCGACCGCGGCGACGCTGCCCGCTCCGACAACCAGGAGCCGTTGGCCGGTAATCGTGTCGCGGCTCGACCTCACGACGGCATCGACCGCCACGCTTGCAACCGATCGACTGGTCGCCGCGATGGAGGTCAGTCGGTGCCTCTTTCGTGAGGCGCTGATCGCGGCATCCATCAGACGATCGAGCACGACATCGCCGCCGCCGGCGGTCCGGCTAATCTCGGCGGCCGCCCGGACCTGTCCGGCGATCTCAGTTTCGCCTAGCACGAACGATTCGAGCCCGCTCGCCACCCGCAGCAGGTGGCGGGCGGCCGCGTCGTCGCGGTAGGTCCTCGCCACGCGGTTTAGGCTGCCGCCGGGGACGCCCCGATCGGACGCGAGCGCCGCCAGCAATGCCGCATCGTCCGGCTCACCCGTCCAGGTCGCATACACCTCCGTGCGCTGGCATGTCGACAGCACCGTAACGGCGTGGGCGTGGCTGTTCGTGCTCAAGGCCGTCAAACGCTTGGCAAGCTCCTCGCGTGAATAGGCCAGCCGCTCGAGCACCTCAAGGGGTACGTCGTAGCCCGAGATCGAGAGGCAGCTGAGCCGCGTCATTGCTGATCCTGGGTGTCCGCCAGCACGAGCAGCGTCTCGACGGCGGTGCGGTAGGAGCCGAACGGGGCGACGGCAAGATATGCGTTGAGATCAGCTTCGGCGGCCTGGGGTTGGTGAAGGCCCATGAGAAGGATCAGGCCGCGGACATACAGCGCTTCCGGGTATTCCGGATGGGCTGCGAGCACACGGTCGACCATGGATTTGCCTTGCGCGGCCTGGCCGACTTGGAATGCGAGCAGGGCCAGGTACGTGTTCGCCTCGGCGTTTGCGGGATCGAGCTGCGTGACGGCGAGGTACTCCATGGCAGCCAACTGACTCGCGCCGGCAGCGGCGTACGCATTCGCCAGTGCGAGATGCCCACCCACATCTTTGGGGTCTTGTTTCACTCGCGCTACCATCGCATCGATTGCGGCGAGCTGTCCGGGGGTTGCTGACTGTTGCCCCGCATCCGACGATGGAGCGCCGTCGCTCCGGCTGCCGCCCGACGTCGCCGTCCCAGCTGCGAGGTCACCCGAGATCGATTGCTGCGCGCTGCGGGGGCTGGTCGCGTTGACGAGCAGGATCGTGACGCTCACCATGCCAGCTGCGAACGCCAGCACCACCACGGTCCGCCGACGCCACCGCCTCGCCCCCGCGGCGGCGTCGCGGCCTCGCGGCGGCGATGAGTCGGTCGATCCGGATCCGGCCCCAGACGTGACGTCTCCGGAGCCGGCTGCCCGGCCTTGGGTCTTGATACGGCGCAGGACGGCGGCGGCTTCTCGCTCGACCGGCCGCCGGAGCAGGACATGATCGACATCGGTCAGTTTTCCGGCGGCTAGGTCGTCGTCGAGATCGCGCAGCTGGCGCAGTAGTTCGCGATACCGAACCTCGTTCGAGGTACGGGTCCGAATGTGCCGGTAGCCGCGCGCGGAGAAGGAGGGATGAAGGATCAACAGTCCGACGACGACAGCCAATCCACCGATGATGAGCACAGCGATCATCCCGGTTCCTCCTCGCGCAGCCGTGCGATGGCCCTGTCCAGGGCGCGCCGTTGTGACGCGGAGAGCGGCGGCGACTCGCCCGCAGGCGGATCCGATTCGGGCTTACGCAGCCAGCGGCGCAGCAACATCAAAGAGACGAGTACGCCGACTGCCATGACGATCAGTGGCAGGTGATACGCCGCGCCAGCCAGGCCATGCTTCGGTGGGGTCATCAGCACCGAGTCGCCGTAGGCAGCGACGAAACCTGCACGGATCTGATCTGCGGACTCTCCCGCGCGGAGCTTCTGCTCGATCTCCTGCCGCATCTGCCGAGCGAGCGGAGCGGGCGAGTCCGCGACGGACAAGTCTTTACAGACTGGACAGTGCAGTTCCGCGGCGATCTGCTGCACCTGCTGTGCCTCGTCGACCGGCGCCGTCTCGCCACGCATGGCCACTATCGTCAGCGTCACGGCACACACGGCCAGAGCGAGTATCACGATCAGCCGGGGCAATGCCGCCCGCACCCGTCCCGGTCTCGCTGGTGCGTTCATCGGGCACCGGCCAGCAGCGACGAATTGATCTGGCTGGCAAACTTGGCCGCGTCTACGGGTCCGATGACACGATCGACCATGCGACCGGACCGGTCGATGATGAATGTCTCTGGAATACCGCGCACACCGTAGGCCAGGGCCGTTCGCGAATCCGAGTCCTCGACGACCGGGTACGATATCCCGGCAGTACGAACGTAGTTACGAGCATCGATTCTCGTGTCCTGAAAATTGACACCGATGAGCACTACCCCGGAGTCACGGAACTGCTGCCACGTCTCGTTGAGGGCCGACTGCTCGGTATGACACTCTTTGCACCAGGACGCCCAGAAGTTGAGGACGACGACCTGCCCTCGTAACTGCGAAAGCGTGACCGGCGGGCCATCCAACTGAGCGAGGGTGAAGTCCGGTGCGGTATGTCCGATCAAAGGGGACGCCGCAACCGATGAATCCCTGCCTAGCCCGGTCGCGAGCAGGGCGACGACGGCCAGCACGGCCGCGACGACCGCTGCGAGCAACACGGTCCGACGGTGCGTGATCCGTCGCATCAGGCGGCCCCTACTCCGACGACGGTGCGCTTGTGCACCGCGTCAACTCCCGCGTCGCCGCCGGCCTTACGCCGGACCGGCCACGCAGCCACGGCGCCACCGAAGGCCATCACCAGCCCTCCGAGCCATAGCCAGTTCACGCCGGGGTTGCGGTAAAGGCGAAACGTGGCCGATCCGCCGTTATCCTGCAGCGAGATCACCGATATGTAGAGATCCCAGACGATCTCCCGATCAATCGACGGCGAGCCGATGGGCTCAGACGCCGCCGGATAGAGGTTCATCCGCGGATTGAACGTGCCGGTTCGGTCACCGCGAGAGGTCGTGACGGACACCGGCGCGGTGAGCACGATGCGGTGCGGCTGCTGGTCGGTTTGCAAGCCCTCGTAGCGCATCACCTGGCCGGCGAAGGTGGTGCTCTCGCCGGTCTTCAAGGTGACTTCGGTCTGCTGGCCCAAGTTCGCCGATGCGGTGATACCTACAGCGACCAGCGCCAGACCGACATGCACGGTCAGGCCCGCGTACCGTCGCCGCCCTCTGAGCAGGGCGCGCAGCACGCCACCACGGCCGCCGCGCCGCCCGATTGCCAGCCCGGCCGCGATCTCCTGACCGTTCCCGACCAGGACGAGGGTGGCCAGGCCGAAGCCGGCGACGGCCGCCACCTGATGTACGCCCACCACCGCAGCAGCGATCGTGACCAGGGCAGCCGCGGACGCCGGCACGCGCAGCCGACGCAGGGCCCGTGACCGGTTGGTCGCGCGCCAGGGCAGCAGTGGTGCGGTCCCCGCGAGTAGCAGGAGCAGCAGGAACACCGGCGCGATCGAGCTGCGGAAGTAGGGCCCGCCGACGGTCACCTGCTCGCCCGACACGGCCTCGACGACGAGCGGGAACACCGTCCCCAGCAGGACGATCGCGGTGGCGGCCAGCAGCAGCATGTTGTTGCCGACGAAGGCCGCTTCCCGCGAGAGGGCCGAATCCAGGCGCGACTGCGCCTGCAGCGCCGGTAGGCGCCAGACCAGCAGGCCGAAGCCACCCAGCAGCACCAGCGTCAGGAAGGACAAGTACACCGGTCCAACCGGCGTCTGCGCGAACGCGTGGATGGAGGAGAGCACGCTGCCACGGGTGAGGAACGTTCCGAACGTCATCAGCGCGAACGCACCGATCACGAGAGCGATGTTCCACAGCCGGGCCATGCCGCGCCGTTCCTGCAGCATGGCCGAGTGCAGGAAGGCGG
The DNA here is from genome assembly GCF_042871425.1 of Micromonospora sp. NPDC005806. NCBI lineage: Bacteria > Bacillati > Actinomycetota > Actinomycetes > Micromonosporales > Micromonosporaceae > Micromonospora > Micromonospora sp. NPDC005806. Next base: position 29,564 of record NZ_JBIAIL010000053.1, on the reverse strand, counting down.
TGGACAGGAGCCAGGGCAAGAGCGCGACGTTCTCCACCGGGTCCCAGGCCCAGTAGCCTCCCCAGCCGAGCACGGAATAGGACCAGAGCGCCCCCAGTAGTAGTCCGACGGTCAGGAAGGACCACACGACGAGGGTCCACCTGCGGATGAGCGAGACCCATTGATCCAAGCCGTGCCCGGCGAGTAGCGCCGCGATGCCGAACGCGAAAGGTACGGTGAAGCCGATGAATCCGAGGTACAGAAACGGTGGATGTACCGCCATCAACGGATGGTTCTGCAGCAGCGGCGCCGGACCGCTGCCGTCCATCGGAGGGTTCGCCAAGCTGGCGAACGGCCGTGCCGGACCGTTAACCAGGATCAGGTAGAACACCTGGACCGCGAACAGGACGCTGAGCGCATATGGGAACGTCGGTGGCCGGTCCCGCCGAAACCGCAGCGCGACGGCGGCCAGGTAACCGGCGAGGATGAGGTTCCAGAGCAGCAGCGAACCGTCGTCGGCGGCCCACAGCGACAGAGCCTTGTAAAAGCTCGGGGTCTCCCGTGACGAGTTGTCGGCGACGTAGCGAAGCGTGAAGTCATTGTTCAGCAGGGCGACCAGCATCGTGGCGTTCACCACCGCCATGGTCGCGAACAGCCCGAAGGCGGTAGCCCTGGCGCTCTCCACAAGCGCCGGACGGTCCGCCTTGGCACCCACGGCGGCGGCGACCATGCCGTAGCCGGACAACACCAGCCCAAACAGCAGCGCATAGGTCCCCAGTTGACCCATCGTCAGCCCCCAGAGCCCAGATTGGCGCGGCGCGGCGGAGCCTCTCCCGACTCGGGTGGGCGATACTCACCGTTGTGCTGTATCAGCAGCGTGTCGGAGTGGAAGAGTCCATCGGCACCCAGAGCGCCCTCGAGCACGACGCCCTGGTCCGGCTTGAACATTTCCGGCACCGACCCCATGGCCGACACCGACATCGAGTCGGTGCCATCAGTCACCGTGAAGGTCAGTCCGGACGACGTGCGGTGGATGCTGCCCGAGACCACGTAGCCGCCGAGCCGCACGCGCTCCCCGACATCCGCCTTGTGGTGCGACACCATGTCGGTCGGGGTGAGGTAGTAGACGAAGTTGCCCGTCAAGCCGCGAACGGCGATCCAGCCGAGCGCAGCCACGATCACCGCGAGTGCCACCACAATCCGCAGCCGGGGTCCGCCCCACCTGCGGACGCGCGGAGCATCCGCCGGCGCATCGGCTAACTGCAACAGATCCTGGCTCATGGTCATTGCCGCCCCGCTCGCGTTCGCCCGCTGACCGTCGACACGTAACGCCGGACGCGGCGAGCCCGGACCGCAAGGCTCCACCGGTAGCCGACCAGGGTCAAGATCGTCGCCGCATACCCTGCGGTTATGTATCCGAGGTCATGCATGGCGGGTGCTCGCTATCGTGTCGGGGGCATCGGCCGATTGTGGGCGGCGTGCGCGCGGCGTTGAGAGCGACGAGACCGTAAGGGCGCTGCGGTCCTCCAACCTTCCGACTCTCGTCCGTACGGCCATTAGATAGCCGTACGCCAGCGAGAACGCCACGAACGCCAGGAGCAGCGTCGCCAGCATGCTGTCGGCGATGGTCGGCGTCCCTGCCCGCAGCACCGTCGCCTCCTGGTGCAGCGAACGCCACCACACAACCGACATGTGGACGATCGGCACATCGATGAAACCGACCACACCGACGACCGCCGACCACCGAGCCCTGCGGGCCGGACTGTCCGCGACCTTGCGCAGCGACAGGTAGCCCACGTAGATCAGCAGCAAAACGACGGTCGTGGTGAGTCGTGGATCCCACGTCCACCACGTGCCCCACACCGGACGGCCCCACAACGAGCCGAGCACGATGGTCAGCGTGCAGAATTGGACACCGATTTCGGCCGACGCCGCGGCCACCCGGTCCCACTGGATGCGCCCGGTCTTGAGATAGGCGGCGCTGGCGAGAAACACCACCCCGAAGGAGAGGAACGCCACCCACGCCGCCGGAACGTGGACATACATCAGGCGCTGCACGTCACCCTGGGCCGCATCCGGCGGGACGACGAACAGCCCGACTACCACCGTCGCTGCCAGTCCGGCGGTCGCCGCCGCGCCCAGCATTCGCTGGGCGCGGCGGCTGCCGACCAGAGTGAGCGCCCGGTACAGGTACCTCATGGGATCGCTCCGATCTTGACTGTTGTCGTCTACAGCGACAGCAGGTACTGCACGAGGTCGTCCTTCTGGGCGGGTGTCAGGCCCAGTTGGAACGTGGTGTTGTAGTGCTCGACCACGGACTTCAGGTCCGGGAGCCGACCGTCGTGGTAGAACCCGCCCTTCTGGTGGGACCACAGCCCGGCCAGCGGACTGGTGCGGTACATGTGCGTCGGCGAGCGGTCCGCTTGGAAGTCGTCGATGCCGATATCGCTTCCCGGATGCAGGTTCTGGCCCGGCTCGGTGAAGAGCGGTGGCACGTGGCAGGTCGCGCACTCCGCCTGCCCGCTGAACAGTGCCTCGCCGCGGGCCGCGGCCACGGCGTCGAACGAACCCTTTGGCGGCTTGGGCGCCTTGAGCGACAGTTGGTAGGCCTGCAATCCGGGCAGCTTCGGTGTGACGAGGTCCACCTTGGGCGCGATGTGCCCGAAGCCGTTTTCCGCGGCGATCGGGAACTGCTCCGCGTTGTCGAGCCGCTCGTCGATCAACGTGCCCTGACCGTGCATCTCCAGGACCGCGACGAACGCGTTCCAGTACGGGACGGAGCCCCATCCGGTAAACGTGTGCAGGTTGACGCCGGCCAGACCGAACGCCGGCGGCAACAGTGTCGCAGCCGAGCGTCCATCGGGCTGGAACGCCTTGCCGTCCAGGAAAAGCGTAGCGTCGAACTTGCCCGGCCCCCACGTGCTGAGAACCTTCTGCACGGTCGCCACGTCGGTGTGCAGCAACGACGCGACAGGCTGCAGGTTCGGTGCTAGGCCGACGATGGCGCCGACGTTCAGGTCACGGTTGGCCCACCCGTCCAGGCGCTTCCCGATGCCAGGGGCAAAGGAATCGTCGACCGTCGAGTGGCACAGCGCGCACTCGATGCCAACCGAGTTCAGGTTGCCGTTGCTGTCGAAGAATCCCTTGACGCCGACCACCGCGTTCAGTTTGAGCAGGCTCAGCGTGACCGCCGGATCGTCCAGGTTGACCTGTCCGGCAGCGAGGGCGTCCTTCACCGAACGCGGTAGCGCCTCCGAGTCGACCTTCAGTCCCACCGAGAGCGCGGTCTTCGGGCTGACACCCGGACCTACGCCGCCGTGTTCGGCGCCGGCGATTGCCTCGTGTAGGCGCAGGGTGTCGCCCCAGAACGCCTCATCGCCGAACGTATCGAAGCGGAAGGTCCTCTTGCCTTCGGCGATGAGCTGGTCGCCATCGTTCCCCTGTTGGTCTCCGCCGCCGGGGCCGGAGTTCGATCCGGAAGACTGCTGGGTACTTCCTACGGGTGGGCTCGCCGCGGCTGTCAGCGTCGATGCCGCGAGCGCACCGGCGACGCCGATGGCGAGAGCGATCGTCCATCTGTGGCGTCCGAGTAGCGAGCGGACAGGTCGTGGTGCCCCCGTCTCATTCCTGCCGATGTCAGGGCCGGGGTCGGCCGAGTGCGTCATGTCACTCACCTGATTTCTAAAGCTAACGGGACTGCTCTATAGAAGCGTGCTCGTTGTGGACAAAGATGTCAATGCCCACTCCGGGGCGAACTCGTGTCAGTCTTCGAGCAGGTGGGCGAACACGATGTAGCCGGCTGCGAGGAAGGCGGCATCGAACGCCGCGAGCAGGCTCAGCCACCCGGCGATCCCGGCGGTGTCGCCCTGCGTCAGGCCTTCTGTCGCACGGGTCGCAGCGATGATCACCGGAGTGACGAGTGGAAGAACGATGACCGGCAGCGCGGCTTGTCGGGTGCGGCCTCGCACGGCGAGCAGGCCGAGGAGGCTGCCCAACGCACTCAATCCGGCGATCCCCAATGCCGCGGTGAGCACCAGCAGCACCGGCGCGGGACCGACGGGTAGGCCGAACAGCATGATCACGATGCCCGTCGTCACGGCGAAGAGCACCATCAACTGCACGAACGCTGCGGCCGCCTTGCCCAGGTACACGGCACCCTTGTCGACAGGCGAAAGCAGCAGCCCCTCCAGGGCACCGTTAGCCGCCTCGATCTGATAGGAACGGTGACACAGCTCCACCGACGCGAACAACGCGGCAAGCCACAGTAGCCCGGGCGCCGTCTTGGTGAGCAGCAGCCGATCCGGGCCCAGGGCGAAGCCGAACGCAAGCAGCATCGTAGCCGCGAACGGAAGCACAGTGCTTACGGCGGACCGGCTGCGCAACTCCATTCGCAGGTCCTTGGCGGCAATCGCCTGGGCGACCCGGAGGCTCATGACGGCGCGGCCACTGTAGGTGCGGTCAGGTGACCACCCTCCGCCAGGCGACCGCCGTCCATCAACACCTCGCGGGCGATGAGATGCGCTGGGGGCGCTTCATGACTGGCGAGCACAACGGTCTGCCCACCGGCGTGCGCCGCGGTCAGCAGATCGTCGACCACGACACGAGCATCAACATCCAGTCCGGCGTACGGCTCGTCGAGCAGTATCAGCGTCGGGGTGCGCATGAGGCACCGCGCGAGAGCGAGGCGCTGGCGCATGCCCTGAGAGAAGCTTCCCAGCCGGACGGCGGCCACCCCATCGAGCCCGACCCGTTCGAGCGCGGACTCGACTGAACGGACGTCAAGGTCGTACAGGCTGCATGCGAAGCGTAGATTTTCGGAAGCGGTGAGATCGTCGTACATGCGGGTCTCATGGCCCAACAGATCGGTCCGCGCGCGGATGGCATTTCGTTGCTTCTGCAGATCAAAGCCGAGCACGCTCCCGTCACCGAAGGTCGGTGAGATGGCTGTCGCGATCAAGCGCAGCAGCGTGGACTTTCCCGAGCCGTTCCAGCCACGCAGCCACACCGTCTCACCAACGGCGATCTCGAGGCTGACCTGGTTGACCGCTGCCCGGCCGTCGAACAGCCTCGTCACCCTCGACAGACGCACGGCGGCTCGCGGCATGGTGGTCACGGCGCGTGCCCGGGTACGACATGTCCGATCACGACGACCGCCCTAGGCTCTAATACTAACGATGATGAGTGATAGAAACTGTATGCCTCCTGATTCGGCGGGTCAACCCCGACCCGCCGATCGCTGACCCTCGCGTTGCTCAGCCGAGGCCAACCAGCCACGCTAAGCCGATCGCAGTCGCCCCGTTCTGCACCTGCAGCGTGAACCAGCTCAACTGATCGAATGCCAGGAGCACCCCGTAGCCTGCGAGCACCGTCGCCGAGGCGCGCGTCAGCAGTGTCGAGTGCCGACGCACGAACCGCAGGGCGATCAGCGATCGGTGAAACGTCAGCGCGATGATCAGGAATGGCAGTGCCAGACCCGCCGCGTACATAGCGAGCAGCGCTGAACCCTGCGCGAGCTGTCGCTGGTCCGCCGCGACGGCCAGGACCGAGCCGAGGACCGGTCCGATGCATGGTGTCCACCCGAACGCGAACGCCGCCCCGGCCACCGGAGCGGCCCACATGCCGTACCGGCTCACCTGCGGATGGAACCGGAACTCGCGCCCTGCGACCCACCCCAGTCTCAGTGTGCTCACCAGCAGCGTCAGCGCCATCGCGATGACCGCAACCCCGGAGATCCGGGTGACGGGGACGTGGTTGCGCAACAACAGCGTGCCGATCGCCGTGGCTGACAGCCCTAGCGCGACGAAAACGACCGAGAACCCGGCGACGAAAAGGCCACCCCCCCAAAGGACGGCGCCCAGGCCTGGGCGGCCAGGAGGCCGCTGCTCAGGACTGGAGCACGGATCAGCAGGAAGCCCAGACTCTGGATGGGGCCGCAGATCCGGACGAGACTGTGGCTCCGACATGCCGAGCCCAGTGGTGATCGAAAGGTACGCCGGGACGACCGGAAGCACGCAGGGTGAAAGAAGCGAAACTACCCCGCCTCCGAACGCAACCGCGAGTGCCGTCGCTGACATGGTCACCGCCCATTTGTATAGCTAATGAGTATTGCCTATACAGCCGGCGAGCGGCAAGCGCCGCCCGGCCGACGTCAGCCGTCGTGGCTGTTGTCAGGGGCTCGGGAATCGAGTCGTGCTCGGCGGCGTACGCCAGGATTGGTCCGGCAGCTCGCGGCGGGCGAACCAGGAGCCGAGGTCACCGCTTGGGCCAACCCCGGCGGCCGGGCTCGGGTGGCGGGTGTTACCGGCAGAGCCAGAAACCGCCGCCGTCGTGACGGATCACGTCTCCATCCGCCTGTCGGACGAAGACCGCTGCGCCCTCGACCCATACATGCTCGCCAGCGTGCAGGAATAGAGGACGCGGAAGCTCCGCTGCCCGTCGCCGGCCTCAACCGTGGTCGTGATTGTCAGCCGCGTCATCTGTACGGGATCGGTCCGGACAACTCCGGTGGAGTCAGCGCCTCGGCCGATCTGGATCTGCACGAGCCGAGACTATTGAGCCGGGGATGCCGTATGGCTCGGACGTGTCGGGAGGGCTATTCCGATGCTATGCCTCGTATGGGTCCCAGTGAGCGGCGTACCGCAGCAGCGAGCGGGCCAGGTCTGGGTGGGCCGCGGCCCACCGGGTGTCGAAGAGGAACCACTGGTCGCAGCCGAAGAAGCCGTCGATGTACCGGGCGACCTGCGCGATGTGGGCGTCCAGCCGGATCAGCGACTCGGCGGGCCGCTCCGAGGGAAGCGACTGCAGCATCGCCGGGTGGAGCACGTCCTGCGTGGGCACTGGGTTGATCCAGGCGGGCGACGGCGCGTATCCGGGTAGCCCCGCGTAGCGCTCCAGCGCCGGACCGACGTCCTCCTCCCCGGGGGCGACGAGGGCCCGCAGCAGCCGCGCGTCGTGCGGCCAGTGGTGGGCGGCGGGGTCGTCGACGGCGCGCAGGTGGGCGGCGAGTCCCGGCAGGGTCAGGCCGGGGAAGACGACGGCGCCGGCCAGGTCCAGGTTCCGGTCGGTGTCGGGCGATTCCCAGCACAGCCGGACCGAGAAGACGGACTCCGGGCCGGGCGGGGCCAGCCGGACGGTACGGACTGGTACGCCATGGCTGAAGACCGCGCCGGGCGCTGCCGCGTCGACGGGCAGCGGCCAGGTGTCGTGCAGTAGGAACGCGAGGCGGTCGGGCGACGCGGCGGCGGCCTCGTCGTCGATGAAGTAGTAGGCGAGGTCCACCTCGTCGTCGTCGGTACGCACCCGCAAGGCATGCTCGCCGAGCCGGATGAAGCTGCCCTCGTCGTCACCCTCCACCCAGAGGTACTCGTTCAGCAGCTCGCGCAGTTCGTCAACGGTCTCCGGCCGCGGCAGGTTCCGCTTCCGGACCTCCTCGAAGATCGAGTCCAAGCCGTAGACGTGGCCGCCCAGTTCGCTGTCGATCCATCCGTCCGGGTCGTCGTGGTCCCAGCCGCGGCGGAACCAGTCGAGCACCGTCGCGTCGGGCACGGTAACCACCCGCTTGCTGAACGGCGATTCCTCCCGCCACCGGCACACGAAATACATGCGGCCGACTCTAGGCGAGCATCCCGACAAACGGCGCCCACCGCAGCGACGGATCACGCCGACCGCGAGCACTGCGGGCCATGCTTTCCCGGGTAGCCGGGCTTCGCCCGGCACGTCCGACTGGCTCACCGGCGAGATCGCGGCCGTACGTGCCAGCGGCTCGAAAGGCCACAATGATCTCTTGGACCCCGCAAGCCTCCGCTCGTACGCCCACCTGTGGGACGGCAGCGACCGGACTGGGTCATCCTGGCGACACCCGGCGACGACGACGCCGGCGTGTCCTGCAACCGCCGGACCGGGATGGTGGAACTGATCTGCGACGACGAAGTGGCCGCCGCCGTGCCGCGCACCGTGCGGACCAACGGCGCTCGCGTCGTGCAGCTCAGCTCACCTGATGTTGAGGTCACGCGAGACCAGCCGCTGTGAACTGCGGGTTCTCACCTACCGCACCGGCAGTTTGGAAGAGCCGCTCAACTGGTCGTCGTGTCGGAAAGACCTGGCGGCCGGCGGCAGGGCTGATTGCCTCTCATGCCCGTCCATGACCGCCGCGTCACGGCTACTGGCCGTCAGCGGCCCGCACCAGCTATGAGATTAGCTGCCGAGCGACGCCTTGCCTCCAGCTTGTGACAAACGCAGACTTCAGCCGTGGAACGGGCTTGGTTACCTGCTCTGGGTACTGCTCCTGCTTGTTACCTGGTCGGGTGTGATCGGTGCCTGCCTCGGCCGGCTTGACCTGTGGGAGGCGGTACCGGGGGCATCGCCGTGGCGGCTCTGGGGACCAGGCCTCCTGGCCTGGTCTTGGCCCGTTCCGATGATTGCCGGCTTCCTCCTCGTCGACAAGCCGTGGGCCGATTACCTGCTGGTCCTGCTGCCGCTGGGACCGCTGATCGCCACAGCGTTAACCGTGGTGGAGTTCCATCGCCGGCGCGCTGAGGACTTGGCGTCCGGAACGCCTCGGCGGCTCAAGCTGTGACAGGGGGCCCAACAGTCGTCGTGCTCCAGAACTGAAGTGGCCCCAATCGGCCGGACACCGGCCTTGATTGCTGGCTACCGCGCAACGGAGCCACTACCACTGGCGAAGAGAACCAAGATCGGTGCGGTACCAGGATGCGCCGATGACGACGTGGAGTTCCGCGCCGCGGCAAAAGCTGCGAGCCTCGCGTATCTCCATGCCGTCGGGCAGAACGAGCCGGGTTGGTTCACCGGCAGGTATCACCGCTGAGGCATCGATCTGGAACGGAGTCGCCAGGTCGTATTCGGGTCCGTAGCCCCCGATTGAACGCGCCGCTGGCGCCGTCGGTCAGCAGGGCGTGCGCGCTGCGGTAGGGGGCCGGGCCGTGGTCGGTTGGCGTGTCGCCCGTGACGGAGACGAGGTGGAACCGGGTGTAGGCGCAGGTCCATGCTGTCTCGTCGGCCAGGTTGAGTGCGTAGCAGTCGAAGATCTCCGGCATTGCTGGTCGCTGTGGGTAGAGCCAGTCCGGTTCGAGGTCTGCGGTGAAGCGGGCGAGGCCGTGTGTCTGGGGGCCGCTGCCGGCCATGGCCTCGTCGAAGTAGCCGGCCCAGATCGCGCCGGCGGGAGTGGTCAGCACATGCTCGATCGCATCGCCCAGGTCACCCTGGTGTTCACGTCGACCGTCAGAGGTCCATACTTCCGCGTTGGTGCCGCCGCGGTTGCGAGAGCGGACGATCAGGATGCGGTCGCCGGGTAGGGGCTGCACGAACGAAGATTGGATGCACCCGTCGAGCTGCACGCACCGGACCGGCTGTCGGCTGCCGTCATGCACGGTGATCAGACGCCGGTGGGGTTGATCGCGGCTGGCCGGGACGGCGAGGGCGTGGTTGTCCGGGCCGACACCGACCGTCTCGGGTGTCCGCTTCCATTGCGGGTCGGTCCGGTCGGGGATCAGGTAGCCGGCGTGGCGCAGCGGCGTGACGGGGAGCCTGAGGATCTCCAGCCGCCGGCGCAGGCTCTCCTGGTCATACTCATGTCTGGTTTGGGCACGGGGATGTCCTCCTGATCGTTCGTACGGGTCTGTTCGCATCGACGGCTGCCGTGGTGGCTGGTCAGGTGGGGCTGGCAGTGATCTTGGTGCGGGTGGCCAGGGCGAGCTGCAGGAGTTGCTCATCGGCGCGCATCTCGGCGTCGACGTCGCCCAGATACACGGCAACGCGGTGTCGGGAACCGATTAGACGGTCTAGTGCGGGGATCATCGGCTGCGCGTGTAGGCCCATCGCGGCGAGGGCCTTCATGACGGGTCACGCGTACCCATCGTCATCGAGGTACTGGGGAAGGGCGCTGAGGAGCGCCGGAGCGGAAGGCGGGCCGTGATAGCGCCAGTAGGCGGTCGCCGCCCTGGCCTGCATCCATCCCGTCTGGGTGAACAGGTGATTCAGTTGGCGAACCTGCCGATCGGTGAGGCCGCCGTGCTGGGTCAGCCAGTCGAACAGGTCCGGGGCGATCCCACAACGTCGCAGCTTCTCGGGGCGGGCATCAAGGTAGTCATCCGCGACGCGGCGGTCCCCGGTGATCGTGAGCATTGCGCGAACGGCGCGGTCCGCTGCGGCATCGTCCGAGGCTGTGAATCGCCGCAGAAGCGGCACCGCCGACGTGGCCGCCGCACCGATCGCTCCAAGCGCAAAGACCGCCAGCCGCCCCTCGGCCAGGCAACCGCGCTCTATCGCGTCGGCCAGTCGGGCGGCCAAGTCGGGCACCGCGTCCACCGCAGCGGGGCCGAGCGCCGCCAGGCAGCGCACGGCCACGAGCGCGGGACAGCTGTGCCAGTGCTGTCCCTCGTGGCAGGGCCCCCGGTGCTCGGCCAGCACCTGCCGCGCTGTCGCGACGAGGCTCGTCGGATCGGGTGACGCCGCCGCGACCGTGGCGAGCGCGTCAGCAAGCCGAGGATGCGGATCCCCGTCGAGCAGCAGACGCAGCAACTCCGGAACCGCGCGATGATCCCCGACGCAGCCCAGGGCCGTCGCGACCGTAGCCAACAGATCCGGTTCGACCAGCATCCGCGTGAGCTGATCCGCCGCCAGCCGCGTCGCCGTCAACGATGCGCAGACCACGCCGACAGCGGCAGTCCGCACCGCCGAGGCCGGCTCCATGAACACGTCCGACAGCACCGGTGCCAGCCAGGCCGGAGCAGCCCGCCACGTCCGCATCGCCTCCGCGGCGATCTCCAGGCCCGCCCTACGAACCGACTCACTTTCGCCGGGCCAAACCAACGGCGCCACCAACGCGTAAGCGTCTTGCTCCCGGTCCCTGCGTCTAAGGACGATCGCCCATCGCTCACCAGCGCGCCACGAGGTCCGCCCGCCCATGCCGGCGAGCGCTTCCGCGGCTGGTGCCAGATCGGCGCGCACTGCCGCGTCCAGCATCGGCCATTCGGACGGGTCGGCGGTCAGCAGGGCCGCGCAGGCGCCGAGGAAACGCACTGCTGAAAGCTCGTCGCGCCGCATCCGCTCGATCATGTCGACCCACCGGTCGCCATGGTCGTCCCGCTGAAGCACCTGAAGGCACAACGCCTCCGCTAACGCCGTTCGCACCACCGGATCAGACGATCCGAACAGCACCCCGATCGCCTCGTCCGCGCTGGCCGCAACCACGAACAACCAGGCCGCCGCACGCCGAACACGGTCATCGGGGTCACCGAGGGCAACCACGGCGACGTCAGCAACTGCGGGCCACCGATCCGCTTGCGGACACAGATCGGCAAGAAACGTCAGGACCGTCAGCCGGACGTTGGGAGAAGGATCGACAGCGCGGGCCAGCAGATGCCGTACCACCTCACCGCCGCGGTCCGACTCGACTTCCTCGAAAGCCCTCGACCGCGCCGGACCATATCTACCGACGTCACCTGTGCTGAGCGCGTCATCCAACCAAGCCAGATCAGCCGATCCATCCATCGGCGCTGGCGCGCTCATCGAACGGGGCGGAAACCGCCCTTCACATCAAACACGAGCGAGATCATGACGCACCGCGGCACCACGCGCAACCAACTACCGCCTCCCGCGCCCGACCAACACCGACCAAGTCCCGCGCCCCAGCCACGATCCGACCTCTTCGGGCCCGCCGAAGAGCTCACCGAGGAAAAGGCCCTGGTCAGGCCGTTGTGCATGAGATCGGTGGTCCAATAGATGGAACAGTCGGCGGCGACGGGTCGGTGAAGCGCACCGATGGCCGTCGATCCGGTCGCCCCAGCATCGGCCGGCCGATGAGTTCCCTGTCGTCCATCAAGCGCACCGCCTTACAGCGTCCCGCAGCGTGACCACTTCGGTCTTCTCTGGGAGGTCACGCCGACCCGCTCGCCCGCATCACCGCAGGTCAGAGCCCTCTGCTCTGTCCGACCTCGGTGAGCACTTCGGACGCGGTGACCACTTCGCCAAGCTGCACCCAATCTGCTCCCAGATGCAAGGCCGGGCCATCCAGCAGCTCCTTACCGCCCTGACCTGCGCATACTCGCCAGCCAGGCGACATAGAACGGCATCGACCGCTGACCAAAACGGATGAGCACTCCGTGTGAAGCAGGACGCTGCACCGACTTTGACCTGCGGAAACGCGAAGCCGCAGGCAGGGGTGGATGCAGTTGCGTGCCGTCCGGTGCCGTTCGGTGCGGTTGAGGGCCGTTCAGTGCACCCTGTTGCTCCCAACCTGCTCCCCGAAGAGGGGAGCCAAATCCTTGCAGGTGATCATGAGCTCGGAGACATGGCTACGAGTTCAAGCACAAATCGATCATGTCGGCCAGATTGATGCCATTGGCCGCGTCGGCGCTATCGTGCACCGCATGCGCGTTCCCGGTTGGCTCGACGACACCCGGACCTCCTACGACACCGTGGCGACCAGCTACGCCGACCTCCTCCGCGACGCTCTCGCCCGCGAACCGTTCCAGCGGGGCATCCTCGCTCTCTTCGCCGAACTGGTCCGCGCCCAAGGAAACGGGCCGGTCGCCGACGTCGGCTGCGGCCCCGGCAGGATCACAGCCCACCTGGACAGGATCGGCCTGGACGCGTTCGGCATCGACCTGTCACCCGCGATGATCGACGTGGCCCGTCGAGACCATCCCGGCCTACGCTTCGAGGTCGGCTCCATGACCCGTCTCGAACTGGCCGACGATCGCTTGACCGGCCTGCTCGCCTGGTTCTCCCTGATCCACGTTCCCGACGACGAGGTCCCAACGGTCCTTGCCGAGTTCCACCGGGTGCTGCGGCCCGGCGGGGTCATGCTGCTCGGGTTCCACGCCGGTAATGGCAGCCGACTGAAGACGGAGGGCTACGGCGGACACCCGATGAATGTGTACGTGCACCGCCGCTCACCGGGCCGGGTCGCGGCCTGGCTGGACGCCGCTGGCTTCACCGTCGAGTCGGAGATGGTGCACCGCCCGGCCCCGAACGTCGAGGGCGGGTTCGTCTTCGCCCACCGGGGAGATGGGCGGAGGCATTTGTAGTCGCGGCCCGAGACGCCGCGGAAGCCTACCCGCGCGAAGCGGCACGTCCTGTCCGGGCCCTACTCCTGCTGCTTGTCACACTGGTCGCCCACAGAGCCGCTGCACCGCCTGTCAAAATCCGCCGCGACGGTCCCGACGGGCACTGGTCACGAGCCAACCGCGGGGCTGAAGCCCTTCACCCTGACTAGCGCCTCCGCCTCGGCCAGAAGCTGGTCGATGTCCGCCTCGCTCCACGACAGGACATCGTGCACCGCCACGAGGGTGGCGCACTTCAACTCGATCACCGTCTTGGCGCCCAGGTCATCGATGTGAGTCTGCTCGCCGAGCGCCCGCCGGATCAACGCCTCCATCGCGAGTACGTCGATGGTCGGTCCGAAACCCACCCGGACGTCCGCGACGAACGAGGCAATCTCCCGGAGATCGGTACCCGGCGCGAACCGGCGCTGCACCGCGAGCTCGAACGCGGCATCGATGACCGGCATCGAGTCGACCGAACCGCCGGGCTCATGCATCTTCAGTCGAGCCCGCTCGCGCTCCTCCGGTTGGCGCAGCGCCAGCCCGCGCAGGATCTGGCCCATCAGGGTGACCGGCCGGGGATACGCTTCGCGCGCGGCGACAGCGCGGCGACGCTTCCTACCTGCCTTCACCGCCACCCCGCCTCCAACGCCAGTGCATCCTGTCTCCATCCGTCCGCGGCACCGTCGGCCACTCGTCCGCCAGCGACCCGAACAATCCGATCTGCCTGCCGGTGAGGATCACATCCTCGGCCGACCTCAGCAGCCCGACGAGTTCATCGTCATCCAGTCCCAGATCGTCCGCCAGCGCGAAGAGCAGCGCATACCGAATGTTGCCCAGCACCTCCCCGGCCATCGACTCGGCAAGGTGCTCCTCGCCGAGGGAGACGCGAATCGCCGCCTCCGCCTCACGCGGCGGCACTCGCGCCTGCTCGGGAGCGGCGGCATTGAACTCTCGGACGAACCTCGTGACGTCGCGAAGTTCCACCCCGCCACCGAAACGCCGGAGCACGGCGAGATGGAACGCGGCCTGCATGACATCGAGCCCGTACTTCTCCCGCTCCAGCTCCGCGGCGAGCCGCCGCCACCGCTCCTCGTCGCCCCGGAACTCCGCTAGCAGCATCCGCGCCTCCGGCGTCCGCAACCCGGGCTCGGCACCCGGCGACCGCTCCCCACCGACCGACGTTCACGTCACCTCCCCCGCAACTTGCTGATCACGCGGCCCCTGTCAGTCTGACTCAGGGGCGAAGGGGCGCCGCCGGGGCTGCCGCAGCTCCCACTCGGCTGGGCAGAGGTATGCCCAGGCGCCCGCTATCACGGGCCCCATCTCGGGGAGATCGGTGCCCCAGCTCGGTGAGCGGTCTGCGACATGCTGCTCGTGGCGCTGGTAGACGGCCAGGAAGTGGTACTGCGGATCAGTTCGCCAGAGGGCGTATGGCTGCTCGCGCATCCAGTCGCAGGCCGCGTCGCCCTCGGCGAACAGACCGGCGGCGAGCGGCAGAACCGGCACCGGGCCGTCGCTGTGCGGATCGCCGTACTGCTTGAGGTAGGCCAGGTACCCGTCCTCGTTTCTGGGGTGAGTGATGTGGACGCAGAGGACGGTGGCCGGTGCGGCCAGAACGCCGGCCACAGCCGCACCGAGCGTGATCCGTAGACGTTTCCGCATACGGCAGAGGCTAGATCGACGGCGCTCGGCTCGCGTATCCATCGCCCGCTGAGCGGCATGCTGGCGATGGAGGCAAACGTCCCGGGCCTCGGGCGTCGTCCGCTCTGACCCGGGAACCCCTCACACATCCTGAGCTCGACACGAGCGGCACGTTCAAGCGGGGCGGCCTGGCGCCCGGGCAGTCGTTGCTTGTCCGAGGGACGTGCCCCTTGATGAGACTCCGCGCAGGTCGTGGAGGTAGGATGCGTCAGATTGCCTCGAGCGCCTTGGTGATGTTCCACTCGGCCAGGTCCAGCATCCACTTCCGGTCCGGGAAGTCGGTGTCCGCGATCCGCAGTGGCCCTTCGATCAGGGACAGCGTCTGCGCGTATCGGTAGAGCTCCAGCCGGTCGGGATCGAGATCGACCGGACGCAGCGCCGAGTAGGTGTCGCCGAAGCGCATCTGCAGCCAGGCGTGGTCCCATTCGACTTCGAAGTACGTCAGGCCCTCAAAGTCGATCATGACGGCCTCGTCGGCCGGTGTGACGAGGACGTGATCCGGGCCGAGTTCACCGTGTACCAGCCCGTATTCCTCGCGTGGGGTGACCGTGCTCCTGAGGTGGCGCACGTGGGCGGTGATCCGGTGATGCGCATCGGCCAACCGGACGTCGCGGACAGCTGCCGCGTCGACATGGCCGAGCGCGCGGTCGACTATGACGTCCTCCGCCCGTCGAGTCTGAGACGCCTCACCGTGGGCAATGGCCGCGAGCTTGCCGAAGTGCGGGCCGAAGGTGGTGTGCATGCGGCGCAAGGCCGCACCGAGCGAGGACAGCGGCATGGCGGCCGTGGCCGAGTCGTGTTCCAGTAACGCCTCCAGCCGTAGCGCCCCGGCGTCTTCGACCAGAGCGATGTCGGCGTCGAGGTAACGGCCGTCCCGGTCGAGCATCATCAGATCCGGGACCCGTACTCCTGCTGCGGTGAGCGCCGCGTGGTTGGCGGCGAACAGATCTGCGCCCGACGCGTCCGTGAACGGGTCGTCCTGGACGGTCGGTGACGGTGGCCAGTAGTTCTCGTCCGCCGCCCACACGTACAGCACCACGGTGGTCTGGTCGTTCAACCGAAGCCGGTAGACGCCCTTCTTACTGCCGCCTGCCAGCCGGTCCAGGGCAGCAAGCCGCCGGTCGGAGGGAGTTGCCCCCTGGTCCTGGACACTTGAACCTTGGATCGTGATGGTCCGGGGAGATCAGGAGTCCCTGACAGATGGTGAACAAGCACTACCCCGCGGAGTTCAAGGCTGACGCGGTCGCGTTGTACCGGTCTCGGCCTGGGGCGACGATCGCGCAGATCGCTGACGATCTCGGGGTCAACCGGGAGACGTTGCGGAGTTGGGTCCGCGCCGATGATCGACGCAGGGGCGTAACCGCCGGGTCGGCGGCCTCCGTGGCGGGCTTGCAGGCGTCCGGTTCGGTGGAGGCGGAGAACGCCGCGTTGCGGCGGCGGATTCGGGAGTTGGAGGAGGAGCGGGACATTCTGCGGAAGGCGGCCCGGTATTTCGCCGGGGAGACGCGCTGGTGAGACACCCTCTGTCAACCTTCGGCTGGTCGGGTGGGCGGGAGGGCGCGGTTGCGGTTGGCGGTGTGGGTGTCTTCGTTGTAGGTGACGCCGAGGCGTAGACAGTGCCAGAGCAGTTCGAGCCAGCGGTTGCCGAGTTTGCGGAGAGCGCCGGAGTGCCGGTCGCCGGCGGCGATTTTGGCGTTGTAGAAATCGCGGGCCCGAGCGGAGCGGGTGATGCTGCAGAACGCCCATTGCAGGACGGCTTCGCCGAGGTAGCGGTTGAAGGCCAGGCGTCGGGCGATGGTGTATTCGCTGCGGCCGGAGCGTCTGGTGACCGGGGCTTGGCCGGCGTAGCACTGCAACGCGTTCGGTGTCGCGAATTGGTGCCAGTGCTCACCGATCTCACCGGCGACCCGCGCGGCAAGCCGGTCACCCAGGCCGGGCATGCTCAGGTAGATGTTCCCGGCGGGGAACGTCGCTGCTGGGTCAGGGTTCTTGACGGTCTTGGCCCGTGCGGGGCGATGACCGCCGAGAAGGAGTTCACCCATCCGCCGTTCCCATAGGCGTCGCTGTGCGCGTAGTAGCAGGAGCTGGGCGGCAGCCAGTCGGATGCTGCCGGTCTTGGCCTGGACCAGGCCGGGCTGAGCGGTTAGCTGGGGCTGCGACAGCGTCTGGATGACGCGGTCGGCGAACCGGTCTGGCCAGCCGTGCCGGCAGGAACGGGCGAACGCCTCGAGCTCGTCGCGGCTGACCGCAGCCAGCGCCTCCGCGGCAGGCCAGCGTTCCACGAGTTTGAGGAACACCGCGGCGCTCAGATCGCCGTCGGCGATCTCGATGGCGGCGGGGAAGACAGCCAGCAGGTCAGCGCGCAGCCGGTTACCCAGGCGCCGCTCATCGCGCGCGGCGCGCACATCATCGCGGGCGATGGCGCGCAGTTCGGCACCGATCTGCCCGTGCGGGATCAACGCCCGCAGCTCGATATAGGTGTCCAGGGCGAGTAGACAGCAGATCCGCGCGTCCTCGGCGTCGTCCTTCTTCCGGGCTGGCCCGCGGCGGCGGGCCACCAGGTCCGGGTTGATCGGAACGACGGTGAAACCGGCTTCTACCAGCGTTTCGACGAGCAACCCGTGCCGGGTCTCGAGCACTACGCGAACCTCGGCGGGGTCCGGCTCCAGTTCCAGGCACCGCTCGATCAGCCGGTTAATCCCCTCCGGGCCGTGCGGAATCCGGAACTGCTTGACCACCCCCTTTCCCGGTATCCCAAATGCGACGTCGTGGAAAGACTCCGCCCAGTCCAGCCCGACACCCAGCACACGCACCTCACATTGGTCTTCCCCGAATGGTCAGGTCGGTGGAGGCGCCGCGCCGTGCTGATGGACCAGTCCTCTCGGGACAACACCCTCGTGGGCGTCAGGCCTCCGCCGGTCACTCCCGGGGACGCCGTCTCACCAAAGTCCTCGAGGGACAAACCGCTGGAGCGTTCCCCGGAAGTGCCCGACGAGGAAGGTAGTCCCATCAACCGCTTCCAGTTCGTCGCCGACCACCAGCAGCGCTATGGCGTGAAGCGGTTGTGTCAGATCCTTGGGGTGTCCCGCTCGAGCTACTACTACTGGCGCTCGGCCGCCACGGCCCGGGCCACCCGACGGGCCGCGGACGTCGCTCTCGCCGCCCGGATCCGGGCGGTGCACGCCGCGCACGACGGCACCTACGGAGCACCACGGATCACCGCTGAGCTGCGCGATGCCGGGCAGCTGGTCAACCGTAAGCGGGTCGCGCGGGTGATGCGCCGCTTCGGCGTGCAGGGTCTACGACTACGCCGACGAACACGTACGACGGTGCCGGACCCGGCCGCAGCGAAGGCCCCGGACCTGATCGGCCGGGACTTCACCGCCCCGGCGCCGAATCAGCGTTACGTCGGCGACATCACCTACCTGCCGGTCGGGGAGCGCGGCTTCCTCTACCTGGCCACCGTCATCGACCTGCACTCCCGGCGCCTGGCCGGCTGGGCGATCGCCGACCACATGCGCACCGACCTGGTCATCGACGCCCTCCATGCCGCCCAGCGCACCCGAGGCAGCCTCGACGGGGCGATCATGCACACCGATCACGGAGCCCAATACACCTCCCGGGCCTTCGCCGAGGCCTGCACCACGGCGGGGGTCCGGCAGTCGATGAGCGCGGTCGGCAGCTCCGCCGACAACGCCGCCGCGGAGTCGTTCAACGCCACCTTCAAACGCGAGACCCTCCAGGGCCGCCGCGCCTTCACCGACGAACGCGAAGCCCGGCTGACCACGTTCCGCTGGCTGCACCGCTACAACACCATCCGCCGCCACTCCCGGCTCGGACAGCAGCCACCGATCACCTACGAAAAGAACACCCGGCCAGCGCCAGCTACGCTGGCCCCGGCCGCATAAACCCCATGTCCAGGATCAGAGGTCAAGCCCCCATGGTCGTGCTCGCCTCTGCCGGCGGGAACACAGTGCCGGCCATCGCCCGTCTCGTGCAGGCCGACGACGACACGATCCGGCAGGTCATCCACCGGTTCAACGAGATGGGGATGGCCAGCCTGGACCCTCAGTGGGCGGGTGGCCGTCCCCGCCAGATCAGTCCTGACGATCAAGCGTTCATCGTCGAGACGGCCAACACCCGCCCCGAGAAACTGGGGCGGCCGTTCACCCGCTGGAGCGTGCGCAAGCTCGCCGACTACCTCTGCTCGCATGCCGCCCGCCCGATCCGCATCGGGCGGGAACGGCTGCGGCAGATCCTGCACCACCACAAGATCACCTTCCAGCGGACGAAGACGTGGAAGGAGTCCACCGACCCGGACCGGGACACCAAACTCGCCCGGATTGAGTACGTGAGCAGCCAGTTCCCGCAGCGGGTGTTCGCGTTCGACGAGTTCGGGCCCCTCGCGATCCGGCCGCAGGCCGGCGCCGGGTGGGCGCCAGCCGGACATCCCCATCGACTACCCGCGAACTATCACAAGCTGCACGGGGTCCGGCAGTTCCACGGCTGCTACTCCGTCGGTGACGACCAACTCTGGGGCATCGTCCGGCGGCGCAAGAGCGCCGCGAACACCCTTGCCGCGCTCACGTCGATCCGCAACGCCCGCCCGGACGGGGCACCGATCTACGTCATCCTGGACAACCTGTCCGCGCACAAAGGCCCAAAGATCCGGGCGTGGGCGGCCCGGAACAAGGTCGAACTCTGCTTCACTCCGACCTACGCCTCCTGGGCCAACCCGATCGAGGCCCAGTTCGGGCCGCTACGCACGTTCGTGATCGCTGGCTCGAACCATCCCAACCACCCCGTGCTGACCCGGAAACTGCAGGCCTACCTGCGCTGGCGCAACGCCAACGCCCGCCATCCCGACGTTCTGGCCGCCCAACGCCGCGAACGCGCCCGCATCCGCAGCGAACGACAACGACGCTGGGGCCAACCCGCCACCCGCGCAGCCTGACCCCAACACCCTGAACGTTCGTGGTCACGGCACTAGTGTTCTGCGCCGGAAATTCGCCTACAAAATCTGGCGAGTGAGTCGAGGATCTCTTCGGCGGTCTTGGTCCAGACGAACGGGTGTGGGTTGCTGTTCCAGTCGGCGATCCACGCCCGGATGTCGGCCTCGAGACTCTGGACGCTCTTGTGGGCGCCGCGGCGGATCTTCTGTTCGGTGAGGTAGCCGAACCAGCGTTCCACCTGGTTGATCCACGAGGATCCGGTCGGGGTGAAGTGCATGTGAAACCGCGGGTGCCGGGCGAGCCAGGCGCGGATGGCCGGAGTCTTGTGGGTCCCGTAGTTGTCGCAGATCAGGTGCACGTCCAGCTCGGCTGGCACGGTCTTATCGATGGTGGCCAGGAACTTCTTGAACTCGGTGGCGCGGTGCTGGCGGTGCAGTTGGCTGATCACGGTGCCGTCGGCGATGTTGAACGCGGCGAACAGGCTGGTGATGCCGTTGCGGGCGTAGTCGTGGGTGCGCCGCTCGGGCATGCCGGGCATCATCGGCAGCACGGGCTGTGAGCGGTCCAGGGCCTGGATCTGGGATTTCTCGTCCACGCACAGCACGACGGCCCGTTCGGGCGGGTTGTGGTAGAGGCCGACGACGTCGACGACCTTCTCGATGAACTGCGGGTCGGTGGACAGCTTGAACGTGTCCGCTCGGTGCGGTTTGAGCCCGAAGTCCCGCCAGATCCGGCCGATTGTTGACTTTGACAGCCCTGACCGCTCGGCCATCGACTTGCGGGACCAGTGGGTGGCGTTGCGCGGTGTCTGCTCCAGGGTGGCGACCACAACCTGTTCGACCTGGTCCAGGCTGATCGACGGGGGCCGGCCCGGCCGCTGCTCGTCGATCAGCCCATCGAGGCGTTCGCGCAGAAACCGCCGCCGCCATTTGCCCACGGTGGACAAGTGCACACCCAAAGCCGTTGCCACATCTGTGTTCGACGCGCCGTCCGCGCACGCCAGAATGATCTTCGCGCGCATCGCGAGGACCTGCGCGGACTTCGCCCGCCGTGACCAGCGCACCAGCGTCGCGCGTTCCTCGTCGGACAACACCAGCGGCGGGGTGGGACGCCCGGTCCTCGGCATCCCACCACCCTACACCTACTTATGAGGCGGATTTCCGGCGCAGAACACTAGCCACGTCTCGAAACTCGCGCCGACCCGCTCGGGGGCATTCGCCCGGTCGTACTCCTGGCGCAGCTCCGTCCTCAGGTCCGGCGCCTCCACGACCTGCCCGCGGAGATCCTCTACCAGGGGTTTTGACCTGCGCCTGCAGTGCCTTCAGCGCGATCACCGACAGATCCCACGGCCCTGCCCAGCGCCCGCGTCTCCCGGCGACACCCGCACCGGGAAGGGTGTCAGTCCCAGGTCTCGCTGATGTCGAGGACCTCCAGGCCCGAGGGCCGCGCGGGTGCCACGGCCTTCGCGTCCCGGGTGACCAGGTAGCAGCGGTATAGGACGGCGGTGGCGACGGCGTGGGCGACGTCGAGCGGCACGTTCGCACGGGCGGCGATCCGGGCGACGCGCCGGCTCGTGGCGGCGTCGTAGACGGCCACGTGGATGTCCCGGTCCTCGCTGAGCAGAAGGTCGAGCATGGTGGCGGCGGCGGTGCCCGCCAGCTGGAGCTGCGCCTGCCCGAGACAGAGGGCGGGGATCCACACCTGCTGCTCCGGGTCCTCCTCGGCGAGGGTCAGGATGGCACCCGGTTCGATGCTGGTCCCCGAGGCGTAGGCGAGAAGCGCGGAGGTGTCCAGGACCAGGCCATTCACGCGGCGGCGGTCCCGTCGTCGTCGAACTGGCGAAGCCACTCGAGGTTGCGGGCATGCTGCTCGTCGCTGATCGGCGGGAGCTCGGCGAGGCGTTGCCTCGTCCGCTCCACGTCCTCGTCGGTCACCACGTAGCCCAGCTCCTCCCACCTGGCGCGTAGGTCGTCGGCGCGCATCTTGCGGCGGAGGATCCCGGCGATGAAACCAGAGGTGTTGCTCTGTGTGCGCTCCACGTACGCGGCCACATCGTCAGGCAGGCTGATCGTGATACGGCGAGTCATACTTCGAGCATACCCGCTGCATACCGACGAGCTGCGCCAGGGCGGTCACGCCACGCGGTCACCCCGACCGGCACCGTCACCATCCGGGCCAGCGCCGGCGTGGCCGCCGGCGCCGGTGAAGACCCAGAGGACGTCCTGCACCGCGCCGACATCGCTCTCTACCGCGCCAAACGTGCCGGCGTAACCCTCTACCGCCCGGGCATTGCCGGCTGCCGAAAACGGTATTGGCGGGTAGTTGCTGCTCGCTGGTGTGAGAGGCCTCAACCCCTGCAAGCTTCCTAGGACATCATCGCGCGGAACCGGATCGTTACTCCGTCACGCGCCGGGCCAGTCGGGCCGCGTTCAGCTCGCCGATGACCACGTCGACGGCCGCCATGTCGCTGACATCGACACCGCGGGCAGTCAGTTCTGCGGCGAGCTGCTTGGCCGGTCCCCAAGCGGACTCGTCGTCCACCGCGGCCAGAAAGTCGCACAGGTAGATGTCGGCCGTCGCGACCACCGGCTCGACCCACTCGGCGTCGACCTCTCGCCGGTGCAGCGGGCAGAACCTTCTGCTGCGCGTCGTCGAGGAAGGTTTTGCGAGGCAGCCAGTCGCCCAGAAACACTGCAACCCACCGGGGACTCCACGCCAGCAGACCGGGCCGGACGTACGCGTGCCGTAATCGACGAAGATGTCCGCCAGCGACCGCGCCACCTCCCGATCCACATCACACCCGGCCGGCACGCCCGCACCCGCCGCGACGGGCCGGCATGCCCCCACCATGAACGCGTCGATCAACTCCTGCCGCCGCTGCCCCGGCAACTCCGGCGCATCCGGCCAGTCCGGCAGGAACTCCCGGCACCTGGACCAGGCCAACGCCCGCAC
Organism: Micromonospora sp. NPDC005806; assembly: GCF_042871425.1. Lineage (NCBI taxonomy): Bacteria > Bacillati > Actinomycetota > Actinomycetes > Micromonosporales > Micromonosporaceae > Micromonospora > Micromonospora sp. NPDC005806. Next base: position 6,916 of record NZ_JBIAIL010000053.1, on the reverse strand, counting down.
CTCGACAAAGTCCTCATCGTCGGGGCGCGGCCCGTACATGCCGGTGGTCCGCAAGGCGCCAGCCAGATCCGCCAGCGCCTGCGGTACCGGCACCTCGACCACCGGCATCGGCACTTCACCCGCGGTCGCGCAGCTGCGACCAGTACTCCCCATCTCGCCGGGTGCGGCGCCCCGGCCCTCGACAGGGTGACTTATCGCCAGCGCCACGTCGTGGAGTGCGGCATCGACCGGCTCGAACGCAACCGCGCCGTGGCCACACGCGGTGGAGTCCTCCTGCTCGCACTCCAGGGTGCTTGTTTGCGTCGATCAGCGGTGCGAGCGCCCAGGTGGCACGGCGCCGCCCCCGTCAAGGGGACGGGAGGAGGCTGTGTGTTGACATGCCAGTGCGGTCGCTTGTGAGTTTGTGACTGGTGGGTGAACGCCGCGGCGCCGCTTCGTTCGACCGTGACGTCCAGATTATCGGTTTGCGCTCTTGTATACCGATGTCGGCGGCGGGCACGCGTTAACCGAACACTGGACGACCCTTCTGTTCTACCGGGGGCCCTCGCCCCCGGCAACGGCGGGCCATGGCTCGACGTCGATCTGGCGCGCGCCACGGTCGTTGATGATCAGTACCTCGGCGCCGGTCGGGACCGGCGTCGATGCGTACGCGAGGTAATAGTGCGCGAGGCTCACACGAGGGGCGGTCGAGCGGCGACCTCGGGGGGGTCCGCCGTGGCGCCGGCGGCGAAGAAGGCGGCGTTCATCTCGGCGTAGCCCCGCAGCTCCTCCGGAAGCATCGCGTCCATGGCGATGGCCTCCTGTGGGCAGACCGGCTCGCAAGCGCCGCAGTCGATGCAGACGTCCGGATCGATGAACAGCATGCGGGTACCGGGCTTAATGCAGTCGACCGGACACTGCTCCAGGCACGACCGGTCCATCACGTCGATACAGCCGGCGGTGATCACGTAGGTCATCGAATCTCCTCCAGGTGACAGGTCTGCTCGACACCGGCGCCGATGCGCACCAGGCTTGCGAGGTCGGTAATCTTGGTGCGGGCACGGCCGGTGCTGGCTCCGAGGGCGATCTCGGCGGCATCGATGCGCTTCCACCCGGCCCAGTCGACGGCGACGCACCGGCGGGCCGCGATCAACGCGGAAAGTCGGCCTGGGTGGGTCGCGGACGGGACCAGGCCGGCGTCGAGGTCGGCCCACAGGGACCGGATGCTCTCGACGGCGCACTGCTTGTTCGTACCGATGACGCCGCTCGGCCCCCGCTTGAACCAGCCTGCCACGTACAGGCCCGGCTCGACCCGCCCTGTGGTGTGCAACGTGGCACCCGCGGGATCGGCCGTCACGCCCGGCAACGAGCGAGTGCGGTACCCCACCGCGGCGACGATGGCGCTGACGGCCAGATCCTCGGTCGCCTCGGAGGCGTTGTGGCGCAGTCGGATCGCCGCCACCCGCCCCTCGCCCAGGATCTTGATAGGACGGCGCCGAAAGTGGACGTGTAGCCGGCGGGGTGCTGCGGTGGCAGCGCGCCGGGACCAGCGGTTGAACACGTCGACCCGCCGTCCGATGACCCGGTCCTCGCTCGCGCGGGCGCGGTCTGAGCCATCGAGCACGACGTCGTTGGGGTCGACGAGGATGTCAAGGTCGAGCTTGTCGAGTTCGAGCAGCTCGGCGGCGCTGAACTTCACGTCGGCGACGCCGCGGCGGATCACCAGGTGGACGTCGGTGACGGGGCGGGCGTCCAGCGCCGCCGCTACGGGTTCGGGGATGTCGGTCCCGCCAAGCCCAACCCCGCCCTTGAGCAGCACGCGCGCGATATCGAGGGCGACGTTCCCGGCGCCGACCACGGCCACGGCCGTCGCGCCGCCGGTCCAGGGCACGCCGTCCACTGGGTGGCCGTTGTACCAGGGGACCAGGTCGGCGGCGGTCCAGCTGCCGGGGAGGTCCTCACCTGGGATCCCCAGCCGGCGGGCCAGCGGGGCGCCGGTGGCGAGGACGACGGCGTCGGACGTTCGTTTCAGGTCGTCGAGGGTGAGGTCGGTTCCGTACTCGACGTTGCCGTAGAACCGGACTCGGGGGTCGGCGAGGACTCGAGTGAGCGCGGCGGTCACCGACTTGATCTTCGGGTGGTCCGGCGCCACGCCGTAGCGGACCAGGCCGAACGGGGTCGGGAGACGATCGACGACATCGACCTCGACGCCCGGCCGGGTCAGCAGCTCGGCGGTGGCGAACACTCCCGATGGTCCGGCGCCGATGACGGCAACGCGGGTCATCAGGCGGGACCCTCGGTCGGGCCCCGGCCCTTCAGGCCGTTGTTCGACCGGAACCCACCGAGCAGTGTGTCGTCCCAGAGGAACCGCTCCACAGCCTCCTGATCGCGGCTCCTGTCCTGGTCGTAACGCTCGTGGTGGACGATCTCGTCGAGCCCGCGCCGCGAGGTCGGGGCCGGCATCACGGCCGGGTATCCGACCCCGAACATGTCGTAGATCCGCATGTGCCGCGGGATGCCGAGCCAAGACTTGATCATCGTGCTCATGTAGGGCGAGCTCACGTCGCTGACCCACTGCGAGCCGAGGCCGAGCGAGGCAACCGCGAGATGGGCGAAGACGGTCGCCTGAGCCAGGCTCGTCACGAAATGAGACTCGCCCTTCTCCAGCGCTGTCCGCACGGGATATGCATCGATCACTCGCGGGTCGCCCAGCACGAGGACGAAGACCGGCGAGTGCCGAAAACCGGTGTAGCCAATGTGGTCGCGATGACCCCACACGGCCTCCTGCATCTCGCGCTTGTCGGCCATCTGCCGGGCGTAGAGCTCGGCGATTCGCTTCCGCGTCTCGGCGTCGCGCACCACGAGGAATTCCCACGGCTGGGCGTTGCCCGCCGAGGGCGCCCAGCGGGCGACCTCCAGGATCTTGTCGATGGTCTCGTCAGGCACCTCACGGTGCGGATCGATGGCCCGCACCGAGCGGCGGTGCCTGGCGAGCGCGAGGAGTTGGTCGTACGTCGCGGCGTCCGGCGGGGGCGTGCCGACCTGATGCCCGTCGCTCTCTGCCGTCATAGTCATCGCATCTCCTTCGTTGTGATGTGGTGCCCCAGCCTGGACGGAAATGGTGAGAGCGTCCAATATCGGTTTTCATCCGTCTGATAGCGTGGCGTGATCAGAGGTGGAGTGGTGGAGTTCCGACATCTGCAGTACTTCGTGGCGGTAGCGGAGGAGCTGCACTTCCGCCGGGCCGCGGAACGACTGCACATCGTGCAGCCCGCCCTCAGCCAGCAGATCGCTCGCCTCGAAGAGGAGCTCGGGGTCCGGCTGCTGCAGCGCACCAAGCGGCACGTCGAGCTGACCACGGCGGGCCGGGTCCTCCTGGTTGAGGCCCGGGCGATGCTCGAGCACCGCGACGAGGCGACCGCCGCGGTGCGCAGGGCCGCGGCGGGCAGCACAGGGCGGCTCGCCGTGGGGTTCGTGGGCCCGGCCGCGTACAGCGTCCTACCGGGGGTGGTGCGCGCGTTCCGCAGCCAGTATCCCGACGTGGACCTGAGCCTTCACGAACACACCACAGCCGAGCAGCTCGAGATGCTGGCCGCGCGCCAGCTCGACGTCGGGTTCCTTCGCCTGCCTTCGGCAGCGGAAGGCCTCGAGCTCGAACAAGTGCTCTCCGAGCCGATCTGCGTCGTGCTTCCCGCGGGACATCCGCTTGACAATCGGCCGAAGGGCGCTCCGCTGGAGGTCACCGAGCTCCGTGGTGAGGGTTTCGTGGTGGTCCCCCGCTCCCGCGAGGCGCTGGTCTTCGACCGGATCGTCGCGCTCTGCCACGGTGCGGGGTTCAGCCCGCGCGTCGTCCAGGAGGCACAGCAGGTCCACGCCATCATCGGCTTGGTGGCTGCCGGCATGGGTGTCGCCCTCGTGCCGGACTCCATGCGAGCTCTGCGACGCCCGGGGGTCGTCTACCGGTCACTGCCGCCGTCGTCGAGCACAGTGGTCGGAACCGGACTCGCCTGGCGGCGGGAGGAGGAATCACCGGTCGTCGAGCCGTTTGTCCGCATCGTCCGGGCCACGGCGAAGAACCAGGTCGACGGCGCGAAATCAGCCAGGCCGTGAGGAACAGGCCGGCAGCACCCGCCGCGACCGGGACGACGATCGCGAGTGGCTCGGCCGCGCCGGCAACGAATGGCAGCAGCGCGGTCGCGAACGCCGGCGGGTGAGCCTCGCCGACGAGCGCGGCGACCACGGTCAGCGCGACCATGGCAGCCAGCCAGTCCATCGAGATCGCGACGCAGCACACTGCCCCCGTCACGGCCGCGACGACGAGTAGCAGCCAACGCCGCAGGATGACCCCCGAAATGGCCACCGGCCAGAGCACGAACTCCAGGCAGGACACCAGCAGGGGCGCAGCGAACGCCATGCCCGGGGGAAGCCCGCGACCGCGGCCACGGCTAGCCACGATCCCACTGCGCCGCCATGTACGACCGCAGTGGTCGACGACCACCGCGCACGTTCGGACGCAGGCCCTCCGGCCAGGATCGCACAGAGCCGTGCCACGACCAGGACCGCCACCGTATGCCACCAGTTGCGACCAGCGGCGCAGCCCTTCATCCGCGTCCTGCCGCTGGAAGGCTGCCAGCGGGCATCGTGCTGGAATCGGCGCCCCGCGGCCGGGTGTTCAGCAGAACAGCTGCCTTCACCCGATCCATGGAACGGCGTACTCAGCGTAAGGGTTTTGGATAGGTTCCCGGTCGCGCCAAGGATTGTGTGTAGTTACCGCGCCAGCAGGCCGCCCATGGAGTGAGCCACCACCCATGTTCGTCCGCTCGATCACCATGGGTGCGCCACTCGCGTACGCGTCGGGTGTGGAGAACTTGCGCCGCTACGGACCGCGAGGCCAAGCGTCGTGTCGTCAAGCCGATGGTCGCGCGTGCGAGCGGACCAGGAACGCCTTGACCCACAGTTCCGGATGGCGGTGACGCTGGTCGGCCCCCGGACATCGGCGCCGAGGAAAACTGACCGCGGAGGGCCCGACCGGCCCGCGCGAACGCGACCCGCGGGCCGCCTGACGCCGCAGTCCGGGACCAACCCGGCGAGCGGGCGCAGGGTAGGTACTCAGTACACTGATGATTTGCGGCGGATCGGAGGCGAATCGAATGACGGCACGGCAGGCGGGCCACGACGGCGTGGTGGACCGCGTCGAGGTGAAGCTGGTCGACATGCCCCTCGGGGCGGCCCGCGGCGGGTCCGGAGCGACGCAGCTGCAGCTCGTCCGGATTGAGGTGACGGCCGATGACGGCGCCGCGGGCGTCGGGTTCACCTACTCGCTCGGCCCGGGAGCCGAGGCCGTCGCGGCGTTGCTGGAGGCGGTGCACCTGCCCGCCGTGCTCGGGATGCCGCTGCAGGACTGGGACCGCACCTGGTACGCGCTGCGCGACCGGACGAGCCGCCTCGGCGCGGGAGTCGCCCTCCTCGCGACCTCCGCCGTGGACATCGCCGTGTGGGACCTTCGCGCCGTGCGCGCGGGGGTTCCCCTCTTCCGGCTGCTCGGCGCCCACCGCGAAGACGTGCCGGTGTACGGCAGCGGCCGGGCCACCCACGGGATGTCGACGGCCGAGCTGGTCGAGGGCGCCCTGTCCTACGTCACGGAGGGGTACCGGGCGGTCAAGCTGCGGGTCGGGGTCCATCCCCCGGCCGTCGACGTTGCCCGGGTCGCTACCGTGCGTGCGGCCGTCGGTGACGAGGTAGCGATCATGGTGGACGCCAACGAGCGGCTCGATCTGGCGACCGCGCTGTGGATGGGACCCGCGCTCACCGAGCTGGGCGTCGCCTGGTTCGAGGAGCCGCTCCCGTCCGCCCACGTCCGGGCGCATCACACGCTCGCCGCCACAGCGGCGCCACCCCTGGCCGTCGGCGAGCACCTGCTCGGGCTGGGCGGCTTCACGCCTTTCGTCTCCGGCGGCGCCGCGATCCTCATGCCCGACGCTCCGCTCACCGGCGGCGTGTCGGAGTTCCGGCGCATCGACGCGCTCGCCGAGGCGCACGGGCTCGCCGTCACGCCGCACTTCCTGCCCGAGCTGCACGTCCACCTGACGGCCGCGGCGCGCAGCGGCACGTGGCTCGAGCACTTCCCGCTGCTCGACGATCTCCTGGGCGAGGTCCTCACCCCGGTGGACGGGCGGGTGGCGCCGCCGCAGCGGCCGGGCCACGGCATGGTGTGGGACGAGGCGGCGCTGGAGCGGTTCACCGTCCGCACCGCCGTGGCCGGGCGCTGACCGACACGGTCAGTCGTAGTCAACCTGGTGGTGGTCGACGACCAGGTTCAGCAGCCGGACGAACTCGACGCGCTCCCGTTCGCTCAGCCCGAGCACGAGCTGCTCGCTGACGCGCTCGGCCGCGGGGAGCGCCTGCTGCAGCAGCGCGCGGCCGGCATCGGTCACCCGGAGCAGGTTGCGCCGGGCGTCCCCTGCGTCGCGGAACCGGACCAGGAGGTCCCGCGCGGCGAGGCGGCGGACGATCTCCGCGGTCGTCGAGCGGTCCATGCCGGCCAGCTCCCCCAGCATCCGCTGGTCGATCCCGGGCTTCTGGTCGAGGATGTTCAGCACCGCGAACTGGGCGGACGTGACGTCGCCGGGCACCTCGCGCGCCCAGATCTCCCGGTGCACCTGCTGCAGCCGGCGGACGAGGTGACCGGGGGCCGCACGCAGCTCGAAGAGCTCGCTCGACTCCTCCTGCGCATCGGTCAGGCGATCGGCCGGGGACATGCCCGCAGTGTAGTGACGGGACTGCTCCGGACACGCCGCCCGGGAAGTTGTCACGGCCGACCTCTTGCGCACGCCGCCCGGCTCTCCTAGTACGGCAGCCGCCGTTTGAGATGTCGCTGGCGGTGAGGGGTGGACGCGAGGCGGCCACCGCGTGATCGTCTGTACGTTGTGGACATAAC
>NZ_JBIAIL010000052.1:0-37030 GCF_042871425.1 Micromonospora sp. NPDC005806 | reverse complement strand
TGAACAACATCGTGCCGAACTCCTTCGCAGTGATGACTGGCGATGCACTCACGATAGCGCATACCCGGGGGGGTATATTCCGAGCCGAAGGTCCCGCCCTTCCGGGACCACCGGCCCAGCTCAGCTCAACCGGCCGGGCCGGCCACCCTTCGCCTGCAGGGCGAACCCGGCCTCGACCCAGGCCCGCATGCCGCCGGCCAGGTTGTGCACCTGGCCGCGTTCGCGGGCGAGCAGCGCGGCAGCCTGCCGCGACCGCGCGCCGGAGCGACACACGGTGACCACAGGCCGGTCCGGCGGCAACTCACCGATCCGGTCCGCCAGCCGCCCGAGCGGGATGTGCCGCGCCCGCGGCGCGTGGCCGGCCCGCCACTCGACCGGCTCCCGCACGTCCAGCAGCACCCCGCCGGCGGCCATCAGGGCGGCCGCCTGCTCGGGGCCGACGGTGGCGTAGCGCGCGCCGAAGAGCCTCTTCAGCCTTCCGCCGACCGTCATGCGTCCACCCCGGTCACGGCGGGGCGGCCGCTGCGGATCCACCCGCCGGTGCCGCCACTGACCGAGCGGGCGTCGATGCCGGCACGGGCCAGGAACTGCACGGCGGCCAGGCTCCGGTTGCCGCTGGCGCAGATGACGTAGACCGGGCGGCTGCGGGGCAGCTCCCCAACCACCGTGGGCAGCTGGGCCAGCGGCACCGACCGGGCGCCGGGCACGTGGCCCTCGACGTACTCGAACGGCTCCCGCACGTCCACCACCGTGGCACCGTCGGCGTGGGCGGCGGCGAAATCCGCCAGGTCGACCTCTCGCATGCTTCCTCCTCGGATTTCTTATACCCCAGGGGGTATCCACGTCGACAATAACCTGCCCCGATCGAATCGACATCCCGCTATCCGGTGTGAGCCGAAGCACTGGGAAGAAATACCCCTGCGGGTATGTTGTGGCCGCTGGGAAACCATCGAGACACGGAGGTGGGGCATGGCGAGCGTGGCGCTGACCGCAACGAACTTCGCGGAGACCGTGAGCCGGGACGGGATCGTCCTGGTCGACTTCTGGGCCAGTTGGTGCGGCCCCTGCCGCAGCTTCGCGCCGGTCTTCGAGAAGGCCAGCGAGAAGCACCCGGACATCGTGTTCGGCAAGGTCGACACCGAGGCGGAGCAGAGCCTGGCCGCGGCGGCCCAGATCCGTTCCATCCCGACCCTGATGGCCTTCCGGGACGGCATCCTGGTCTTCGCGCAGCCCGGCGCGCTGCCGGCCGCCGCGCTGGAGCGGGTGATCCAGGCCGTCCGCGACCTCGACGTGGACGAGGTACGGACCAAGGTGGCCAGCAGCGCGGCCGGCCGCTGACCCGGCGGCGCGGGGGTGCGAGCGTCAGCCCGCACCCCCGTCACGCGTCGGTCGACACGGCGTCCAGCGCGGCCCGCAACCGGGCGCCGGCCTCGTCGGCGACCGCCCGCAACTCCGACGCGTCGCTGAGCTGCACCATCACCTGCGGATCCATGGCCTGCACCACCGTGCAGTCCGGCCCCTCGGCGCGGACCACGACGTTGCACGGCAGGAGCAGGCCGATGGCCGGGTCTGCCTGCACCGCACGGTGCGCCAGGGGCGGGTTGCAGGCCCCCAGGATGACGTAGTCCGCGAGCTCGACACCGAGCTTCTCGCGGAGCGTGGCCCGCATGTCGATCTCGGTCAGCACCCCGAAGCCCTGGTCCTTCAGGGCGGCCCGGACGCGCTCGAGGGTCGGGGCGAACCCGGCGGACAGGCGGACGGTCATGGCGTAGCTCATGTTCGGATCTCCCTCAGTTGAGATGATGGCCTGCCGACGGGGCCGGCCGCCGGTGATTCGGTGACCCGGCGCTCAGGCCGGGCCGCGCAGCATCCCGTGCCAGTACATCGCCGGCAGCCCGTAGCGCTCGAGCAACCACATGTCGTAGCGCGGCTTCATCGTGTCGAGGACCGGGAAGCTGGGCTTCGGCTTCTGCTCGTAGTCGAAATCGGAGCCATGGAACCTCCCGGAGGTGGAATGGGTGGTCGCCGCGGGCATTACCCCAAACGCCGGGAATTCGCCGGCGACCCTCGAGGTTGAGGATACCCGGGGGGGTACCCAGTGGCGAAGCCCGTACCCCCTGGGGTATGTTGAACGCAGGAGGTAACGCCGTGAAGCTGCAACCCGCCATGACCAGCGAGGCGCTGACCCGGCTCAAGCGGGCCCGGGGCCAACTCAACGCCGTCATCGAGATGATGGAGAACGGTGAGGACTGCCGGGCGACGCTGACCCAGCTCGCCGCCGTGTCCAAGGCCATCGACCGGGCCGGCTTCAAAATCATCGCATCGGGGATGCGCCACTGCGGCACCGCCCGAGACCGGGGCGAGGAGCCGGAGATGACCGAGGAGGAGCTGGAGAAGCTCTTCCTCGCCCTGGCCTGACCGAGGAGTTCGCCACCCATGCCGCGTAAGCGCGGCGTGGGTGGGTAATCCGCGCCCGTGACCCCGGGCCGAAGTCTGTCTCCCATATACCCCCGGGGGTATGTAGGGAATGGAAGGAGAACGGCACATGGCAATCGAGGTGTCCGTCATCGCGACGTCCTCGCTCGGCGACCGCAGCTACCTGGCCTCCCACGGCCAGGTGGCGATCGTGGTCGACCCGCAACGCGACATCGACCGGATCCTGTACCTCGCGGGAGCCAAGTCGGTGCGGATCACCCACGTGGTGGAGACCCACATCCACAACGACTACGTCTCCGGCGGCCTGGAACTGGCCCGGATCACCGGCGCCCACTACCTCGTGGCGGCGGCCGACGAGGTCGGCTTCAACCGGATGCCGGTCACCGACGGCGACGTGGTCCCGGTCTCCGACGCCCTGCGGCTCCGGGTGGTCGCCACCCCGGGCCACACCTTCCACCACCTGTCGTACGTGCTCGACGAGGCCATCGACGGCGGCTGGCAGCCGGCTGGGGTCTTCACCGGCGGCTCGCTGCTGTTCGGCACGACCGGACGCACCGACCTGCTCGGCGAGGAGCACGCCCACGAGCTTGCCCACCACCAGCATGCCTCGGCGCAGCGCCTGGCCAACCTGCTTCCCGACGGAGCCCAGGTGTGGCCGACGCACGGCTTCGGCAGCTTCTGCTCGGCCAGCCAGGCCGACGCCCCGGACTCCACCATCGGCCGGGAGAGGCAGGCGAACGGGGTGCTGCGGCTGGCCGCCGACGAGTTCGTCACCCAGACCCTGGCCGGTCTCGACGCCTACCCGGCGTACTACGCCCACATGGGCGTGGCGAACAACGCCGGGCCGGCCCCGGTCGACCTCACCCCCGTCGCCCGGGCCGACGCGGCCCAGCTCCGCGACCGGATCGCCGCCGGCGAGTGGGTGGTCGACCTGCGCCACCGCATGGCGTACGCGGCCTCGCACCTGGCCGGCACGGTCAGCCTCGGCCTGGACGGTCCGATGTCCACCTGGCTCGGCTGGCTGATCGACTGGGGCGCGCCGATCACCCTGGTCGCGGAGACGCCGGAGCAGGTCGCCGACGCCCAGCGTGAGCTGGTCCGGATCGGCATCGACCGGCCCGCCGCGCAGGCCGCCGGAGCGGCCGAGCAGTGGGCCACCGAGCCCGAGCAGCTCCGCGAGCTGCGGATGGCCGACTTCCCGGCCCTCGCAGCGGCCCGCGCGGGCGACACCCCCGCCGGCCTGCCCGCCCTCGACGTCATCCTCGATGTGCGGATGACCAACGAGTGGCGCGCCGGCCACGTCGAGGGCGCCGTGCACATCCCGCTGCCCGCCCTGCCCAAGCGCCTCGCCGACGTACCGGCCGGGGCGGTCTGGGTGCACTGCGGCTCCGGGTACCGCGCCACCGCCGCCGCGTCGCTGCTCGCCAACGCCGGCCGCGAGGTCGTCGCCATCGACGACAGGTTCGACCAGGCCGAGGCGGCGGGCGTCGCCATGGCCGACAACGCCTGACCCGTACCCGCGCTCCGGCCGGCGCGATCTGCGCCGGCCGCATCCCATCCTGCCGCCAGCCACGGCGGTTTGTCCCCGAGCGAGGAGAAATGAGCACTTCCGAGAGCACCCGTCCGGCCACCCTGGACGCCACCACCCTCCGCGAGCTGATCGACTCCGGGCGCACCCCACGCCTGCTCGACGTGCGCACCCCGGCCGAGTTCGAGACCATCCACATCCCCGGCGCCTACAACGTCCCCCTCGATCTGCTCAAGGAGCACCGCGAGGAGCTGTGCAACCACCTGGACGAGGACGTGGTGCTGATCTGCCGCTCGGGCGCCCGCGCCACCCAGGCCGAGCAGGCCCTGGCCGGGGTCGGCCTGCCGAACCTGAAGGTCCTCGACGGCGGCATGCTCGCCTGGCAGGCGGCCAACGCGCCGGTCAAGCAGGGTGCGCCCCGGTGGGACCTGGAGCGGCAGGTCCGCCTGGTCGCCGGCTCGATCGTCCTGCTCAGCATCCTGGGCTCGGTATCCGTGCCGGGCCTGAAGTGGGTCGCCGGCTTCATCGGCGCCGGCCTCACCTTCGCCGCCGTCACCAACACCTGCGCGATGGGCATGATGCTCAGCAAGCTGCCGTACAACCGGGGCGCCAGCTGCGACCTGGACACCATCGTCGGCCAACTGCGCGGGGGGCGGGCATGACCGCGTCCCTGCTGCTGACCGTCGGCCTGGCCGTGCTGATCGGGGTCAGCCTCGGGCTGCTCGGCGGCGGCGGCTCGATCCTCGCCGTACCGCTGCTGGTCTACGTCGCCGACCTCCCGGCGAAGGAGGCCATCGCCACCTCCCTGCTCGTCGTCGGCGCCACCAGCGCGGTCGGCGTGCTCCCGCACGCCCGCGCCGGGCGGGTCCGCTGGCGCACCGGCCTGATCTTCGGCCTCGCCGGCATGACCGGCGCGTACGCCGGCGGCCGGTTGGCCGAGTTCATCCCGGCCGGGTTCCTGCTCACCGGGTTCGCGATCATGATGCTGGCCACCGCGATCGCGATGATCCGGGGCCGGCGCGCCACCGAGGGCCGGCCGGCGCCGCACGAGCTGCCGGCGTTCCGAGTGATCCTCGACGGGATCGTGGTCGGACTGGTCACCGGACTGGTCGGCGCGGGCGGCGGCTTCCTGGTGGTGCCCGCCCTGGCCCTGCTCGGCGGCCTGCCGATGCCCGTCGCGGTCGGCACCTCGCTGGTGGTCATCGCGATGAAGTCCTTCGCCGGCCTGGCCGGCTACCTCTCCAGCGTGAGCATCAACTGGGGCCTTGCGCTTGCGGTGACCGCTGCCGCCATCATCGGCAGCCTCCTCGGCGGCCGCCTCGCCGGGAAGATCCCCGCGGATGCGCTGCGCAAGGCGTTCGGGTGGTTCGTCGTGGTGATGGGCGTCTTCGTCCTCGCCCAGCAACTGCCGCCACGAATGGGACTGGGGCTGGCTGTGCTGGGAGCGGTTGCCGCAACCGGTACGGTCACGATGGCGGTGTGGGGCCGCCGGAGGAGGATGCACAGTGGACAGCAGCGGCTGGGACGCCCGGTACGCGAGCACGTCGGGTCTGGTGTGGAGCGCTGAGCCCAACCGCTTCGTGGTCGAGTCGACCGCCGGGATCGCCCCGGGCGCGGCGCTCGACCTGGCGGCCGGCGAGGGACGCAACGCGGTCTGGCTGGCCGAGCGGGGCTGGCGGGTCACGGCCGTGGACTTCTCGTCGGTGGCCGTCGAGTGGGGCCGCGAGCTGGCCGGGCAGCGGGGCGTGGGGGTCGAGTGGCGGGTCGCGGACGTGACCGCGTACCGGCCCGTGCCCGGCAGCTATGACCTGGTGCTGATCAGCTACCTGCACCTGCCCGCCGCAGACCTGGCCAGGGTGCTCGACTCGGCCCGGCGGGCGCTGCGCCCCGGCGGCACCCTCGTCGTCGTCGGCCACGACCTCGCCAACCTCACCGGCGGCACCGGCGGCCCGCAGGACCCGAAGATCCTGCTCACCCCGGAGACGGTCGTCGACGGGCTCGCCGGGCTGCACATCCAGCGCGCGGAGACCGCCCGTCGCCCGGTACCCAGCACCGACGGCGGCACTGTCGACGCCCTCGACACGGTCGTCGTCGCCACCCGGCCCGCCGACTGATGCGCCCCGCCGGCCGGGCCGGCTAGCGTCGGGACATGGACATCGAGCCGCCCGCGCTCCGGTCCGCCGTGCCCGACGAGGTCGTCCCGGCCAGCGAGGCGCCGCCGTTCGCCGAGGCCGACTGGCCTGAGGAACACGACGTCCCGGAGGATCCGGGCCCCTGGCTGGACGCCGTGCTCCTGTTCGTGGTGCCGTTCACGCTGCTGGCGTGGCTCGGCGTCGCGTACTGCCTACTCGGGCTCTGGGCGGGACGGACCAGCCCCGAGGGCATGATCGCCTTCTCTTCGCTGGTCCTGCTCGTGCCGATCGGCGTGGCGGCCGCCCTGGGCACCGGCGTCACGATGGCCCTGCTCCGCCGCCGCGGGTCCGCCCGCGCCGCGCGGGCCGTGGGCTGGCTCGCACTGGTCTGCCTGGCCGCCGCGGCGATCTCCGGTTTCCTGCCGCTGACGCTCTGAGTCCGGCCGCCCGCACGCGGACGCGCGCCAACGGCGTTCCGACCGCGCTCAGACGGCTCACGGGCGCAGGATCAGGCGGATCGGGCTGCCCTGCTTCTCGTGCACCCGGCGCACCGCCTCCGCCGCGTCGGCCAGCGGCAGCACGTCGCTGACCGACGCGGACAGGTCGAGCCGGCCCAGCCCGGTGAGGGTCACCAACTGCCCGACGTGCTCGGCCTCGGAGCCGTAGTGGCCGAGCACCGCCTGCCGGTTGTAGCTGAACCGGCTGTCCGACGGAATGCTGATCGGCTGGTTGGCGATGCCGGCCAGGACCAGCCGGCCGTGTCGGCCGAGCACGGTCATGGCCTGCTCCCGGACCGCGTTGACGCCGGCGAAGTCGAGCGCCACGTCGAGCCCCTTCGTGCCGACCAGCTCCAGCATGGCGTCCTTGAACCCGTCGTCCTTCGGGTCGAGGGCCAGGTCCGCGCCGAGGGCAAGGGCCCGGTCCCGGGCCGCCGGCAGCGGATCCACGGCGATCACCGGTGCCGCGCCGACCAGCAGCAGCAACTGCACCGCGTGCGCGCCGAGGCCACCGACGCCCCACACCCCGACCGCCTCCGCCGGCCGGACCCGCGCGGTGTCGGTCACCGCCGCCCACGGTGTGGAGACGGCGTCCGGGATGATGCAGGCCTGCTCGAACGGGAGCAGGTCCGGGACGGGGACCAGGGTGTCCTCGCGGGCCAGGGCATACTCGGCCCAGCCACCGTCGTAGTCGACGCCGCGGGTGAGCACGAAGCCGAATCGGTCCCGCTCCCCCGCCTGGAGCAGCACCCGCTGCCCGGGCTGCCAGCCCCGCACCCCGGCGCCGAGCGCGTCCACCGTGCCCGCGACCTCGTGACCGAGGGTCACCACGTCCCCGGACAGGTACATCGGGGTGAGGGTGCCGTCGATCAGGTGCACGTCGGACAGGCACACCCCGGCGGCGGCGACCCGGATCCGGACCTGCCCGCGGTCCGGCTCGGGCACCGGCACCGACTCCATCCGCAGCGCCCGCTCGGTCAGGTGCAGCCGTCCGGCCAGCATCTCCGCCACGCTCGGCTCCTTCCTCCGACGTCCTCGACCCCGTGGCGTACCCGGGACGGGCCGGGCGATGCGGGCTGCGACGGAATTGCCGGAAAAAGGGACGAGCCCGACGGCGGGGCGAGGGGCCGGTTAACATCCCGTGACGGGATCGGCGGAGAGGACCACCGGGTGGGCGCGCGATTCGAGGAACTGGCCTGGCGGGAGACCCCGATCGGCGAGATCAGCCTGCGCCGGCGCCGCGACCCCTCGCTCGACGTCGAGGTGTACGAGGTGAAGCTCGACGACGAGTTCCTGATGTCCAGTCTCTTCCCGGTCGCGGAGATCGAGCTGGCCCGGCTCGGCCTGGCGCCGCTGACCGGGGAGTCCCTGGACGTGGTGGTGGGCGGGCTCGGCCTCGGCTATACCGCGCGGACCGCGTTGGAGGATCCCCGGGTGCGCTCGCTGCTGGTGGTCGAGGCGATCGAGGACGTGATCGACTGGCACCGCCGGGACCTGCTGCCGTTCGCCGCCGGGCTGGCCGCCGACCCGCGTACCCGGTTCGTCCTGGCCGACTTCTTCGCCGCGGTCGCCACCGGGGCCGGGTTCGACCCGGAGTCGCCGGGACGGCGGTTCCACGCGGTGCTGCTCGACGTGGACCATTCACCCCGGCAGGTGCTGCACCCCAGCCACGCCGCCTTCTACACCGTCGACGGGCTGCGCCGGCTCGCCGCCCTGCTGCACCGGGACGGCGTCTTCGCCCTCTGGTCGAACGACCCGCCCGACCAGGCGTTCCAGCGCACGCTGACCGAGGTGTTCCCGACCTCGGTGGCGCACGTGGTCCGCTTTCCCAACCCGTTGCAGGGCCGCGAGGCCGCGAACACGGTCTACGTGGCCCGGCGCTGACCGGCGCCCGGGGGGCATGGGCGCGCCGCGGACCCGGAAGCCGGATCCCGTCCGGGTGAGCGTCGGCCAGTGCGCGCCCACCCGGACGTGACCCTCAGCCCAGCACCCGCTCGGGGTTCGCCCGCAGGGCCGCGACGAGCGGCGCCGGGGCGGTCTGCGGGGACCCGGCGGAGTACGGCGGGCGGGGATCGTACTCGATGCCGAGCTGGAGCGCCTGGGCCACCCCGTCCCCGGCGATCCGGCCGGCCAGGGTGAGCGCCATGTCGATGCCGGAGGAGACGCCCGCCGCCGTGACGTACTTGCCGTCCACGACGACCCGCTCCGCGGTCGGCCGCGCGCCGAAGGCGGGCAGCTGGTCCAGGGCCAGCCAGTGCGAGGTGGCCCGGCGGCCGGCGAGCAGCCCGGCCGCGGCCAGCAGCAGCGAGCCCGTGCAGACCGAGGTGGTCCAGGTGGTGGTGGCGTCGACGGCATGCAGCCAGTCGAGCAGCCGGACGTCGGTCATCCGGGCGATCTGCCCGGGGCCGCCGGGGACCACCAGCACGTCCGGACGGGTCACCTCGTCCAGGGTGGCGGTGGCGGTCAGGGCGAGGCTGCCCACGTCGGTGGTGACCGGGCCGGTCCGGTCGGCGACGAAGACGGTACGGGCACCGGGGAGCCGGCCGAGCACCTCGTACGGGCCGACGGCGTCGAGGGCGGTGAACCGGTCGAAGAGGAGGACGGCGATCTGCATGGTGTTGTCCTTTCTGGAGTGACGGGCGGTCAGCGGGCGTCGACGGTGAACGGGACGGTGATCACCCGGCCGTCGGCGAGGCGGAACTGGCCCCAGAGCCGGTAGCGGCCCGGGCGGGGGAAGTCGACGTGCAGGTCGAGCTCCGGCCCGTAGGTCTGGCCGGGCAGGGCGAAGACGGGCCGGCCGTCGGCGTCCTCGGTCTCGGCGTGCTCGTGGGCGAAGCTGTCGCCCGCCGCCGACATGATCACCACGTGCCCGGCGGCGGCGAGGTACGGCCGCAGCCCGGTCAGCGGCCGGCCGGTGGCCGTGTCGGCGAAGCGGTAGGTGAAGCGGCTGCCGCCGACCTTCGCGGTTCCGTCCAGGGTCACCCGCACGCCGTCGACGACCTGCTGCCGCCCGGACACCGCCGGCGGCTGGTGGATGACCTCCGCGGGGTCGCCGACCACCACGTCGTGCCGGTCCAGCACGTCGGTCAGCTCGCCCTTGCGCCGGAACTCCGTGTTGACGATGTACCGGCCGGGGGTGGGGAAGGTGAGCGTCACGTCGAACTCGCCGGGCCGGCCCGTCGGCTGCGGGTGGACGTGGGCGAAGCTGGCCAGGTCGTCGCGGACGGCGATCAGGTGCATCCAGGCCTCGTGGCTGCGCCCCACGTCCCGGACCGGCCGGCCGCTCTCCGCGTCGGTGACCCGGATGCGCAGCGTGGCGGGTTGGCCGGGCACCACCGCGGCGGGCAGCCGGACGTCGACCCGGACCCCGGCGTCCTCGGCGTGCACCGGTTCCGTCTCGGCGGTCATCATGGTGCTCATCGCCGGTCGCATCGGCATGCCGGTGCCCTGCGTCCAGGCCAGCACCCCGTTCATGCCGCGCGCGGCGGCGTCGGTGCGGCTCAGCGCGGTGAAGCCGGCGCCCACGGCGAGCGCGAGCGCGGCCACCCCGGTCAGGTACGCCCACTCGCCGATCCGGGCACCCAGGCGGGGCCGCAGCGCGGCGGCGGTCTCCGGCCGGCGGAAGCGGCGCAGCCGCAGCGCGTTGGTGACCACGCTGACCGAGCTCATCGCCATTGCGGCGGCGGCCAGTGACGGGTCCAGCAGGATGCCCCAGGCCGGGTAGAGCAGGCCGGCGGCCACCGGGATGAGCAGCAGGTTGTAGCCGAACGCCCAGCCCAGCCCCTGTTTGATCGTGGTGACCGTACGCCGGGACAGCGCGATCGCCGTGACGATGCCGCGCAGGTCCCCGCCGACCAGGGTGATGTCGGAGGCGGCGATCGCCACGTCGGTGCCGGTGCCGATGGCGATGCCCAGGTCCGCGCGGGCCAGCGCCGGCGCGTCGTTGATCCCGTCGCCGACCATCGCCACCACCGCGCCGCGCTCCTGCAGGGCGGCCACCCGGGCGGCCTTCTCCTCGGGCCGGACGTCGGCGATCACCTGCGCGATGCCGACCTCGCGGGCGACCACCTCGGCGGTGACCGGGTTGTCGCCGGTCAGCATCCACACCTCCAGGCCGAGCGCCCGCAGTTGGGCCACCGCGTCCCGGGACTCGGGCCGCACGGTGTCGGCGACCCCGACGACGCCGGCGAGCCGGCCGTCGAACGCGACGTACACCGGGGTGCCGCCGGCGGCGGCGACGTCGGTGACCCGGCCCGACAGGGCGGCCACGGCGACGCCGTGGCGGCGCATCAGGGCAGCGTTGCCGATGAGCACCGAGAGCCCGTCGACCCGCGCCTCGACGCCGTGTCCGGGCACCGCCTCGAAGCAGTCCGCCGCCGGCACGGCCAGGTCGCGGGCGCGGGCGTGCCGGACGATCGCCTCGCCGAGCGGGTGCTCCGAGCCGGTCTCGGCCGCCGCCGCGTACGCCAGCAGCTGGTCGGCGTCGACGCCGTCGGCGGCGTGCACCGCGGTGACGTCGGGACGGCCGCGGGTGAGCGTGCCGGTCTTGTCCAGTACCACGGTGGTGATCCGCCGGGCCTGCTCCAGCGCGTCGCCCCCGGAGATGAGGATGCCCAGCTCAGCGGCCTTGCCCGTGCCGACCATGATCGCGGTCGGAGTGGCCAGGCCCAGCGCGCAGGGGCAGGCGATGACGAGCACCGCGATCGCGGTGCCGATGCCGAGGGTCAGCCGCCCGTCGGCCGGTCCGGCGACCGCCCAGACGGCGAAGGTGAGCAGGGCCAGCCCGATCACCGCCGGGACGAACCAGGCGGAGACCGTGTCCACCAGCCGCTGCATCGGCGCCTTGGCGCCCTGGGCCTCGAGGACCAGGCGGACGATCTGGGCGAGCGTGGTGTCCTGGCCCACCGCGGTGGCCCGGAGCACCACCGAGCCGGTCCGGTTGACGGTCGAGCCGATGACCACGTCGCCGGCCGTCTTCGACACCGGCATGCTCTCGCCGGTCAGCATGCTCTCGTCCACGGTGGAGGCGCCCTCGGTGACCGTGCCGTCCACCGGCACCTTCTCGCCGGGGCGAACCCGGACCAGGTCGCCGACGACGACCGAGTCCACCGGCACCTCGATCTCGATGCCGTCGCGCAGCACCCGGGCGGTCCGCGGGCGCAGCCCGAGCAGCGCCCCGATCGCCGCACCGGTCTGCCGTCGGGCCCGGGCCTCCATCCAGCGCCCGGTCAGCACCAGCGCGATGACCACCACGGAGATCTCGAAGTAGACGTGCAGCGGCAGGCCGAGCCGTTCGGCCGCCGCCGGCCAGAGCGTGACGAAGGCACTGTAGGCGTACGCGACCGTGGTGCCCAGGGCCACCAGGGTGTGCATGTTGACGCCGCCGTGCCGGGCCGCCGCCCAGGCCGCCCGGTAGAAGGGCCGGCCCGCCCCGAACTGCACCACGGTCGCGACGACCAACAGCGCCGGCATCAGCCAGTCCATCGCGTCGATGGACAGCGGCACATACATCAGCACCATCATGGCCAGACCGGTGGCCAGGGTGAGCTGCCAGATCCGCTTGAGCCGGGTGACCTCCCGCTCCTCGGCCCGCGCCCGCTCGGCGTCCTCGTCCGCGGCACCGGGCCCCGGGACTTCCGGCGCGGCGCCCGGCCGAGCCGGCTCGTCGGCGTGGATCGTGGCCGTGTAGCCGGCCCGTTCCACCGCCGCGGTCAGCGCCGGCGGGGTCACCCGGGCCGGGTCGTAGACCACGGTCGCCGTCTCGGTCGCCAGGTTGACCTCGGCCCGCGCCACGCCCTCGACCCGGCTCAGCGCCCGCTCCACCCGCCGGACACAGGACGCACAGGTCATCCCGCCGATGTCCAGCGTGCCGGAGACGACCGTCGGTGTCGTCATCGCACTGCTCCTCTCGTACCGGGCGTCGCAGGCGCCCTCGCTGGTCCGGCCGCCCTCGCCGGCCGGTGACGCCACGCTCCCGGCCAGCGCTGTCCGCCCGCTGTCCGCGACCCGTCGGCCCGTCCCGACGTACGCGACAGGGCGCGGACAGCGCTCCCCGGCACGGTTCGAGGTACCGGGTCGCCACGGGGCGGCCCGCCGAACGAAGGAGTGAACCGTGAACCAGCTCGTCCTCTCCGTGCCGAACATCAGCTGCGGCCGCTGCGTCGAGGCGATCCGGGAGGAGGTCGGCCTCGTCGCCGGCGTCCACGCCGTGGCGGTGGACCTGGCGAGCCGTACCGTCCGGGTCGACGGCGACGCCGACCGGGCCGCCGTGGTGGCCGCCATCGGCGAAGCCGGCCACCAGGTCGCCTGACCGGTACGCGGGGAGACGGACCGATGGACCTGGACACCGTGATCGTCGGGGGCGGTCAGGCGGGGCTCGCGCTCGGCCACCACCTGCGCCGCGCCGGCGTGCCCTTCGCGATCCTCGACGCGAACGCCCGGGTGGGTGACGCCTGGCGGCAGCGCTGGGACTCGCTGACCCTGTTCACCCCGCGCCGCTTCGACGGGCTGCCGGGCCTGCCGTTCCCCGGCGACCCGGACGGGCACCCCGGCAAGGACGAGGTGGCCGACTACCTGGCCGGGTACGCCGCGCACTTCGACCTGCCGGTCCGCCTCGGCTGCCGGGTCACCTCGGTCCGCCCCGGCGCGGCGGGCGGCTTCACCGTCGACACGTCGACCGGCACGCTGCACGCCCAACGCGTGGTCGTCGCCGCCGGAGCGTTCCACACACCCCGGATCCCGGAGGTGGCCCGGAAGCTCGCGCCGCGGGTCGGGCAACTGCACAGCAGCCGGTACCGCCGGCCCGACCAGATGCCGGGACGGGACGTCCTGGTCGCGGGCGGCGGGAACACCGCGGTGCAGATCGCCGCCGAACTCGCCGACGACGGCCGGCGGGTGATGCTCGCCGCGCCGACCCTCGGCCCGGTGCTGCCGCAGCGCTGGCTGGGCCGGGACATCTTCTGGTGGTTCTCCCGGCTGGGCACCATGCGGCTGAGCACCGACAGCCGGCTGGGCCGCCGGATCGCCGCCCAGAACCCGATCATCGGCACCGATGTCGCGGGGCTGCTGCGACGGGTGGACCGGGTCGGCCGGGTCGTCGACGCCGACGGCGACGAGGTGCTGCTGGCCGACGGCGGCCGGCGGCGGGTGGACGCGGTGGTGTGGGCCACCGGCTTCCGCCCGCACTACCCCTGGCTGGAGGTGCCGGTGCTGGACCCGTCCGGGGCACCGGTGCACCGCGAGGGCGTGACCGACGGGCCGGGGCTGTACTTCCTCGGCCTGCCCTGGCAGCGCGCCCGCGGCTCGGCAGTGCTGGGCTGGGTCGGCCGGGACGCCGAGGTGCTGGCCGCCCGGCTGGTGGAGCAGGGGCGGCTGACGCCGCCGCTCCGACCGGTGCCGGCCTGACCCGGCTCAGCGCGGACATTACGGGTGTCGGCCGGACGGCTCCGGCGCCGCGTTGCGGGGTGTCGGCCGGACGACCGGGCGGCACGTCGGACGCCTGGTCGCTCCCCCGTTCGACCGGGTCGGCTGAGGTTGATCTGGACGTACCACGGGGCCCGCCCGGGCAGCCACCCGGCGATCGGGGCGGGCCCCAGGGCCGACGCCGCAGCGGACGGGAGCAGCGACTTGTGGTTGCTTCCTTTCTAGGGCTGTCGACGATTGACTGTCGTGGGTAGCGTGTATCGGATCGGTGAGTTTGCCAGGCGGGTGGGTCGCTCGGTGAGCACTGGCGCCGGTGGGAGGCGGAGGGTCGTATCGTGGCCCGTCGTCTGCCGTCGGGTCAGCCGTATTTCGACGATTCCGATGTGCGCAGGGTGTTGCAGCCGGGCTTCGACGCCGGGCGGCGGAGGGTTGTGGTGTATTGCCGTGTCTCGTTGCCGGGTCAGAAGTCGGATTTGGCGGTTGCAGGTGGCGGGGATGCAGCAGTTCTGCCTCGCTCGTGGTCTAGGGCGTGGGCGAGTGGGTCAGTGAGGTCGGCGGCGGGATTGGACCTGCGCCGTGAGAAGTTCTTGCATTAATGGATGGGGGTCGATCAAAGAGAGGCCGCGACGCTGGTGGTGGCGCACAAGAACAGGTTGGCCCGGTTCGGCTTCGACCCTGGTGAAGCACGTGGCGGCGGGCAGTGGTTGCGAGATCGTCGTCGCCGACCAGGAGTCACTGTCCCCGCAGCAGGAACTGGTGGTGGAGGACTTGCAGGCGGTCGTACGCGCCTTCTCGGGCCGGCAGTATGCTCTGCGCCGCTACGAGAAGGAACTCAGAGGGGCGGACCTGGCCGTGGGGGATGATCAGTGAAGGTCACCCGTATCGCCTACTCGGCCCGTCTGAATCCGGGTAAGTACGCCACCCTGGTGGAGCAGGCCCATCGGTTGGGTCGGGTTCGTAGTGAGGTGTGGCAGCGTTACGGCTCGATCGGCGGTGTCGGGGCCGGGTTGCGGGACCGGCAGGTGCGGGACAGGTGGCTGGCTGACGGCACGCACGTGCGGTTCGGTGTGCTGGCGAACGCGTGGAAGGAAACCGTCCGCGACGCGATGGCCGACATCGCAGCGAACCTGGCGGCGGCCAAGGTCGAGGTCCGGCGGTCGATCGGTCGGCGCACCAACGATCCGGTCGAGCGCAAGCGGATGTTCACCGCGTTGAAGGCTGAGCGGTGGGCTGAGGACCCGTTCCTGGCTCGGCAGATGCGCAAGCACTGGAAACGCGGTAAGAACCGCACGCACGATCAGATCGTCGTGCGCGCCGACAAGTACAACACCGTCACCGATGAGCGCAGCCGGTTGTGGCTGTCCATTCCCGGCCTCGAACGCCGCAAGATGGTCAAGATCCCGCTGTCCACGACCGTCGCCCCGACGGGCACGCTGCGGCTGATCCTGCGCCAAGGTCGGGTCGAGGTGCACTACCAGATCGACGCGTCGCAGATGCGGTCGTCACAGCGGCCGTGCGGCGATGCGACGGTCGGTGTCGACAAGGGCTACACCGAAGCACTCACCGACTCCGACGGCACCCCCCACGGCTGCGACCTCGGCGTCCTCCTGACCGCCGAGTCGGACCGGTTGAAGGAACGTAACCGCCGTCGGGCGAAGCTGCGCTCAATCGCCAACACCGCCGCCCTGCGCGGTGACCACGCGAAAGCACACCGAATCAAGGCCCACAACCTCGGCACGGTCAAGCGTGACCGGCAGGCCGCCCGACACCGCGCGCGGGTGCGTACGGAGATCTTCACCGCCGTGCACCGGGTCGTGGACAAGGCCGCCACCGTGGTCGCCGAAGACCTCACCAAACGCATCGCCGCACGCAAGAAGCTTCCTAAGAACATCAACCGGCGTCTCGCCACGTGGACCAAAGGAGTCACCGCGGAGGCGCTCAGAAGCGTGTCGGAGCGTAGAGGTTCTGCGCTCGTTCCCGTCAACGCCGCCTACACCTCACAAGCCTGTCACCGCTGCAGCCGGTTCGGCCGCCGTAGTGGGGACCGGTTTCACTGCACCTGGTGCGGGGTGGTGTGGCAGGCCGACGTGAACGCCGCGATCAACATCCTGCAGCGAGCCGGCGACCCCGACGTCGCCCTGCACACCCCACATCAGAAGGTGAAGCAGATCCTGCAGGACAGGACCGATCGCCACCGGACCAGACTGCCGGTCCAGGACTCCAGCCCGGCAATAGCCGAGCGGAGAGCGAACCATCCCAACAGCTCAACAACGAGCAACTAGTAGGAAGCAGTGCGATGAGCCGGGACTTGGTGAGCTTCGGGGTGCTCGGCACCGTCGAACTCCGGGTGGCCGGCCGCCCCGCCACGCCGCTCGCCCCGGCGGTCCGCGCGCTGCTGGCCCGGCTGGTCCTCGCCGCGGGCCGGGTGGTCTCCGCGGACGCGCTGACCGACGCGCTCTGGGGCGACCAGCCCCCGGCCGACGCCACGAACGCGCTGCAGCTGCGGGTGTCCAAGCTGCGCCGGGCCCTGGTGGCCACGGGGGCGGGCGGCGAGCTGCTGGTCACCCGCGCCCCCGGTTACCAGCTCGCCGTCGCCTCGGCCGCGGTGGACGCGTACCGCTTCGAACGGTTGCTGGAACGGGCCCGCAGCGTTACCACCGGCGACGGGCCGGCCGCGGCGCTGGCGTGCTTCGACGAGGCGCTGCGGCTGTGGCGGGGACCGGCCCTGGCCGACGTCGGAGATGCCGAGTGGGCGCTGGCCGAGGCCGCCCGCCTGGAGGAACTGCGGCTGGGCGCGGTGGAGGACCGGCTGGAACTGCTGCTGGAGGCCGGCCGGCAGGCCGAGGCGGTCGCCGACCTGGAACGCCTGGTCGCCGCCCACCCGCTGCGCGAGCGGCTGCACCGGCTGCTGATGCTGGCGCTCTACCGGGGCGGGCGGCAGGCGGACGCCCTCACCGCGTACCACGCGCTGCGGCACCGCCTCGCCGACGAGCTGGGCATCGACCCGGCGCCCGAACTCCAGGCGCTCGCCGAGGCGATCCTGCGGCAGCAGGTGCCCGCCCCAACACCACCGGCCGCCCCGCCCATGGCTGGTCCGGCCGACCGACCCGCCGCGACGCAGACCCGGACCGCACCCGCGCCGCTGCCCGCCCCCCGGACGCCGCAGCGCGGCGACCTGCCGCGCCGGCTCGCCTCAGTCATCGGCCGCCAGGACGACGTGCACCGCGTGCTCGACCGGCTGCGCGAGGCGCGGGTGGTGACGCTGACCGGACCGGGCGGCGTCGGCAAGACCACCCTCGCCCTGGAGGCGGTGCGCCACGCCGACGACGCCCTGGCCGACCGGGTGCACCTGGTCCGCCTGGCCGCCCTGCCGAGCGGGACGGACCTCCCCGAGGCGGTCGCCGGCCAGCTCGGCGTGGCCGCCGGTGGGCCGGGCCCGACCGCGACCGCCGCGTTGGTCGCCTGGCTCGGCGCCGACCGCTCGCTCGTCGTGGTCGACAACTGCGAGCACGTCATTGACGAGGCGGCGGAACTGGTCGAGCAACTCGTCGCGGTCTGCCCGGCGGTGACTGTGCTGACCACCAGCCGGGAGGCGCTGGCCGTACCCGGGGAGACCCAGCTCGCGGTGGCGCCGCTGGGCGTACCCGACGGGCCGGCTGATCTCGCCCGACTCGGCGACAGCCCGGCGGTGGCCCTCTTCGTCGATCGCGCGCGGGCGGTACGCCCCGGGTTCGTCCTCGATGAGACGACGGCGCCGGTGGTGGCGGACATCTGCCGGCAGCTCGACGGCATGCCGCTGGCCATCGAGCTGGCGGCCGCGCGGGTGAAGGCGTTGCCGCCGGGGGAGATCGCGGCTCGCCTGCACGACCGGTTCGCGCTGCTCACTGCGGGGGCGCGGACCGGCGAGGCCCGGCACCGCACGTTGCGGGCCACCCTCGACTGGAGCCATGACCTGCTGTCCGAAGCGGAGCGGCGGCTGCTGCGCCGGCTGGCGGTGTTCCGCGGTGGCTGGGACCTGGCGGCCACCGAGCAGGTCTGCGCGTTCGACGGTCTGGCGGCCGAGGAGGTCCTTGACCTGCTCTTCCGCCTGGTCGACCGGTCCCTCGTGGTGCCGGACCCGACCACCGGGCGGTTCCGACTGCTGGTCACGATCCGGGAGTACGCCGCCGCCCGCCTCGCCGAGGTGGGCGAGACGGAGACCGCCCGCGACCGGCACCTCGGGTATTTCACCGAGCTGGCCGAGCGGTACGGCCCGCATGCGCGGACCGACGCCGACGCCTGGGCGCGGCTGACGGAGGAGCACGACAACTTCCGGGCCGCCGTCGACCGTTGCCTGGAGCGGACCGACGGGGTGGACGCCGGCCTGCGGCTGGCGGACGCCCTCTTCCTGTTCTGGAACTACGGCCCTCGGTACGAGGGAGTCCGGGCCTTGACCGCGCTGCTCGCCGCCGGCGACACCGCGCCCGCCGCCCGGGCCTCGGCCCTGCAGCGGATCGGCCTGCTGGGCGTCTACTACCCCACCGCGCAGACCCGGGCCGCCGCGCGGGAGAGCCTGGCGGAGTTCGAGCGCCTGGGCGACCCGGTCAACACCGCGACCTCGCGGCTCGTCGTGGCCTGGGAGGGCCAGTACGACGGTGACGCGGACCGGTACCGGGCGATGGTCGCGCAGGCCGGTCGCGAGCGGGGCGACACCGACGACCCCTGGTGGCATGGCACGGTCTGTTACGTCGAAGGACTGCTGGACCTCCGGACCGGCGCCTTCGAGCGGTCCGCCGAGCAGTGGCGGCGCAGCCTGGAGTTCACCCGGAAGGACGGGGACCGGCTGCTGCCCGCCGGGATCCTGGCGCACCTGGGCGTCGCGTTGCGCGAGGCCGGCCGGCCCGACGAGGCGATCGCCACGCTCGAGGAAGCGGCGGCCGAGGCCAGGAGCAACCCCTCCCCGCATTCGCTGGCGTTCACCCTCGTGCAGCTCGCGCACACCCGGCTGGACCGGGGCGAGGTCGACGGGGTGCCGGCGATGCTCGCCGACGCGGACGAGACCGCCCGGCGAAGCGGCAACCCGCGCTGCCAGGCCTGGGCGGCCTGGGGCCGGGCCCGGATCGCGTACGCGGACGGCGACGCGGTCAGCGCGGCGGACGAGTGCCGCCGAGCCGTCGACCTGCTCAAGGAGCGGGAGTTCCCGTGGGCGCGGCGCCGGCTCTGGACGCTGGCGGCCGACGCGGCGGCCGCCGCGGGGCGGCCGCAGGAAGCTGACGCGGCCCGGCGGGCCGCCGCGGACCTGGCGGCGGGCCGCTAACGGAGGCGGCGGCAGTCGGGGCCGCCCGGACAGACTGCCAGGCCGGCCCGGCGCAGCGCGGCCGGATCCACCTCCCCGCCCACGCGCAGCGTGCCGGCGTCCACGTCGAACTCCAGCGACACCACCCCGGGCAGGTCGCTCACCCGCCGGCTGACCGCGCGGACGCACCGCCGGCACATCCCGGTCGGCAGGGCCACCGTCAACACCCGCGTCGCGTCCGCTGCGGGTGCCCTCGGGTCGTTCTGTTCCACCATGCCCGCCAGCCTGATCGCGGTCGCTGGCGGCGGTCTGTCCATTCGCTGTCCGCCCTCACGTGATCGACGGCCAGCGTCCGGACAGCGCGGCGGGCGACTCTCCTCGTGTCACAGATCCGCACCTGACCGAGGAGTTGCCATGAACCACCTGCTCACCGCCGAGCTGTACCAGCTGGAGCGCGCCGAGCTGGTACGCCGGCTGCGCCGAGACCGCCACGCCGCCACCGTTCGCGGGACCCGCACCACGCGGCGCCGCCGGACTGCCCGCTGATTCCCCCTCCCGACGCACAACCCAGGAGATCCCTGATGACCACGAGCACCGCCCCCGCACCCAGCACCACCGTCGCCGTGCAGGCCCGGGACGTCGTACGCACCTACGGTCGTGGCGACGCTACCGTCCGCGCGCTGGACGGCGCCACGGTGTCCATCCCGGCCGGCCGGTTCACCGCGATCATGGGTCCGTCCGGCTCCGGCAAGTCGACCCTCATGCACGCGCTGGCCGGACTCGACACCGTCGACGCCGGACAGATCCTGCTCGGCGGGACGGACCTCGGCCAGCTGACCGAGCGGCAGCGCACCCTGCTGCGCCGGGACCGGATCGGCTTCGTGTTCCAGGCCTTCAACCTGGTGCCGACCCTGACCGCGCGGGAGAACATCGCCCTGCCGCTCACGCTGGCCGGCCGCCGTCCCGACCCCGAGCGCCTGGCCCACCTGGTCGCCACCCTCGGCCTGACGGACCGGTTACGGCACCGGCCCGGGGAACTCTCCGGTGGCCAGCAGCAGCGGGTCGCGGTGGCCCGCGCGCTGGTCACCAGCCCGGAGATCGTCTTCGCCGACGAGCCGACCGGCAACCTGGACTCGCAGGCGGCCGAGGCGCTGCTGGGCTTCCTGCGGCAGGCCGTCGACGAGCTCGGGCAGACCATCGTGATGGTCACCCACGACCCGCACGCCGCCGCGTACGCCGACCGGGTGGTGTTCCTCGCCGACGGCCGGATCGACGGCGACCTCGCCGCACCGACCGCGCCGGCCATTCTGTCCCACATGGCGCGCCTGACCGCGCCCGCAGCCACCGGAGCGAACTGACATGTGGCGCCTGACCCTGCGTACCACCCTCGCCCGCCGAGCCCGGCTGGCGCTGACCCTGCTCGCGGTCGTCCTCGGCGTCACCTTCGCCACCGGCGGCCTGATCCTCACCGACACCTCCGGCCAGCTGCTGGACGACCAGTTCCGCACCGCGACCGCCGGCGTCGACCTCACCGTGCGGGGCGCGGTCGCCTTCGACTCCGCGATGGGCGTCGAGGTCGCCCGGGACCCGCTGCCGGCGGGCTTCCCGGACCGGATCGGCGCGGTGTCCGGCGTGGCCGCCGCCCGGCCGCTGGTCCGCGGCCAGGGCCTGCTGGAGGTGGACGGCAAGCCGGTCGTGCCGAGCGGCGCGTCCCTGCTGTCCTCCTGGATGCCGGCGCCGATGGGCGCGTTCACCGTCCGCACCGGCCGACCCCCGGCCGCCGACGACGAGGTGGTGATCGACGAGGACACCGCCCGCGGTCACCGCATCCGGCTCGGCGACACCGTCACCGTCCGGGCGACCGACACCGCGCGGCTGCGGGTGGTCGGACTGGCCGGGTTCGGCAACCGGGGCGGGCTGCCGAACACCACCGTGGCCCTGGTCACCCTCCCGTCGGCGCAGCGCCTGCTCCGCCTCGGCTCCGGCATCTCGGAGGTGGCGGTCGTCGCCGCGCCCGGCGTCGCCCCGGAGCAGCTGCGGGACCGGATCACCGCCGCCGTCGGCGCCGGCTACGAGGTCGCCCCGAGCCGGGACATCGCGGCCGCCGGGGCGGCGGCCGCCCGGGACCAGGTGAGCTGGCTCCAGCTGGTGCTGCTCGCCCTGGCGGGGGCCGCCCTGCTGGTCGGCGCGTTCCTGATCGCCAACACGTTCTCCATCGTCATCACCCAGCGGACCCGGGAACTCGCCCTGCTCCGGGCCGCCGGTGCGACCGGCGGGCAGGTGCTGCGCTCCGTTCTCGGCGAGGCGCTGCTGGTCGGGCTCACCGCGTCGGGCATCGGCCTCGGCCTCGGCGTCGCCACCGCCACCGGCATCCGGAACCTGGCCGGGGCGTTCGGCGTACCGCTGCCGGAGGGCGGCCTGGTGCTGTCCGCCCGTACCGTGCTGGTGGCCTTCGCCGTCGGCGTCCTCGTCACGGTCGGCTCGGCGGTCGGGCCGGCCCGGCGCGCGGCAGCGGTCGCGCCGGTGGCGGCGCTGCGCCGGGCGGCCGCCGCCCGCACCGGTCGGGCCCGGGTCGTCGCCGGTGCGCTGGCCGCCGCGGCGGGCCTGGCCGCGACCGCGGCGGTGCTCGCCGCTGACGCCCCGGTCGCGCTGCTCGGCGTTGCCGCGCTCGGCGCCGTCGGCGGGCTCGCGCTGCTCGGACCGGCCATCACCCCCGCCCTGATACGCCTCGTCGGCCGACCGCTGGCCGCCGTCGGCGTGACCGGCCGGCTCGCCACCGACTCGGCGGCCCGCACCCCGCGGCGTACCGCGGCGACCGCCCTGGCGCTGGCCCTCGGGCTGGCGTTGATCAGCTTCATGGCCGTCGTCGGCGCGTCGGTCAAGAGCTCGGTCCGGCAGTCGTACGCCGAGGTGATCACCGCTGACCACATGGTGGAGAGCGCCCGCAACGAGATGCTCGGTGGCCTCTCCCCCGCCGTGTACGACCGGGTCAGCCGGCTGCCCGAGGTCGCGGTCGCGTCCCGGCTGCGCTACGGCCACTGGCGCGACGGGGACGCCACCAGCGCCCTCACCGCCGTGGACCCGGCGACGCTGCCCCGGGTGACGTCCCTGCACTTCACCGCCGGCAACCTGGCGGCGCTGACCGGCGGCGGCGTCGTGCTGGCCGAGCACGTGGCCCGGGACCGGGGCCTGGACGTCGGGGACCAACTGCCGATGACGTTCTCCCGCACCGGCACCCGCAACCTCCCCGTCGTCGGCCTGTTGCGCGACGGGGACGCCCGAGCGCTGTCCACCGACTACCTGATCTCGCTGGACACCTTCGCCCGGCTCTACAGCGAGGACATGGACGCGAGCGTGCTGATCCGGACCGCCGACGGGACGGACCGGGCCGCCGTGGAGCGGGCGATCAACGCGGCCCTGGCCGGCACCCCGACCGCGCAACTACGCGACCAGGCCGCCGCGGTCGCCGGCCGGACCCAGGCAATCGACCAGGTGCTCGGTCTGGTGACGGTGCTGCTGATGCTGGCGGTGCTGATCGCGCTGCTGGGCATCACCAACACCCTCGCCCTGTCGATCACCGAGCGCACCGCGGAGATCGGGCTGCTCCGGGCGGTGGGGATGACCCGCCGGCAGCTGGGCTGGATGATCCGCGGCGAGGCGGTGCTCGTCGCCGCGCTGGCGAGCGTCCTGGGGATCGCGCTGGGCGTCGGCTTCGCCGCCGCCACGGTCCGCGCGCTGGGTCGGGACGCCCCGACCGTGCTCGCGGTGCCGGCCGGCCGGCTGCTCGTGGTGCTGGCCGTCGCCCTCGCCGCCGGCCTGCTCGCCGGGCTGTTGCCGGCCCGGCGCGCCGCCCGGCTGGACGTCCTCGCCGCCATCGGCACGCCCTGACCCGCCGCCCCGGGTGGCGTCGGCCTTTCGCCGGCGCCACCTGTCCTGTAAGGAGTAGAACATGACCGAGACCGTTACCATCCGCCCGGCCGGCCCGGCCGACGCCGGCATCGTCGACACCCTGGTCCGCGAGATCGCCGCCCACGAGGGCGATGCCGCGCACGTCACCGTCACCATGGACGGGTGGCGCACCCTGCTCGGCCGCAACGACGTCACGGTGCTGCTCGCCGAGCGGGCCGGGGAGCCGCTCGGCTACGTCTCGGCACTGCGCCGCGTACACCTCTGGTCCGGGCGCGACATCCTCGCGCTGGACGACCTGTGGGTCCGGGCGTCCGCCCGGGACGGCGGGGTCGGGCGGGCACTGATGCTCGCACTGGCCCGCACCGCGGCCGACGACGGGCTCGTCATCCGCTGGGAGGTCAAGCCGGAGAATGCCGGGGCGCAGCGGTTCTACCGGCGGCTCGGTGCGCGGCTCTTCCCCAAGGTGATCGCCGGCTGGCGCGCGGAGAGCTACCTTCCGCTGCTGTCGCCGGAGAGTGACGAACAACCTACGCCGGCGTAAGTTACCGGCGGGTTAAGGTGATGGTGGCCGGCGGAGCGCGTCCGGCCACCCCCGCCGACGAGGAGACGGCCCATGGATCTGACCGCCGAGCGGCCCTGGACGCGCAGCTACGCCCCCGGCGTACCGGCCACGGTCGAGGAGCCGTCGGGCTCGCTGGTGGACCTGCTGACCGACGCCGCCCGCCGGTTCGGCCCCCGGGTGGCGCTGGACTTCTTCGGCGCCACCACCAGCTACGCCGAACTGGCCGACCAGGTGTCCCGGGCCGCCGAAGCGCTGCGCCGGCTCGGCGTCGGCCGCGGCGACCGGGTCGCCCTGGTGCTGCCGAACTGCCCGCAGCACGTGGTCGCCTTCTACGCGGTGCTGCGCCTCGGCGCGGTGGTGGTGGAGCACAACCCGCTCTACACCGCCGAGGAACTGGAGCACCTGCTCACCGACCACGGCGCCCGCGTCGCCGTGGTCTGGGACCGGGTCGCCCCGCTGGTCAGCGGGCGCGGCGCGGTGGAGACCGTGGTCGCGGTCGACCTGACCCGGGCGCTGCCCCCGCTCAAACGCTGGGCGCTCCGGTTGCCGCTGCCCAAGGTGCGCGCCGCCCGGGCCGCGATGACCACCCCGGCACCGGGAGCGCACTCCTGGTCCACAGTGGTCACCGCCGCGGCGCCGCTGCCCACCGACCATCCCGCGCCGGGCGTCGACGACATCGCGCTGCTCCAGTACACCGGCGGCACCACCGGCGTCCCGAAGGGCGCCGTCCTCACCCACCGGAACCTGCGGGCCAACGCCGCGCAGGGCCGCGCCTGGGTGCCCGGCCTGCACGACGGCGAGGAGACCGTGTACGCGGTGCTGCCGCTGTTCCACGCGTACGGGCTGACCCTGTGCCTGACCTTCTCGGTGAGCATCGGGGCCACCCTGGTGCTCTTCCCCCGCTTCGACCTCGACCAGGTCCTCGACGCGGTCCGGCGGCGACCGCCGACCTTCCTGCCGGCCGTGCCGCCGATCTACGCGCGGCTCGCCACCGCGGCCCGGGAACGCGGCGTCGACCTCACCTCGGTCCGGTACGCCATCTCCGGCGCGATGGCGCTGCCGCCCGCCACGGTCGAGCTGTGGGAGTCGGTGACCGGCGGCGGCCTGCTCGTCGAGGGGTACGGGATGACGGAGACCTCCCCGATCACCCTGGGCAACCCGGTCTCCCCCGCCCGCCGGCCGGGCACGGTCGGGGTCCCGTTCCCCTCCACGGAGGTGCGCATCGTCGACCCGGAGGACCCGTCCCGGGACCGCGCTCCGGGCGAGGCCGGCGAGCTGCTGGTCCGCGGTCCGCAGGTGTTCGCCGGCTACTGGAACCGTCCCGAGGAGACGGCGGCCGTGCTGCTGCCGGGCGGCTGGCTGCGGACCGGCGACGTGGTGGTCATGGACCCGGACGGCTTCGTGACCGTGGTGGACCGGATCAAGGAGCTGATCATCACGGGCGGCTTCAACGTGTACCCGTCCGAGGTGGAGGAGGCGTTGCGCCGCATCCCGGGCGTACTCGACGCCGCCGCCGTGGGCCTGCCCGGCGGGCAGGGCGGCGAGGAGGTGGTCGCGGCGGTGGTGCTGGACCCGGGCGTGGGTGCCGACCCCGAGTCGGTCCGGTCCGCCTGCCGACAGCACCTCGCCGGCTACAAGGTGCCCCGCCGGATCGTGGTGCTGGAGGATCTGCCCCGCTCGCAGATCGGCAAGGTGCTGCGCCGCGAGGTCCGCAACCGGCTGCTCACCGAGCGCTGAGCCCGGGTGGAGCATCGCAGCTGTGGTGAGATGGCTCCATGATCATTCCTCGCGTCGTCGCCACGGATCTCGACGGCACCCTGCTGCGCAGCGACTCGACGCTGTCTGACCGCACCCGCAAGGCACTGCGAATCACGCGAGCGGCTGGCGTACGCGTGGTGGCGGCGACCGCCCGCCCGGCCCGCGTCATCGAGGAACTCTTCGGGTCCGAGAGTCTCATCGACATGGCAATCTGTGGTAACGGGGCCGTCCGCTACGAAGTCGGCAGCCACAAGATTCTGATCACTCACCCGCTGCCTCAGGACGTGACGCGACACGTGCTGGCGGAGATCTCGCGTCTGGTGCCGGATGCGGGCTTTGCCGTGGAGACCGGTCACCAGGCGCTCTTCGAACCCGGCTACCGCTACCGCCCGACCCTGGACAGTGGCCGGGTGCCGGTAGCCACGCTCTCGGAACTCGTTGCCGGTCCGTTGGTCAAGATCATGGTCTGGTTGCCCGATCAGGACCCGGATGCTGCCTGGGCGCGACTGCGTCCCGGTCTCGGTCAGCTGGTCGAATGCACGTGGTCTGCCGAACGCGCGCCGCTGGAGATCGCCGCGCCAGGCGTATCCAAGGCTGCGGCCCTGGCCACGCTCTGCCAGGACTGGGGGGTCGATCCAGCCGAGGTGATCGCCTTCGGCGATGCTCCCAACGATCTACCGATGCTCGCCTGGGCGGGCACCCCCTACGCCGTCGCCAACGCACACCGTGCGGTACTCGCGGCGACCGCCAACCACACCGCCGGCAATGACGAGGACGGCGTCGCCGAGGTCCTCGAGGAGCTCTTTGCCTAGGCAGTGCCTTCAAAGGATCTTGGTGTCGGATGACGTAGCGCGTGGGTCGTCGCTACGAGTTGTCTGACGTCGAGTGGTAAGCACTGTCGCGGTACCTGCCGTCAGCGGTGACGGGTGGTCGGCCGCGGGCCGATGATCGGCGGGTGCTCAACGGGATCGTGTGGAAGATCCGGGGCGGGGCCGCTGGCGGGACGTGCCCGCCCGCTACGGCTCCTGGCAGTCGATCTACACCCGTTTCCGCAGGTGGGCCCTGGACGGCACGTTCACCCGGATGCTGGGCGGGGTGCAGGCCGACGCGGACGGCACCGGCGATATCGACTGGCTGGTGTCCGTGGACTCCACGATCGTGCGGGCCCACCAGCACCACAAGCTCGACAATGGTGGGCAGTTCGCGGCCTGGGAACAGCCCCGACGCTTCTCCGAGGAGGTACGCGCCGGTTTCCGGTCGCTCCGCTAGCGCCTCGGATCAGACAAGACCCTGGATGCGTATCGTCGGGCGCTCGTTCCTCAGGTGACCCAGCTTGTGCTGGCGGACCTGCTCGTCCCAGACCTCCTGGTCGTAGTCCGGGTCGGGCGGGATCCACCGGTGGGAGCCATCGCTGTAATGGAACTTCTCGTCCCCGGCTCGCAGCACGCTCACCGCAGCCAACCGAGGAACCGCCGATGCAGCGTGCCGGCGGGCGCCCAGGTCAGATCCGCGGTAGCGCGGACGAGCTGCGCCCCCATGTAGAGGGCCAGGGAGACCGGCGCGTCCTCGAACTCTGCCCGCAGCTCCCGCCGACGGGTCGGGCACGGCCAGGGCGCGCCGCAGCCACCGCAGCTCCAGATCGGCAGCACCGGCCCGTGGCTGGTCACGCGCGAACCCTCAGGAAGCGCGCGGTGATCGCCCGAGCCTGCCGGCTGGTCGCCCACTCCACCTGCCAGCACGGGTACGGAGCCAGCCGCGACCACCACGCCCGGCAGCCGACGCACAGCCCGTCCATCCCGGGCAGATGCACGGCCAGAATCCGCTGCTCATCGTCGTTGCTCACTGCTCCTCCTGTCTGGGCCAGTGGTCGCGGCTGATTGGGATGCGGT
Organism: Micromonospora sp. NPDC005806; assembly: GCF_042871425.1. Lineage (NCBI taxonomy): Bacteria > Bacillati > Actinomycetota > Actinomycetes > Micromonosporales > Micromonosporaceae > Micromonospora > Micromonospora sp. NPDC005806. Next base: position 9,622 of record NZ_JBIAIL010000052.1, on the reverse strand, counting down.
GTCGGCTGCGGCACGGCAGATCCGCTCCACACCGGCAGACCCACCGCCACTTCCGCCAGGACCACGCCGGGCGGTGCCGCCGCGCCAGTGTCATCGCGACGGCGATCAGGTACTGGTCGTAGGAGACTCGCCGCCACGGTGGTGTCCTCTCCCGCATCGCCGCCTCCTTTCCGCCGGGCAGCGCGACATGGCCGACCCCGAACCACGGGACCGGATCTGGAGCGTTCGGTCACTGCGACGCTACGATCACGGCGACGGCCATTGGACTCACCATCAGTACGAGTGGGAAGGCCATATCTCCCGTCGCGAGAAGGCTTCCGGCGGGAACGTCGACCACCGGTCAACGTAGGGATGTCAGATGCCAGGTCGCGGACGATCAGCACCACAGCGTGGCGACGTGACCGGATATCTCCTGAAGCTGGTCCGGGAATCCATCCCACTCACCCAGGAGCAGCTCGCATTTCAACTGGGCGTCGATCGCGTAACCGTGCAGAGCTGGGAGTCGGGACGCCGGCCCTTCACGGCCGTACCGTTCGGCCAGGCGATCGCGACCCGCCAGCGGCTCGGACGACTCGGAGCGAACACAACCCTGCTCGCCGCCCTTGACGACGCCGCCGAAGCTGACCTCATTCTCACCGCGGTCCTTGACGAGCAGGTCGAACGGGCCGACGTTGCCGAGCAGCCGCTCGGTTGGTCGGTGCTCACCCACCGTCTGACCGACCTGATCATTTGGGCCGTCCTCGGGCAGACCCCCACCTTCCTCAGGAGCCTTCCCACACCTCACCATCGGCGGGGTCCGGTGGCCACCGCCCCGCTCCTGCCCGACGACCAGCGACGCGCCTTCTTCGCGCACCTTCACGTGCTCGCTCAGCGGTCCGCCGCCGAGCGTCATCCGAACGTGCTGCTGCACCGGCAAGCCTGCTTCCTCGCTGGCGTGGACCCCACCGGGACGTCCGCAGCCTGGCTCGCCCAGAGCAACGCTCGCGCAACCCGCCGGACAACCAGATTCCACACCTGGTCGCCGTTGTGGCCCGACGCCCGCTCAGTCGTTACTTCCCTTGCGAACCAGGGTGACCCGGAACCACTGCGAGACTTCATCACCCGGGCGCACCCGGACGATGCCTGCGAACGAGCAGCCCTCAACTACTCCGCTTACTGGGTCGGCGAGATCCCGTACCGCCAACGCGACGACTCTTTCATGCCGGCCGCCCTCACTGACTGGCGAGGCTCACTCCTCTTCCGGCACCTGGTCGAGCGCCTCGCCGTAGGGCACCCGTTCGTGGATCTCAACATCCATAACCTCTGGGCCCTGCTCGCAGCCCGCCGCGGCCTCGCACTCGACGACCCCGGCACCGGGCGGGCACTCGTCGACCGCAGCACGACGCTCCTGGACAGCGGCCGAATCTCCGCTCAGTCACGGCAGGAACTAACGTCTATCGTCTACAGCCTTCGCGCAGACGGATTCATCGGCACAGGGACGGGCAGATGAGCGACGATCACGACGCCGCCGGAGCTATGGCGTTCATCTTCGAGGCCGGCGTGCTCAAACGCGCCGCCCGCACCGGCTGGTGGTTCGCTGGCGTCAAGCACCCCGAGTCCATCGCCGAGCACTCGTTCCGCACCGCGCTCATCGGGATGATGCTCGCCGCCATGGAGGGTGCCGACCCCGCCCGAGTATCGCTGCTGTGCGTCCTGCACGACACCCAGGAAACCCGAATCACCGACATCCCGCACATCGCCAAGCGCTACCTCACCGCCGCGCCCAACGCCACCGTCACCGCTGACCAGGTCGCCGACTGCCCGCCGGCCGTCGCCGACGTGATCACCGCCGCCGTCGCCGAATATGAAGCCGGCGAGACCCCCGAAGCCGTGGTGGCCCGCGACGCCGACAAGCTGGAATGCCTCGTTCAAGCCGTCGAGTACCGCCACCAGGGCATCGACAACGTCCAGCGCTGGATCGACAGCTCGCGGGCGGCGCTCAAGACCGCATCCGCCCACCGCCTCGCCGACGCCGCACTCAGCGGACAACCCCTCGCCTGGCTCAGCCCACCCGGACAGCCAAGGTAGACCTTTCACTTGGCGTCGAACATGGCCGACCAGTTGACCTTTCTGGCGAACCTGGTCAACTCGGACGCTTATCAGAACCAGGTCTCCCGGGTGTCCAGGGTGGTCCGGTCCAGGCTCTCCAGCAGGTCGAACTGCGGCCCGGTGCGGGGCAGCTCGTACCGGAAGAAGTACCGCGCGGCCTGCCGCTTGCCGGCGAGGAAGTCCGCGTCCGGGCCGTCCGGGCTGCCCAGCGCCTCGACGGCGAGCAGTTGCTCCAGCCACATCCAGGCGATCACCACATGCCCGACCGCCTCCAGGTAGAGGCTGGCGTTGGCCAGGGCCAGCTCCGGGTCGCCGGTGCCGTGCAGCCGTCGGGTGACCCTGGTGATCCGGTCGACCGCCACACCGAGTTCAGCGGCGAGTACCGCGGCCTCACCCTCGGCCTTCCAGGCCCGGCCGACCGTGGCCCGGATGGTGTCCAGCAGCAGCTCCAGACCGGCGCCGTCGTGCATGGTGACCTTCCGGCCCAGCAGGTCCAGCGCCTGGATGCCGTGGGTGCCCTCGTGGATCGGGTTGAGCCGGTTGTCCCGCCAGTGCTGCTCGACGTCGTAGTCGCGGGTGTAGCCGTACCCGCCGTGCACCTGGATGGCCAGGTCGTTGGCGGCCAGGCACCACTGCGACGGCCAGCTCTTGGCGATCGGCGTGAGCAGGTCCAGTAGCAGGTGCGCCCGGGCGCGGTCGGCCTCGGCCGGGGCGGTCTTCTCCTCGTCGAGCAGCCGGCCACAGTAGAGGATCAGGGCGAGCGCCCCCTCCACGTAGCTCTTCTGCGCCAGCAGCATCCGCCGGACGTCGGCGTGTGCCACGATCGGCACCTGCGGCGCGGTCGGGTCCTTGTCGGCGATCGGCCGGCCCTGCGGGCGCTGCCGGGCGTACTCGACGGACTTGAGGTAGCCGGTGTAGCCGAGGGCGGTGGCCCCGGCGCCCACGCCGATCCGCGCCTCGTTCATCATGTGGAACATCTGCGCGAGCCCCTGGTGCGGCTCCCCCACCAGGTAGCCGACGGCGCCGCCCCGCCCGTACGGCCGGTGCACCCCCTCGCCGAAGTTGAGCAGCGTGTTGGTGGTGCCGCGGTAGCCCATCTTGTGGTTGAGGCCGACCAGCACCACGTCGTTGCGCGGGCCGGACGTCCCGTCGTCGAGGAGCACCTTCGGCACGATGAACAGCGAGATGCCCTTCACCCCGGGCGGCCCGCCGGGGATCCGGGCGAGGACCAGGTGGACGATGTTCTCGGCCAGTTCGTGCTCCCCGCCGGAGATCCACGTCTTGGTGCCGGTGAGCCGGTACGTCCCGTCGTCCTGCGGTTCGGCCCGGGTGGCGATGTCCGCCAGGGAGCTGCCGGCCTGCGGCTCGGACAGGCACATGGTGCCGAAGAACCGGCCTTCGATCATCGGGCGGACCCAGGTGTCGATCTGCTCGGCGCTGCCGTGGGCGAGCAGCAGGTTGGCGTTGCCGAGGGTCAGGAACGGGTACGCGGCGGTGGCCACGTTCGCGGCCTGGAACCAGGCGAAGCAGGCGGCGGCCACCGCGTGCGGCAGCTGCATCCCGCCGATCGACTCGTCCAGACTGGCGGCCAGCAGTCCGGTGCGGGCGAACACGTCGAGGGCCGCCTTCACCTGCGGGATGGTGTGCACTCGGCGGCCGTCGAAGGTCGGCTCGGCGGCGTCGGCGGCCCTGTTGTGAGTGGCGAATTCCTCGGCGGCCACCCGGGCGGAGAGGTCCAGCACCGCGTCGAAGGTCTCCCGCGAGTGCTCGGCGTAGCGGGGCCGCTCGGTCAGCCGGGTCACGTCCAGCCAGTCGTAGAGCAGGAACGCCAGGTCACGGCGGGACAGCAGGGTGGACGACGACACGGGGCTCCTTCCGTCGTGCCGTCGTCAGCCGCGGCGCAGCCCGGCGACGGCCTCTCGAAGGTCATCCTGGCTGATCGGGGCGGCCGGCGCACCCTCCGTGGCCTCCCGCATCGCCTTGGCGAGCTGCACCCGGCGCAGCACCTCGCGCAGATCGGCGCCGGTGAGCCCGGGGGTGGCCGCGGCCAACGCGACCGGGTCGACGTCGGCCGCGAACATCCGGAAGCCCGGTCGCTCGTACCGGTCGATCAGCTCGCGGATCATCTTGGCGATGATCTCGGCGCGGCCGGTCTCGTCCGGTGCCGGAATGGCGATCTTGAGGTCGAAGCGGCCGGACCGGATCAGCGAGGCGTCCACCCGCTGCGGGAAGTTGGTGGTGGCCACCACGATGACGTCGGGGTTCTCCTCGAACAGGGTGTTCATTTCCTGCTTGAAGATGCCGGCGACCGCGTTGACCGCCTGGCTGGCCGCGTCCCCACCAGCCCCGGCGTAGCTGATGATGGAGTCGAACTCGTCGAAGAGCATCACGGTGGGCCGTCGGTAGCCGCGCGCCTCGCGGAAGATCCGCTTGATGTTGCGCTCGGAGCCACCGAGGTACTTGTCGAGGATCTCCGGGGTGCGGATCTCCACGAAGTCCGCGCCGATCTCGTTGGCCAGGGCCCGGGCGAGCATGGTCTTGCCGGTGCCCGGCGGGCCGTACAGCAGGATGCCCTGCGGCCGGCGCGCGCCCCAGCGGGCCATCACCTGCGGATGCCGGAACGACACCGCGACCTCGCGGAACCGGGCGACCACGTCGGCCAGGCCGCCGACCTGGTCGAGGGTCACCGTCGCGCTGCGGGCCGGCGCCGCGGCGGCCACCCGCCGGCCCACGGCGTACGAGCGGCCGCGCAGCACCGTCAGCTCCGGGCTGTCGCCGGCCAGCTCGCGAACGGCCTGGAGCACCACCCCGACCATGGCCACCAGGTGCGCCGGGGTGATCTCAGCGCTCGGCACGGCGGCGCGGACGGTCAGCGCAACGTCGTCCCGGCTGACCTGCGGGCGCAGCCCCAGCGCCGCGGCCTCCCGCAGCACGTCCTGTCCGGCCCGGTCGCGCGGCGGTTCGGCGAGCGCGGTGCCGGCGGGCCGCAGCCCGAGCCGGCGGCCGGCCTCGGCCGCCATCCGGCCCACGCCTGCGGCCAGCCCGTCCCCGGTACGCGCGCCGAGCCGCTGGGCGAGCAGCAGCCCGACCGGGCCGGCCAGGCCGAGGGCGAGCAGGCCGACGGTCGGCCCGGGACCGTCGACCCGCAGGTACGCCTCGAAGCGGTGCACCTCGCCGTCGGCGCGGACCGTGCAGCGGACCTCTCGGACCGGGGCCGGGAACCCGGTGCTGGCCAGCAGCTCGACCGGCCCGGCCTGGGCGGCGGTGAGCAGCGCGGCGGCGTCCACGACGGTGACCCGGGCGCCGAGCAGCGTCGACGTCTCCTCGTCCGGCCTGACCTCGTACCCCATGCGCACGTCCCTCGCTCGCGGCGGTCCCGCTGCCGAGTCTGACACCGGGCCAGGGCCGCTGCCACCGCATCGCCCGGCCGATGCCGGTGGACATCGGCCGGGCGGCACCGGTCAGCTCGCCTCGTCCAGCAGGCCGTCGACCAGGTCGCGGGGCAGCCCGTGGGTGTCGTGCAGCCAGTGGTAGTCGCGCTCGGTCAGCGGGCCGCGGGCACGGACCCGGTCGACCAGCGGGCGACCCCGGCGCAGCAGCCCGCGGAAGCGCCGCTCCTCGTCCGCGAGCAGGTCGCGCAGCGGCCCCACCGCCGCCGCCTGCCGGAAGCGGCGCACCGCGTCCGCGTACGGGTCGTCGGGCAGCTCGGTCAGGCTGCGCTCCGGGTCGTCCCGCCACAGCACGGTGAGCGCCCGGCGGACCAGCCGGCGCAGCACGTACCCCCGGCCGGTGTTGCCGGGGCGTACCCCGTCGCCGAGCACCACCGCGGCGGAGCGGAGGTGGTCGGCGACGATCCGCAGCTCCTCCTCGCCGAGGGTCCACCGGTCCTGGACCGCCTCCACCCAGGGGCTCAGGCCCGCGCCTTCGAAGACGGATCGGCCGCCGGTCAGCACCATCTCCAGGCGTTCCAGGCCCATCCCGGTGTCGATGCTGAGCAGCGGCAGCGGGGTGAGCCGGCCGTCGTCGTGCCGGTGGTGCCGCATCTGCACGTGGTTCCAGACCTCCATCCACCGGTCGTCGGTGCCGGGCGTGCCGGTGGGCGGCCCGTCCCCGGTCCACACGAAGATCTCCGAGTCGGGCCCGCACGGGCCGGTGGGGCCGTTGGACCACCAGTTGTCCGCGCCGTTCGCCTCGACCGGTACGCCCAGCTCGGTCCAGGTCCGCCACGCCGTCTCGTCCGGGCCGACCTGGTCGTCGCCACCGAAGACGGTGGCGTGCAGCCGGTTCGGGTCGATGCCGAAGCCCTCGGTGAGCAGCTGGTGGCCCCAGCGGAGGCTGGTCGCGATGTCGTAGTCACCGAGCGACCAGGAGCCGAGCATGTCGAAGACGGTCAGGTGGGTGCGGTCACCGACCTCGTCCAGGTCGGTGGTGCGCAGGCAGCGCTGCACGTTGGCCAGCCGGCGGCCGCCGGGGTGCGGGCGACCGAGCAGGTACGGGGTGAGCGGATGCATGCCGGAGGTGGTGAAGAGCACCGGATCGCCGGGCGGCGGGATCAGTGAACTCTCCGGCGCGTCCCGATGATCGAGGCGGTGGTAGTGCGTGAGGAACGTGCGGACGATCTGCTCGGGTGTCATGGCGTGGGCCTTCCGGGTCGGTGCGACCGGAAAGGGTCCGCCGCGCGGGCGGTGGCGTGACACGGCGACGCCGGCGGACCGTTTCCGGTCGCCGGCGAGGTGGGAGTCGGTCAGGCGGCGGCAACCGGCGAGCGGGAAGCTCGCGCGGCCGCGATGGTGTGGCGCCTGAACTGCATGTCTCGACGGTAGCCCGGACCGGGGGCGCCGCCCAGTGCTTTTCGCACCGGGCGGCGCCGGGGCCGGTCAGAAGGTGAGCCGGACCACCTGCGGCTCGTGGTCGGAGACCTGGGTCGGGAACTCGCTGTTCACGTGCACCACGTCGTAGACGTACGGCTGGGTGGCCAGCCACGAGGAGAGCAGGATGTGGTCGAGGACCTGCGAGTTGCCCTCGTACACGTAGGTGTAGCGCTCGGCGACCGGCAGGGTCCGGGGCAGGTCGACCAGCTCGCCGGAGCCGACCAGCAGGTCCGCCGTCTGGCTGAAGTCGTAGTCGTTGATGTCGCCGAGGACGACGATCGCCGCGTTCGGGTCGACGGCCCGGATCGAGTCGACGAACGAGTTGACGATGGTGGCCTGCTGGTGGCGCTGGGTCTCCGACGAGGCCGTCGGCGGCTGGTAGCGGCCCATCAGCGGCTGGTCGCCGCCCTTGGAGTTGAAGTGGTTGGCGATCACGAACAGCGGGCGGTTGTTCCAGCGGAACTCCCCGGCGAGCGGCTTGCGGCTGGCGTTGAACGCGGCGTCGGCCGGCTGCAGCCGGCCCGGCGAGTACGACAGCTGCGGCACCCCACCGAGGTTGGTCACCGTGGTCGCGGCGGTGGCGGTGCCGCCCGGCCGGTCGGTGAACGACAGTCCCCGGTCGGTGCGGAACAGGAAGACCTGCCGGATGTTGCCGCCCGGCTCGCCGCCGTCCGCGTCGTTGGTCGGGTTGATCTGCCGGTACGCGTACGCCGGCCCGCCCTTGGCGCTGATCGCCGCGATCAGCTTGCTCATGGTCTGGTCGCAGGCGACCACGCCGTTGTCGGTGGCGCCGTTGTTGTCCTGGACCTCCTCCAGCGCGACCAAATCGGGTGAGCTGAGGTTGGTGACGATCTGGACGGCCAGCGCGTCGAACTTGCTCTGCGGGTCGGTCGGGTCGAGGTTCTCCACGTTGAACGTGGCCACCGCGAGCTGGCCGGCCCCGGCGGCGCTGGTGGTCTCGGCGGTCAGCCCGCCGGACACGACCGCCGGGAACGACGAGGGCAGCAGGAAGTAGTTGCCGAAGTCGTAGCTGAGCACGCCGGTCAGCGCCGCGCCGAAGGTGTCCCCGACGGTGACGGCGGGGGCGGCGGCGAGGGTGTCACCGACCATCACCCGCTCCGGGTTGAAGTCGCCGGCCTGGGTGACGATGCCGCCCCGGGCGCTGCGCACGCCGGAGCCGCCCGGCACGACGGGGAACTCGCCGTACTTGTTGGTCGGGCCGACCACGGCGGCCGAGGCGATCTGCACCCGCATGCCCTCCAGGGACTCCCAGAAGTCCAGGCCGTCGTTAACCGGGTCGAAGGTGCCGGAGGTCTCCGCGTTGCCGGTGGCGTCATCCTCGATGACCGCGCCAGGCGGGACCCGGCCGCCGGTGCCGACCACGGTCGCGGCGGGCAGCGCCTTGCCGGTGCCCAGCGTGCTCTTGCTGGAGTACGTCATCGTGGTCACGGTCAGGTTGTTGGTCGCGTTGCCGGGGCGGACCTCGCTGACGCTGCCGGTCACCGACACGTCGTCACCGACGTTGACGGTCGGCGCGCCCGAGGTGGAGACGTACAGCCCCTCGGAGGTGGCGTCGGAGGTGTCCGGGCAGGGGTCCTGGAGCCAGAAGCCGGCGGTGGACTTCGCGGTCACGATGCCCCGGGTGGTGCGGGTGCCGGTGAGCGCGGCCAGGTGCCCGGCGCCCTGGATGTCGCGGATCCGGGTGCCGGTCGGGCAGGTCCCGCCGCCCCCGCCGCCCCCGGCGGAGTTGGCCGGGGTGGGCGTGCCGGCGGCGAAGTCGGTGGCGTTGTTGTCGCTGTCGACCGCCGGGTTGCTCCGGGCCACCGAGGACGTGTTGGAGCCGCCCGGGGCACGGGTGCCCTCGGCGTCGCTGGCCGAGGAACCGTAGCCGACGAAGTCCCGGTTGCCGGCCGCGAACGCGCAACCGGTGGAGCAGGTCAGCTTGGTGGTGGTGGTCCGCAGCGCGACCTTGCCGGAGGTGGCGGAAAGGTTGGTGGTGCCGGTGGCGTCGGCGGTGGGCAGGGCGGCCCCGGCGGCGCCGCCGGAGGCGAGCTTGACCAGGTAATACCCGCCGGCCGGGATCGAGCCGGAGAGCGTGGTGACCGACCAGGTGCTGCCGGACGCCGAGGCGTACTGGATGCTCCAGCCGGTGAGGCTGACGCTGGCGGTGGAGCGGTTGTAGAGCTCGACGAAGTCGTTCTGGTATGCGGCGCCGGTGTTACCGCCGCCGCCGTAGATCTCGCTGAGGACGACGTCGGGGGACGCCGCCGCGGCCGGCGCGGCGAGGAGTGTCGCTGCGAGGACGCCGACCGCGAGACCGGCCGGCAGATTTCGACGCATGGTGCCTCCAGGCGGGACGCCCGGGCGAAGGGGGTGTACGCCCGGACGGGACGGACCGGTCCGGGACGCACCCGGACCGTATAGGGATGCGGCTATCATTCCCGATCCAGTCGATCTTGCGAAAGCCCTCGCCGGGGCAACGTCGCGTGAACACGGCGTGACGACCACCGAGCCGGTACGCACAAACGCCGCTGGCCGGCACCCCTGTCTCGGGGTGCCGGCCAGCGGCTTGTGTCTTGTGTGTGGGTCAGTTGTTCCAGTGCTGGGCGACGAGGTCGGCGGCCTGCTGTTCCCACTGGGCGTAGGCGTCCGGGTAGGCCGAC
>NZ_JBIAIL010000051.1:0-41902 GCF_042871425.1 Micromonospora sp. NPDC005806 | reverse complement strand
CACCAGGGGCCTCCTTCGTCGTAGACGTGAGCACTCCCAGCATCCCGCCGGGAGGTCACGAGGAGCGGAGGCCCCGCTCCTTCATCGCATCAGAGCCGGTGCAGCGTCCTGCTTCACACCGAAGAGGTCACTGGTTCGATCCCAGTATCGCCCACGCAGGTCAAAGGCCACTTCCCGGGCTCGGGAGGTGGCCTTTCTGCTTGCGTACAGCAGCTAAGTACAGCAACGGCTCAGCCGAGCGAATCGCCGAGGCGCTTGAGGCTGGACGAGACCTGGGTGTAGATCTCCATGGTCACGGAGAAGCGAGCGTGCCTCAGCACCTGCATGGCGACTCTCGGATGGACGTCGAGGTCAGCGAGCAGGGTGGCGCAGGTGCGCCTGGCGTCATGGACGGTGATTGGGCGGACCCCTGCTCGGTCGCACCGGGTTTGCCAGGAACGTTGAAAGTTGCGCGGCTCGATGGGTGTGCCATAGCGGGTGGTGAATACGAGGTCGGTTTCCTGCCAGGCGTTGCCGGCGGCTGCTCGTGCCTTGTCGCGTTGTTCTTGTCTGACCTTGATCGCGGTCAGGCAGATGTCGGGCAGGGGAAGGGTGGCGTCGGACGCCTGGGTCTTGGTGTCGCGGTGGAGGAGCTGCCCGCGCACGCGTTGCAGTTGGCGGCCGATGGTGAGCTCTCCGGCGTCGAGGTCGACGTCCTCCCATGTCAGTCCGAGGGCCTCGCCCTTGCGTAAGCCGGTGACGAGGACCAGGGCGTAGGCGGCGTAGAGCAGGTCCTCGTCGGCGCGGGCGGACTCCAGGAACTTGCGTGCCTCATCGCTAGACCACGACTTGCCCCGCCGCCGGCGGACAATGGCGAGGGTGACCGCGACGGCTGGGTTCTTGGCGATGAGGTCTTCGGCCTGGGCGTGAGTGAGGGCGGCCCGCAGCGCCGCCCGGATGTCGCTGACCGTCCGCGTCGACGGGACCGCCTGGCAGCAGCGACCGACCGCACAGCAGCGCCGGCACTGGCCCCTGTTTCGCCTGCTGGTGCAACTTGATCCACTTGTCGTGAACGGCCTCGCGGGTCTTGCCGTAGACGTACTTGCGGGTACGCCGGCCGTCGGGCTTGGTGACCCAGACGTAGGCGGCGAAGCCGTTGCGGTAGGGGAAGATGGAGCCTTCGCCGTTGGCTCGTGCTCGTCCGGGCATCAGGCGGCCTCCTGGCGTTCGACCTGTTCGCGGATGTAGTCGTCGACCCATTCGGGGAGGATGCGGCGGTACTTGCCGTCCTTGATGGAGCGCAGCTCGCCGGTGGCGATTTTCATCTTGACCTTGGAGATGCCGAAGCCGAGCAGCACGGCGACCTCGGCAGGTGAGTACCAGCGAGGAGTGAAGTCATGGCTCATGCGGCGGCTCCGAGAAGCCAGGCTTCGTGGGCGAGCTCTTCTCGGCCGATGCGTCTGCTCTCGCGTTGCTGCCGGGCGGCGGTGTTGGCGAGCAGGGCGTCTCCCTCGGAGAGCCAGCCGGAGCCGATGTAGGTGAGGGTGCCGACGCTGATCGTGTCGGCCGGTTCGTCGTCTTCTTCCCGGCGGTAGGTGGCGCGGGTGTCGCGGAGCAGGGCGAAGGTGACGGAGTAGCGGCGGGCTTTAGTGAGGAAGTTCCGCCGAAGCCGAGCATGTGCGCCCAGCGGCGCAAGCCGCCGTAGATGTTGGGTTTGGCGTCAAGGCTGGCTTGACGGTCGTCGGCTGTTGCGGCGCCGCTGGCGGTGTCGGTGGGGGTGGGGCGACCGAGGTGCCAGCAGGCGTCGATGAGGCGGGCGGTGTGGTCGCCTTCGGGGTCGGCGTAGTCGTCGATGGTGGCGGCGGTGAGTCGACTGGAGCAGTGGCCGGTGACTTCAGTGGCCTTGGTGGCGTACTTGGCGAGGTAGGCCGCGACCTTGCCGTCGGTCAGCTCGCCGCCGGCGGTGTTGATGCGTCGGACATCGACCTGCTCGCCCCAGGCGATCAGCCAGCCTTCGGGCCGGTCGGGGTGCGGAGGTGTGGTGACGGTGATCTGCCGAGCAGCCGCGTGGACGGCATCCTCCAGGTCGTCGACGGTGATGCCCGCGGGTGGCGGCACGAGGGCGTCTGGGTCGTCCGGGTCGACGCCGTCGAGGCGTAGCAGGACGTGGAAGTGCACGGCTGCGCGGCGTTGCATCTCGGCGACCTTGCCGTGGGACACCCGCACGGGCGGCACCCAGCGGACATTGCTGGAGGCGGTGACGACCCGAACGAGGGGGATGCCGCGCTTGCGGCAGAGGGCGGCGAGGCGGCGTTCGATGGCCTGCTTGGTGCGCCGCCACAGCTCGCCGGAGAAGTAGTTCCAGACGACCTGGTGGTCGTGGTCGTAGCAGTCGAGGCACAACGGCCGCCCGAGCCGCGGATCGTCGGCGTCATGGCGAGCGAAGCACGCCGCGGGCTGCCCGTGCGGGCAGATGCCAGCGTTGCTGCGGGCGTAGCAGGGGGCGGGTCGGCAGTCGCAGCGTTGCCGGTTGCGGCAGGTGTGGCGGGGGACGTGCCGGTGGTGGACCGGGCCGAAGGACGGCGCGGTGAAGGTGGCGAAGACGACTGGGTGCCGGGCGACCGAGTCGGGGATGCCCTTGCCGCCGGTCAAGCCGCGACAGACGACTTGGTAGGCGTCGCCCCGGTAGACCCAGGCGCAGTCCGGGCAGACCGATTCGCGGCGGTTGCCGCACGCCTTGTAGAGCGTGCGGTCGGGCAGCTCGTCGGTGTGCGGCTGGCGGGTGATGCGGCCGGTGTTCCGGTCGACGGCGGCGATGGTGCCGGTGAGGCGGATCGGGCGGGAGCAGCCGCCGGCGGGGCGGGTGTGCTCCAGCCAGCCGGAGAACTCCGGCGTGGCAGCGCGGTGCAGGACTTGGGCGTCACGGCCGACCGCGAGGCCGGGCCGGTAGATGGTGAGCGGGGTGGTGGACACGACTGTCTCCTCAACAGGGGGTGGCAGGGACGGGAGACGAAGCACCACCAGCCGTGGACGCCTGTCCGCTGGTGGTGTTCGTCGTGTCTCCTGGCACCGCCGAGAGGGCGGCTGACGCCGGAGGGCGGAATCGTGGTCGTGCCACTTCCCGCCGATGGGTCATGTCCTTTCGCGCTCGTGGACTCGGTGATGCGGGCCGGCACGGGTGGGGAGCCTGGGATATCGGCATCCGGAGGGTTGCCGCAGGCTGCCCCCACCCGTGGAGATGTGTGAGTCCGGGTCATCGTCGACGGAAGGGAAGACCGTGCTGGGCCGCTCAGTGGATTCGGGGAACCGGCACGGGGCCGGTGCGATCGAGAGCCGGCGGGATGTGGCCCGCCTCTGCGGCAGGAAGGCCGCTCGGCATCTCCGAAATCGAGTCCAGCGATCCGGCGGGAAGGCCGCGCTGGTGTGCTCGACGAGGGCCAGAGTAGCACCGGGTACCGACACGTCAACGTGCCGTGAAACTGCTGTCGAGCCAATCAGGCCTCGGCGCTGCCTACAGAGCGATGCGGTTGACGACCGATCGCTGAACCGGACCGGTGTACTCGATGAGGCTGAAGCGGCGATGCCCGTCGGCGGGATGCACGGTGACGGCGACAGCGCTCTCGTCTTCGAATCGCAGCGTGAAGACCGGATCGAGTTCGCACAGGAATGCAAACGCGTCGCGGTCCTCGTCGCTGTCGCTGACCAGGCGACCATCGGCCTCCCAGCCGCCGGTGGCGGCGGCAATCACGACGACCACCTCGACGCTGCCGAGCAGAGTGGACGAGTTCGCCCACCAGTCCACCCAGCACCGGCCCTCGAAGCGGTCCATGCCGTCATCCTTTCAGGGTGAGGCCAGGCCGGCTGCCAGCCGGCTGCCAGCCTGTCGGGCTCCACTTGATGCGTTACGGATTGGTGTCAGATGTTGGGTGACACGTCCGGCTAGACGATCTTGTTCTCTTTAGTGTTTGCGTGTGGCCTTAGCAGGGCGGCTTGAGCCGGGTCTGGATGGCGGCGAGGGCCTCGGCGGGGCTAGAGGCGTCAACGCGGTCTTCTGCTTCGATGACGAACGGTGGTTGTCCATCCGGGCCAGTGTCAACCTGCACGATGTTGGCGACGTGGCCGAGGCCGAGGAAGTAGACGTTGTCGTCGTCGGCGGGATGGGTTTTGCCGAGCCGCTCCACGGCGAGGTCCGGGTGTTGTTGCCGAAGCGCGTCGAGCAGGTCATCCAACGGGCCACCGGTTCGGTCGCTGGCCTTCCAGGCGCGGCTATGCAGCGGTTGATCGGGCACGGAGTCAGCATGGCATCAGCCGAGTGGGAGAACTTTCCTTACATCCATCAAGGCGGCCCTGGACGGGCCGCACGCGCCGCCGCCTGGGCGCGCGCCGGCCGCTGCCGCTCTGGTCCATCCGCCGACGCCGTCACCAAGCCCGAGCCAAGACCAGCCACTACACCCGACGAGCCCTCATCGAGCCATGATCACGATCCCCGGCTGGAGTACTAGGATCGCTCGTGAGAGCAAATCGACTTCCGCCTGGTCAGGCGGCGAAAATCCGAGGTCCACCAGCCAAGGTGCTGGTCGCTCTGGGTACGAGGCGAGCGCTCTAGCGACGGACTGAGGCAGGAGGCCGAACTCTGGGGCCCGGTCCCTAACGAGGCCTTGTGCATCGGGTACCTGCTCGACCAGCCGATCAAGGCTTGTGAGCCTCCCGTCGAGTCCATCAGCTAGAACCTTGGGTTCCGCCCGTCCTGAAAGGTCACGCGCTGTACCGCCCCCTGCCACCGAACGAATTTGAGTGCCGCAGATGATCCGAGCTCGGCCAGTGTCAGGACTGGCCACAACAGATCGGGGAGATCGTCCCGCACCCAGTCGCCGAGATGCAGTACGCCGGTCGCGGCGAGCGGTGAGAGGTACCGGCGGCCCTTCCGTACATGACCCGAAAGGGGGCCGGAGGTCTCGGTACGTTGCTGGCGCTTCACCCGCATCACAGTAAAGACGGCCTCCGACAGACCGGGACAGACGACATGGCAACCCATGTTTTGTGACCGCCGGCTGTGTCGGGTCTCAGGACCTCGCTGCTGGGCATCCATTGGCAGCTCGTTGTAGCCCTCCCCGAGCTCATCCCAAGGCCAGCGTTCGAGGCGCGGGTTCAGGCGTCTGGCCACCACGGTGCAGACCTGGTGGCCGCAGATCCTCGTGTTCATCCGTACCGGGATCACCAGTGCCGGCTCGGAGGCACCAACCGCGTGATCAAGACTGTGGCCCGCGACGCCTACGGGTTCCGTAACCCCGCCAACCAGCAACTACGCAGCCGCTGCGCCACGTCGCGGCGCCATCGCGGCCAGCTCAACCCCCGCTGACTTCACGTTGAGCCGCCAGCCACTCATCGAAGGTCGTGGGGGCTATCTCGGCGTCGGCCGCGGGCAGCAGGGCGTCGCCGGCCGCGGTCTCGTCGAAGATGCCGCCATGCCAGGTCGGCACGAGCCGGATGCTTCTGCCTTGGACAGCGAGCGTGCGGTGAGCCATGTCGATCAGGTCCTGCGGCTCGGGTCCGGCGATGTCGCGGTGGCGGCCCTGGGGGGCACCCACGGCGACCCGGGCAAGGATGTCGGCGACGTCGGCGGGGGCGATCGGCTGCATCAACAGCGGCGGCAGCTGCGCGACCCCGTCGTGTTCGACCCACCCGGCGGCCATCGCGGGGAAGTCGTAGAACTGCGTCGCGGGGACGATGGTGTACGGGATCGGCCCGGCCTCGACGGCGGCCTCCTGGGCGCGCTTGCCCGCCATGTGGGGGTTGCCGGGCACCGTGCGCACCCGGACGATGGACAGCACGACATGGTGGACGACCCCGGCGCGCTGTTCGGCGGCGAACAGGTTGGCGGTGGCGGTGGTGAAGAAGCCGACGGCCTCGGCGTCGGTCGCGGCGTTGATGCTGGTGGTGTCGATGACCGCATCTACCCCGGCCAGGGCTTCGTCGAGTCCGGTGCCGGCGACGACGTCCACGCCGTGAGTCCGACTTATGGGCACGACGTCGTGTCCATCGCGCTGCAGAGCGGCGACGGTCAGAGATCCGATCCGCCCGGTGGCCCCGACCACGGCTACTCGCATGCTGGCATCTCCTCGCACATTGCGGACAACAGAGTCCATTCCGGCAGCAGTCAGCCTGGCAGGCCTCATCGACCCGCCGCCCGCCGCCAACCCGCCGCCTGTCCCCGCATGTAAGCACACGCCATTAGCCGCAGCTCACCGGACGTCTCGTCCGCGTTGAGTGACTACGCCTAGGCAGGCGACCGATACCGCTGAAGTTAGTCGCGGAGACCGAGCCGTGTCAGCGGGTGCCCGGAATGTCCTGCGTCCGTTCGAAGCCACGCAGACGGGGTAACCGCCGACGGCTCCCGAGTGGGTCGGGGCTTTGAAACGAAAGGGCGGTAATGACCAGAATCGGCATCATCATCGGCAGCAGCCGTCCCGGCCGTAACGGGGAGGCGGTGGCCCGCTGGGTGTACGACGTCGCCAGCAAGCGCGGCGACGCGGAGTACGAACTCGTTGACATCAAGGACTTCAACCTGCCGCACCTCGACGAGATGGCGCCTCCGTCGATGGGGCAGTACGCGCAGCCGCACACACTCCGGTGGGCCGAAAAGATCGCCTCGTTTGACGGGTACGTCTTTGTTACGCCGGAGTACAACCACTCCACGTCTGGGGCGCTGAAGAACGCGATCGACTTCATCTACGCCGAGTGGAACAACAAGGCGGCCGGGTTCGTCAGCTATGGCAGCGTCGGCGGCACCCGGGCGGTGGAGCACCTGCGCCTCGTGGTGGCCGAGTTGCAGATGGCGGATGTACGGGCGCAGGTAGCGCTCTCGCTCTTCACCGACTTCGAGAACTTCAGCGTCTTCAAGCCGGGCGCCCATCAGGAGGGTGCGGTGAACACGATGCTCGACCAGTTGGCGGCCTGGAGTGGTGCGTTGGCAACCCTGCGGGCTGGCACGACGATGGCGACAGCCCAGTCCGGTACGTAGCTGAGTGCGGCACTGCCGACGGCGGGATCCTCGGTGGTGGCGGTGGTAATCATCTTCAGCGTCGAAGCGAGGCGCAGGATGACGGTGGACCTCGCGCCGCGCGCCGACGGTGTCTGGCGGTCCGCACCCCCGTCGTCACCGTGCTTCGCGAGTTGCCCGATCGGTTCGCGATCGGCACGGCCGCCGCCGACGGCGGGCTGGCGACCTGGTGCCTGATCACCGCGTTCAGCGTCTCCTTCGGCCCCCTCCGCGCAGGGGATCCCGCAGGCTCCGATGATCCTCGTGGCCTGTGCGACGGCCTTCACGCAGATGGTGCTCGTCCCCCCGGCGGCTCTGATCGCCGAGCGCTTCGGGCGGCGCATCCCCATGCTCGTCGGCGCCGCAGGTGTCGCGGTCTGCGTCGTGCCCGCGTTCGCGCTGCTCGAGACCGGCAACGCGCTGCTCGTGGGCGTCGGCTTCCCGCCCACCGCGCCGTGCTGATCAGGTGGAACGGGTGAGGTCGGTCCTGTCGCCCGCGTACACCTTTGGTGATGCCGAGGAAGCCGACCACGTCAATCCCCGGAGTGCGCGCTACGCCATGCTCGACGCCGGCCTGGTGGGAAGGGACACCGATGGTGGGACTGCCTGACGAGATGCTGGCGGCGTACCTCAGCGAACTCGGGGGCCATGATCGTCCGGTTGCTGGATAGCGCAGCTATGAGGCCAGACACGAAGCTATGAGACCGAGCCGGGCCAGTGCGCCGTGATCTGAGGGAAGTGTGATGATATGGGCGCGATGTTCCGGTTGACGGGCAAGCCCGCGGCCGACATTCTGCTGGTCTTCCTGTGGTGGCCGATAGCGGCGTCGATTCTCATCGTGGTCGGGCTGTTCCGTCTGATCTCTGAGGCGAACCAACGAGTGGACGAGACCGACCGCCGCCGGGCGGAGGAACGGTCCCACTTGCCGATGGACGACGGCGAAGAGTCATCCGACGCAGGTGCGGCTCGTGAGAACACCGAGCGGCTTCCGGTCACGGATGATGACCGGAGAGCCGCAGTTGCCGTGCTAACGCAGCCCCTGTCCTCCGACGGCGGGATCACGAACGACAAGCTGGACCATCTTGTCGACCTGACGCTCGCAATGGGCGCGGCGACGACGCGAGGCGAACTTGCCGCCATCGCCAACGTCCCGTTGGAGACCTTCGGTCCAGTCAAGGCCGCTACCGGGCTCATCCTGATGCGGTTGAAGCGCGCTGGTCCACTCGTTGCGGCCACGCTCGGCGTTCTGCTGGTGGTCGCCGGCGGCATTGCCGGGGAGTTCGGCATAGCGTTCGCCGGCTGCCTATTGCTCGTCGCAGTTGCCGCATCGTGGACGTGGCGGCAGGCGCAGGGCTCGAGGGTGTGGAAAACCGTGGGGACCGGGTTCCTCGTATGGACTATCAGCGTGCCCATCGCCGCAGTCGTTGCGCCGCCGCCGCAGACCGGGCCGAAGGTCGCCGCCCTGGCCACCTCCATGCCGGACCCCGTGAGAACAACCATGCCCGATGCCGTGAGAACAACAGAGCCGGCCAGACAGACGGCCGTGCCGAACGTGGTGGGGATGGACCTCCTCAGCGCCCGCATTTCGATTGACGCTGTTGACCTACGTCCGGAGCAGGCGGACGTGTCGCCCCTTTGCAGGAGCATCCTGGTCGAAAGCGACTGGACTGTCATCGGGACAGACCCACCCGCGGGCACCATCACGCCGTCGGGCCGGAGTGTTTCCCTGCAGGTGCTGAAGAGTGCGGAGGCCGCTTGGTTCGCCGCCCACCCGAAGATGCCGAAGCTCCCAAAGCGCCCCACGGCGCGGAACTTGACCGACGACGGTGGCCCGCTCGCCGGCCTGCAGGAACTGGTCTTGCTCCGCTATGCCAAGCGCATGGCACCACAGCATGCGCTGACCGCTGACGAACCATCCTGCTCCAAGTACAGAATCGAGCCGTCAGAGGAGGTGGCGGCGCGGGACGGACTGAAGCAGGCCTACTCCATCTCCATCGTCGCGGGCAGCATCCCGGCGGCAGGGCAACCGGTACGACGGGGGCGACTCATCGTCGTACTGGTGCGCGACGAGGAGCAGCGGCAGAGGCCGACAGGCTCCGACGGCGGCAATTTGCCCGTCCCACCGCGCCCCGACAACGACGATGACGACGTCAACATTCCCGGCTGGCTTTGCCCCACCCGGTTCTGCTGACCGGCAAGCGCGGACCGGCCGGTAGCCCCAAAACCAGCTACACCGCTAGACAGGCGACCGGCGTGGGCTGCTGGTCTCAGTTGTGGTCTCTTTCATCAACATACGAGGCGGTCCGTCGGAGGCCGGAGTGAGTTTCCCGCCCTGCTCATGGCCCCTGTCGGTTGAGGCTGAACGTTAGGTCGCAGACCTCGAAAGCATGTGAGGGCTGCAGTCGTCTCATTTGTCGTCTCGTTCGGCCGCGTTCAAGCTCATCCGGCAAAGTCCCACGGGCGGTCAGCCCTGCTGCTCCGTACGGCTACAGGTCCCGATGAACACCAGACGACAGACTTGGAAAGCGTGCCTGGTCGCTGTCACGCGGCCCTGGCTCTGCTGTCCTCAGTTGCCGGCCCCATGCCAAGCGGGTGAATATGCCCTAACCGACACTTTTGTCGCGCAGAACCGGCTCAGTATTGTGCTCGCTACTTTGGGGGGCGGGACGCGGACTCACAGCCTCATCCCCACTCGCGCGAAGCTTGATCCACTCTTGCATGTTGTCGGCGAGAATTGCCCCGAACTCGTTGAAGTAGAGGGCTGCGTTGGAGACGCTCAAGTCATGGTCGTCAAGCCCGGTAGAATAAAACACGATCCTTCGCTTAAGGTCTTGCAGGCGTGCGATGAAGATCGTGCGACGCACCCATAATCCGCGATAATTGAAGAATGCGTCGTATGCCCCGAAGAAGACGATTAAGGCGCTTAACGTCAGCGCAGCGTTCGTTAGAAGTTCGTTGGTCTCGGCAGCAACCCGCAACCCAAGTAAGACTGTGACCGTTGCTGACAACGTGACAGCGGACAGGCGGAGTAGCAGAGCCATCCGTTTGTCATGCCTTCGCAGCGGCTCCTCTCTGGCAAGCACGGCATCGATTTCATCGACAAGTAGCTTGAGCTTTGCAGCCGCCTCCATGCCATAACACGATCGCATAGAGCAGCTTGCTCGGCCAGCCCCGTCCATCCCACCTGGCCAGTTGCCTAGCCGCAGTGACGCAGCAATAGGCCAGTGTGATCCTCGATCAATGGCGACTCCAGACGTCAGGGGCTTAGGTGCACCAGGTTCATCGCGACCCGGTCCAGCGAGCCGCGGCAGTGGTTGACAGCGTGCGTCCACATCCCGGCGCGGAGGTGGTTGCCGAAGCCGGAACCTGGACGGCGAGGGATGGACTGGCGAGATCATCGGGCACAAGCCGGGCACAACTGACGCCGACAAGAGCTGTCAACCGTCGTAAGGCAGCGGAAGAACTCGCCCGGGTCAGGCGGCCGATCCGCCCGATTGGAGTTGGTCGGGAGCACGCAGGAGGGGTTCAGGGTTCGAGTCCCAAGGGCTCACCTGGCGGCTGAGTGATCTACTGCCCTGGTGGGCAGCTCGGACATGGACTGCCGCGGATCTGGTTTCTGGGTCAGAAGGTAGCGGCGCTCCTGGGGCGGAGGGATGGTCGGCAATAGGCAGGCGTGCTTCCATGACTGACCGGGTCGTCCTCGGTTGCCCGCGGCACATCGTGCCGTCCCAGACATTGGCGCATTCACTATGTAAGCCACCGCCAAAGTGGATCAGACGCCCAGTTCACGAGGAATCCTGTCAGGACGCCCACGGTGAGGAACGTCAGATCGCGACGTACTGCCTTCTTGCCTTCCTTAGCAAACTGAGCCGCGACCATGCGTTCGATAGCTTCGCGCTGCTCGGGCGTGAGCGACGCAACCTGCTCGTACTCCTCAAGTTGCTCTTGGCGCTCCTGAAGCAGCTGCATTCGAACTGCCAAGTCCCGTTCAAGATCCCCGAGAATGCTTCCGACGTGTGCAAGCGAAGTCCGAACCTCACCGAGTCGCGCCCTAAGTGTCGGTGGCCTGGCCAGCCAGCGTCGCCATGAACCAGTAAGCGGGAGCACTACCAGGGACGTAATGCATGCGAACACCAAGCCCATCGCCCGCGCTGCATCCTTATGGAGGCCCGCAGCCTGCAACCCGGATATGACGAGTGCGAGGAAGAGTAGCTCAGTTCCCCCGATGATCATCGCCCCGCCAACGATCCTGCTTGCTGCTCGCAGGTCGAGTCTTGTGCCCTCGGTCTGTTGCATCGCAACAGTGCACTCGATGCTTCTGCGGCTGTCCATCGGACACGTTGGCAGATCCTGGGCTCCGCCCCGGGCCCCCCTCGCGGAGGAGAGGACGGCCGGCAGCTCGGCCGCTGGCCCCGGCGCAACGCCACCGGCCGCTATCGCAGCAACGTCGGCCACGACCTGGCGCGAGGCAAGCCGGGTGCCAGTGGAAACCGGACGCTCTCACGGATCAGAAGGGAGCGATTGACGGGCTGGCCCGGCGTAAGCCGCTCGCCTGTGCCGAGGAGCGAGAGGCAGCCGAGGCAGCAAGGAGGCAGCGAAAGGCGTAGGAATGACGGCAGCCAGGTGTCACCGAACGCTCGATAGCCCGTGCCCATCGGCATTGGCTGACACCGAACCGCAGCCGTTGGTAGGCCGAACCCGGCTCCCCCCGACGGGGTTATGCACGGATCGCAGGCGAGGTAGGGCGGTGCGAGGGCACGGGGCCGGCACCGCCCTTTCCTGTGAGTGCTAGAAGGCGCGGACGACGGTGATGGTGACGTTGGAGCATGAGTTCGCCCAGCTGGTCAGGGCGTTCTTCTCGGCGGTGTCGACGGTGAGCCGCCAGCGGATCTTGGTGGCCACCCATTCGTTGATGTAGCGGCAGCGGGCCGAGCTGTACGGGGGCATCCAGGTGGCGGGGTCCTGGTCGCCCTTGGCCTGGTTGACGTTGTCGGTGACGGCGACAAGGGGCCGGGAGTCACCGAGGTCGTTGGCGTAGGACTGGCGCCGGCTGGTGGTCCAGTTCCGGGCGCCGGAATCCCACGCCTCGGCGAGGGGCACCATGTGGTCGATGTCCAGGTCGCTGGTGATCGTCCAGTAGGCATTGTCGTAGTAGGAGTACCAGCGGCCGCCGGAGAGGGAGCAGCTGGAGCCGATGGTGGGTTTGGTGGTGGCTTCGGCGATGAGGACCTCGTTGCGGGTGTTGCAGCCGTCGCCGTCGGCGTCAATCCAGTGGGGGGAACAGGCTGCGGTCGTAGCCGGTGCGGACTTCGGTGGCGACGGACAGGTTCGCCACGGCGGTGCGCAGGGCGGCGGAGTAGGTGTCCGCGTGGGCGGGGGCGGCGGTCAGGGCGGTGGTGGCGGTGACGGCGGCCAGCAGGGTGGCGGCCCAGCGCAGGGTACGGGTCACGGTCGGCTCTCCCGATCATCGAAGATAGCGGTACTTCGATATACGCAGGGACCGAGCGACATTGCAATGGTCTGCAAGCAAACAGCGGCAGAACAGCCACCCGAGGCGGTAGCGGTTAGTCTCCCGCCTCCGACGGAGCTCGATGGCGAGGATCGGCGTCATTACCCAAAACTGATCAATATAAGCACCCACATCGGTTTCCCGCTTCCACTGTCAGATACATGACAGTCATCGTCCGATCGACGACGATGATGATCGAATGCACGCGGGACCGAGCGATGCCCTAGGAGATGGGCTTACGGGATGGAGGAGGATAAATGAAGGCGACTCGACTGATGGCTGCATCTGTGGTGCTGGTGACCACAGTAGGAGCTGGACTCGTAGCATCGGCGACCCCCGCGCTGGCGACACCAAGTGGTTGCCAGTTGGTCAAGCACTTTAGCGTCCCCGGCCAGGTGATGACCTACTGCAGCAGTGGGAGTGGCTATTTCCGTTCTGTTGCGTACTGCTCAAGTACTCCCGGAGGTTGGGGTGTATACAAGTGGGGTAACTGGGAAGGCGCCGGCTACAACACTTGGTCTACCGCCTTTTGCGATTACACCTATCCTTATCTTGTGGATGGCGGAATCGAGAAAAAGTAGACGCGGCTAGCCTCAAATAGTGGCGGCGCCCTCACTGCTGCCAGGTTTCCGGGGCCACCATCACGTCAGAGAAGATGGCGCCGGGGAGGGTGTTGCCGCATGGCAAGTAACAGCCAAACTTGAGGTGCTCCACCGATCGACGTTACGCCCGGCCCTCGGCTGCGCCAGCGGGCCGGGCGTTGTCGTGTCTGTCGGTCTTGGCGCCGCTGACTCTGTGCGCGCCGGGGGCTCGCCTGCCTCCGGAGGCGCCTGCTCCGGGGCGACAGACGAGAGCAGACTGAGGTCGTCTCAGTTCCCGTCTCGTTCATGACCGGCCGGTGGCAGCCAGCAGTGTCCACCCCCTTGTTCGCGCCTGCGACACGAACGCTTTCGACCGGACACGCACCTCACCGGGCAGACTTGGAAAGCGTGCCTGGCGGAACGGCTGTCGACAGCAACGCCGACAGCGACCGCGCCGGACGGCAGCGTACTGACGAGCACGCGCACGGATGGCGCCCCGAGCGTGCAGCCGTTGCCGGACGAGTGCGGACGCGACGCACAGAGCTTGTAAGCGAGACGCCCGTGCCAGGCGCAGTCAGTTGCGGTGGCACAGCCAGCAGGCACCGCCGGTGATGGGCCTGGTCGCCACCTCCAACGCGGCGAACAAGGTGATCGCACGATACAACGGTGAGTCCGCCGTTCGACCGAGCCAAATGGATCTATCTGGGATTTCCCCATGCCGTACACGGCCCTACCCACACGACGTGACAACACAGCGACTGTCCTCGGAGGACGTCATCGGCCTCCAACTGCAGCAATCCTATGAGTCGATCCGCTTTGTCTTCGGGTTGGCAGTGCAAGGTGTCGGCATCCTGGTTGCGGCGGATTCAGTCTTACTCGGCTATGGCCTTGCCCAGCGTCAGGCTGAATTCTTGCTGGCCGCAGCCATCATGCCGATCTTGATCGTGCTTGTAGGACGAGTCACGATCACCAACGCCGTCCCGCTAGCCTACGTCGCATTGCGCCTCGAACGACAGAGCGGCGACGCTGACACGCCAACACTCGGGGCGACCTACTTGAGGTCGAAGAGCCCGCAGCTTCTCCACCTGTTGGAAGAGCACCTTGCAGCCGAGCATGCCAATGAGGCACCGAACCTCGCTAGAGATCCTCTCGGTCATCGTTGGTATCGCTGGCACACCATGCCAAACGTCATCCTCGTAGTTGGATCTCTTGCGCAGGTGGGGATCTTCGTGGTTGCGCTAACGGTCTTCCGATACCCGTTCATGTAGGTGCCCGACCACATCCGGGGTGACGTAATGAGCGCGTCCTGGACAAACACAGCGGTGGCGGCTGCGCCAGCACGCGAGCCGGCTTCGCCCTGAAGAGATCGCCGACGCCGAGGGCGCGTGGATCCTCGGGCTCGTCGACTTCATCGTTACCACTCTGCTTTGCCTGCTGGCCGGGCGACCCATTCGCCTGACGTCCGCAGCCGACATCAACGAAGCCGAACGCCGGCGGAAACCAGCGCTCCGACCACTCGCTGAAGCAGCAAGGAGGCAGCGAACCTGCCACCTCCGGTCGGCACGTCACGACAACAGGCGTGGCCATAGCCGAGCTGAGAGGCACGGGATGCTAACCGATGGCAACAGGCGATGCACCGCTGCCGCGTTCACACCGAAGAGGTCCACGAGATCCGGCACCGCCGCGATGGCTTTACACGGAACGCGCCACACAAGGTAGGTTTCCCGCCATGCAGGAGAGGCCCGAGCCAGTCCGTGAAGCTGCCGTCGTTCACGCCGACGCGATCAACGCGCTGGGAAGTCGCGCGTTCGGGGTCACCTGGAACACTGCGTTCCCCCGCCCAGGGAACTTGCACAGGACGATCACACCGTCTCCAGGCCGTCCGACGTAGACCCGTGGCGACTACGGATGACAACCGTTGACGTGTCTCGGCCCAGGTCATAGGGCGGCTCGCCCGGTTTAAGCGACAACCTCGAGGCCTGCGATCAATACAACGCCAAGTGGCGACCACATGGGAGAATGCGGCTACCTCGCAGGCGTACCTGAGGGAGGCATCGTGTCGAGATGGCAAATGCTGCGGTTCGAAATTGTTCGCCTCATTTGTCAGCCATGGAGGCTGGCAGCTGTCGCAGGAGTCGTTGTATATGCGACCTGGCTGGATGGGCAGATTCCAGAGCATGGGTTAGGCCGATTCGTCCTCCAGTTACTGCTTGAAGTTCCGGCGATGATTCTCGCCGGCGCGTTCATATTGTTGCCTCCAGTTCAGGCCAGTTCGACCGAGCAGAATCCGAACCTTGAACACGGTGGCGCGTCGGCGGACCGATCGTCGGGCAAGTGACTGCCCGAGTGACAATCGCCCCGGACGCTGGCAGACAGAGGACGCCGGCCGGAGGGTTGCACCACAGCTTCCTCGGCTGGACCAGGCAGGCCGAGCAATCGAAGGCGGAAGACTCGCCATCGTCTGACCTCCGGATCGAACCCGCCACAAGTGCCTCCGGCGGGGCGCTCGTGGGGACCACCGGGGGACCACACGCCATCAGCGCGGGCGCACCGGCTGCGGGCTCTTGAACGGTCCAAGACAACCCGAAGCGCGCTTGACGTGCAGGAACACCTGACCCCATGTCCTGGGGGTCAAGGGGTCGTCGGTTCAAATCCGGCCGTCCCGACGCAGCTCAGAGGGCACATCCAATAGATGGATGTGCCCTCTTGTCGTAGCTGGGTGTCTAACTGAGTGACTACGCCTCAGCGCCGAAGATCCGATCCATGGCGACCGCGCCGCCCAGGAGCACCGGCCGGAGCTGGTGCCGGTAGACGGTCTCGGTGACGGTCGTGCCGGAGTGGCCGCAGAGGTCGGCGATCTGCTCGATGCTCATGCCGCTGTCGGACAGCAGGGATACGAAGCTGTGCCGCAGCTCGCGGGGGGTCCAGTCGCGCGGGTCAAGGCCCGCCTTGGCGACGACCGGGCGGAAGGCCCGCAGCACGTTGTGCCGGTCGAGGGCCGTGCCGGCCGTGGAGGGGAAGACGAGGCGGTCGGCGGCAGGCCGGCCCTGGCGCTCGCGGTGGACGGTGAGCGCGGTGACGGCACCGGGCCGGCAGGGCCAGGGTGCGACGCGACTTCTTGGTCTTGGTGTCCCCTCGGCGCGGACCGAGCACCAGACCTGGATGGACGGTGGCACGGGTGGGTCGTGGTCCGGCCAGGACCGGTCGGTCGCCGCGTCAGCGACGGCCGCGCGGGTGCTGCGGCGGCTTTGGATCCTCCGGTGGTGGCGGTGGTAACTCGTGGCCCACCTTGTTTGCCGGCGTCGGCTGCTTCGGGCCGCGCCCGTAACGCACTACCCAAAACGCGATGAACGCCACAATCACGACAACAAAAAAGAAGCATGCTATCCCCCCGGTGATGCCCATGTCGCGAAATTATCGTGTTGTGCACAGCGGGGACTCGGTTTCGAGGATGCTCGATCAGGTGGGCGGCCGCCTCGACCAAAGGGCGACGACCCGGCCACCGGCGGCCGGCCCAGGAGGCGAGTGCCCGACAACCGGGTCCGCGCCCGTTGCGTGCCCGATGTTGAGGTCTCCCCGGCAGCTGGGTGACTATTTGGTTGACGATCGGGACGGACGCCAGCGGACCGTCGCGGACACTGGGGGATCGTCCTGGCAGCTCAGCGGCTTCGGAGCCGCAGGTCAGCGTCCGGTGTTGGTTGCCTGGGGGTCAAGGAGTCGGGCCATCCTGAAGCCCGTCGCCGTAAGCGGATAGCCGCTCAGGCTGGATGGTCGCGAAGAAACGACTGCGCCGTCGCCTTCATGGCCGCTACCGCCGCTTCCGCCTGGTCATACATTGCGCCCCAGCCGGCGTACAGCTCTAAGAAGCGATCGCCCACCGCTCGCAGCTCCGGCAGTCCGGAGTAGCACGC
The DNA here is from genome assembly GCF_042871425.1 of Micromonospora sp. NPDC005806. Lineage (NCBI taxonomy): Bacteria > Bacillati > Actinomycetota > Actinomycetes > Micromonosporales > Micromonosporaceae > Micromonospora > Micromonospora sp. NPDC005806. The sequence continues at coordinate 24,883 of NZ_JBIAIL010000051.1, read as the reverse complement.
CTGCCAGTAAATCTGGTGTGCCAGGTCTTCGGGGTCGCCCTTTCCAGCAACGAGGTTCGCCGCCGCCTTACGCATGAGGTGTAGCCGGGCGCCGCTCTTGTCCGGGACCGGACAGCCGAGCTCATCCATTGCCTGCCGGAACAGGTCGACGGCTTCCCGCGATTGGCCTTTCGAAAGGCCGGCGAGCTCACGCAAGCTCGGAGAGTCGACGCCTCGGGTCAGAGCGTGAGCAGCCGCCATCGACAGGTCATCGCCGACCGGCTCGTCCATCGCCAGCCGGATGGCAAGGTCGCGCAGCTGCTCCATGCTGGAGAGGCTAGGCGGTGCGCGGATCGCCGGCCAAGGTGTCAACGATGGATCGCAGGTTCGGGGACGCGGGCAAGGGTGGACAGCCCTCGACGAATGGTCTGGGGCACAGGCGGGGCACAAGACACCGTGAAATGTCGTCAACCAGCGCCGAACCGTGGCAGTCCGAGACGCCGCATGAGCAGGCGTCGAGGGCCGATCCCGCTGGTTGCGCGCTAGCGGCTCTTAGTTCCGCTTCAACTCCTCGACGTAGCCTGACACGGTGCTGATCAAGGTGATGGACGACTACGGATGCTGGCCCCTGTGGGTCCGCCACGAGCACAGTGACGTCTACGAGTCGTGCGATCCTGCCACGCTCGGCCTGTCCGCCAGCCTCGTCGGGCGGTTGGCGTCCTGGCGGCAATGGTCCGAGTCCATGGTCAACATCGCCGTTCCAAATGACAGCAGACCCATCAGGCGGAGGAGGACGCAGCCTTCGCCGCAGAGGGACGGCTGCTGGCGGCGCGCGTTGCGGAAGAGCTACCCAAGGTGGTGGTCAGGTTTTACCAGGAGCAGCCAACGGAGCAACCAAAGCGGCGAGCGTGAGCGGACGACCGCGAACAAGGACGCCATCTCGCGAGCTAGGACCAGGTGGTGGACCTGCGGCCGGGAACGGACACGTAATGCGTCGATCAGCGGCCGACGCGGATGTGGTCGGCTGGGTACAGCTCGCGGGAGCCGTCGGCGCGGAAGACCACCAGGACGGGGACGCCTTCGCCGATGTCCAGCTCCTTTCGCTCGGCGGGGGTGGGCATCCGGGCTGAGGCGGTGTCGCCCTTGCGTAGGGTCACCGTCTCGGTCGGCTCCATGCTGCGAACGAAGGTGCCGCGCGGGGGTTGGACGATCACGAGGCCTTCCGACCGGAGTAGCGAGATGGCCTGCCGGACGCTTGTCCGGCTCATTCCATACTCCTGAGCCAGTCGCAGCTCGCTGGGCAGCGACGCGCCGGGCGCGAGGTCGCCGGACGTGATCCGGTCACGCAGTAGGTCGGCGAGCTGCCGAAACACTGCGCGATCCGCGCTGGGGTCGATCACGAATGTGACGCTACGTGTCCAACAGCTCTACGGTTTATTGTATCTACAGTCCTACGTATGTACGGTGGGCTTGCAGGTGCGGCGGTCGGGTGAACCAGCCAAGGCCCGGCCGCCGTGCCGTCGACCAGTCCCGAGGGGAGATCCCGTGCGGCGTGTCTCGTACGAGGAGTACCTGCTCGCCGCCGCGATGACCCTCGCGAGGCGGCATCGGCCGGTCTGGTGTTGGCGGCGGTGGCGGCGGGTCTGCCGGTGCGGAGCCGACCTGCCGTGCCGCGCCCGGCATCGGATTCCGATCAATCGTGGCCACTGGCCGGGGGAGGGGGAGCAGTGAAGGAGGAGCAGGCGCAGATGATCCTCGCGGCGCACGTCCGAGGACTCGACGGCATGTGCGCCGGCTGCCGCGCCTGGTGGTCGCGGCTGACGCCGTACCCGTGCTGGCAGGTGGAGTGGGCGACCAGCCGGCAGGCCCGCACGATCACCGCCCGATTCCTCGGCGGTGTGCGGTGACCACCCACGGCCCGGTGATGCCGATCTGGAGCTGCGGAGGCTGCGACCTGCCCTGGCCCTGCCCGACGCGGAAGCAGGAGTTGCGAGCGGAGTACGTTGATGCTCCGGTGTCGCTGGCCCTCTACCTCGGCAGCTATCTTGTCCAGGCCACCGAGGATATGCCCTGGACACCGGCCGGTGTGCTGCACCGCCGCTTCCTCGGCTGGACCAGGGCGGCCGACCAGGCCATGTCAGCAGTACAGCAGTGAAGTACAGCAACCGTGCCAGCCAAACCGAGCCGAGAAGCGCCTCAGCAGGCCGTTTGACCTCGCATCAAGCCCGATCCGACCCGCTCGCCGAGAGTTCACACCGAAGAGGTCACTGGTTCGATCCCAGTATCGCCCACCGTAAATATTTGCAGGTAAGAAGCCCGTTGCCGGAGTTGCCGGTAACGGGCTTCGTCGCTTGTACCCCTTATTTGGGAGCAGTTTGGGAGCACCGGTTGTGGTGCTACGTGTGCCGGCTCGGAATGTGGTGGGTAGGCGCGCTGCCGCGCACGTCCGGTCGGCCCAGCCTCGCGCGCCGCCCTCGGACGCGCTCAAGGGGTCTGTTGCGTTCAGCGTGAGCATCATCGGAGAAGGCTTGACCGGCATGGTCAGGCTGGACCTGTGAGGTCACCATCTCATGCCCCGTCCTGGTCGCCACCGAGGTCGGCGTTCGCGTCTGCCGATCTGTCAACGCAATAGCGCCGCGGCTACTCCACTGCGCAGCTGATTCAACGGCTGTCGACGTGGTGAAGGGGCAGCAGGCTCGCACAGCGAACGTCGCCGCCCCTTCACCAGCCACCGCCACCGACCCGGGTGGTCCCACATGGCACCGTTTGCACGGCCGCGGCGGACGATCACTGTGGCGCGATGGCCACGCCGTCACGTGCCCACATCTGACTGCCGTCCGGCCAAACGACTGCCGGTTCGCGGTCGGCATGGAGCTGGCCGTCCGCGCTGACCCGCAGGAGGGTGGGTCGTCCGCTCATGACGGCCACGTCTTCGAACGGCCACCACAGCCCCGCCGCCAACGCCACATCCCGGCGCCGCTCCCGGGCGAGATCAGGCGTGGTTCCGAGCACCTCTCGGTACGTGTCGATGGTGGCGAGCAGGACCCAGTCGGGGTGGTAGCACCAGGCCGGCGCGAAGAACCGGTCGTCGTGATCCAGGCAGTAACAGAGGACAGCATGTCCCTCGTCGTCCTGATCCACGAAGCTGCGCTCGGCGTCCCAGGACCAGGCGGGCTGCATGGTGTAGCGAGCGGTGATGCTGGGGTCCATGGTCGCGCAGATCGGGCAGTGCACGAGGTCGTACACGTTTCGTCCGGACCATGATCGCGTTCGACGCCAGCCGCTTCGACCTGAAGTACGGTATGGGGCCGATGGCCGCACGGCGTCCTCATGGAGAACATCCGACTCTTCAGCACCGAGGTCGCACTGCGGGTGCGTGAGCAGCTCAAGGGGGCGGGCGTTGGTTGGACGGGCGAAAATCGATGCCGGTCAACGTCCAACGCTTTCCGTGCCGCGGTTCGTTGGGCGGGACCGGGAGGTCGCTGCGCTCGGCGAGGCGCTCGGGCAACCGCCTGCCGTGGTCCTCATCGACGGTGAGGCGGGCATCGGCAAGACCCGGCTGTTGCGGGAGTTCCTGGCGTCTGGGGCCGAGCATGGGCGTCGCGCCCTGGTCGGGGCCTGCCCGCCGTTGCGCGTGCCGTACACGCTCGGCGCGGTGGTGGACGCGGTGCGCGAGGGCGTCGGCAGCGTGTCCGGGCTGCGACTCAGCGGTCTGGGCGGCGCGCTACGGCCGCTGTTTCCCGAATGGGCAGCCGACCTGCCTCCCGCGCCGGAGCCGCTGGAAGACGCGACCGCGGCCCGGCACCGGCTGTTCCGCGCCTTCGTCGAGGTGCTCAGCCGACTCGACGTGGGGGTGCTGGTGCTTGAGGACGTGCACTGGGCGGACGAGGCGACTCTGGAGTTCCTGCTGTTCCTGGTCTCCCGCCGGCCCCAGCCGGTGAGCGTGGTGGTGACGTACCGGCGGGAGGAGTTGCCACCCAATTCGCTGCTGTTGCGGCTCTCCTCCCGGCTGCCTGCCGACGCGCACCTGGTCAGGCTGACACTGAAGCGGCTGGGGATCGGCGAAACCGCCGCGGTCGTCTCCTCGATGCTGGCCGACGAGCATGTCTCGGCCGAGTTCGCGGCCTTCCTGCATGCACGAACGGAAGGCATACCGCTGGCGGTGGAGGAGTCGGTGCGGTTGATGCACGACCGGGCCGACCTGATCCGCCAGGCCGGCGGGTGGGCGCGCCGCCGGTTGGACCACATCGAGGTGCCGCCCACGATCCGCGACGCCGTGCTGGAACGCGTCGGGCGGCTCCGGCCCGATACACGGACGATCCTGTACGCGGTGTCGGTGCTCGCCGTCCCGGCTGACGACGTGACTCTGAACGCGGTCACCGGGCTGCCGGAAGACCGGTTCACTGCGCAGGTGGCCGACGCGCTGGGTTGCGGCCTGCTGGGTGAGGACGGGCGCGGCCACTGGTCGTTCCGTCATGCCCTGGCGTGTCACGCCGTGTATGAGGCCATCCCGGCCCAGGAGCGGCGTGCCATGCATCTGCGCGCCGGTCGGGCGTTGGAGGATTCGCCGCTGCCGCCGGTGGCGCAGTTGGCCCGGCACTTCCGGCTGGCCGGCGACGTCGAGGCATCGTGCCGGTATACCGAGCAGGCGGCCGACCTCTCCGCGCAGTCCGGTGACGTGGCCACCTCGGCACTGCTGCTACACAGCCTGGTGACTACCGTCGCCCTGCCGGTGGAGCCGCTGGTACGGCTGGTGATGAAGATCCAGTTTCACTCGCTGCCCGGCGCCGACCCGTACTCGAAGATCATCGAGTCGTTGCGGTCGGCCCTCCAGACGCAGGCGCTGACGCCGAAACAGGAGGCACTGGTCCGCTTCCAGGTCGGCCGGGTGCTCATGGTGGCGGGAGCCATGGAGGCGGGCCGGACTGAGATATTGAGAGCGGTGCCCCACCTCGCGCCGGACTCGCTGGAGGCGGCACGAGCCCGAAACCTCCTCGCCATACCTCTCGGGGACGCGCGGCCGGCCTCGGAGCATCTGCGGTGGCTGCGCGAGGCACCTGCGGTGGCGCCGTCGATCGCGTCCTACGAGCGACTGCGCCTGTTCCTGGACCGCGCCTTTGCGCTGCTCATGCTCGGTGAGGAGGCGGGGTGGGCCGAAGCCCGGCAGATCCCGGACGACAGGGCCAACCCGCGGGAGGCCGCGCTCGTCGCGCTAGGCCACATCAACGTCGGCGAAGCAGCGATGCGGTGGGGACGGTACGACGAGGCCAGGGCGCGACTGGCCAAGGCCCGGGCACTCGCCGAGCGCTACGAGTTGCTCGGTGCCCTCGACGGCATCGCCTCGACCCGGGCCCACCTCGACTGGTTTACCGGCGCCTGGGCGGGACTCGCGGATCGGGCGGTGCGGCTGGTCGACGATGACGATGGGGTGCGGCTGCAGGACCGGTGCGAGGTGGCCCTCGTGGCGGGCCTGATCCAGGCCGCCGCCGGAGACCGGGAAGGAGCGGAGCAGCGTCTGCGCTTCGCCGGGCTCGACGACCAGCAACGCATCGAGGCCGCGGCGGCGCTGGCGCAGCTGTGCCTGCGCGACGGCAACGTCGACGAGGCGCTCCGCCTCACCGACGAGCCGGTTGAGATCACCGTCGGCAGTGGAATCTGGCCCCGGGCCACCGAGGTTGCCCCGGTACGGGTCGCCGCCCTGGCGGCCGCCGGTCAGCCCGGCCACGCCGCCGACCTGGTGACCACATTCGAACGGGCCTTGGGCGGCAAGGACGCTCCGGCGCCGCAGGCGTCCCTGGTCCTGTGCCGCGCGATCTTGGCCGAAGCCGACGGCCAGCTCGCCCGCGCCGCGGCGCTGTTCGCCCAGGCGGCCGCCGCATGGCAGGCACTGCCGCGCCCGTACGACGCCCTGCTCGCCCGGGAGCGTCACGCCCGCTGCCTGCTCGCCGCTGGCCAGCACGAGGCTGGCCTGCCGATACTGTCCGAAGTCACGCGGGCGTTGTCGGACCTCGGCGCCCACCACGACGCCGATCGGGTGGCACGGTCCCTGAAGGAGCGCGGGTGGGACACCCGCGTGGCGCGGGGCCGGGGCCGGCCCAGCTACGGCAACCAACTCTCCCCGCGTGAGCTGGAGGTGGCTCGCCTGCTGGTCGGCGGCCGGACGAACCGGCAGATCGCCGACGCGCTGGTGGTGTCGACGCAGACCGTGGCCAGCCAGCTGAAGTCAGCCATGCGCAAACTGCGCGTGACGTCGCGGACCGCGCTCGCGATCAGAGTCGTGGAGTTGGGCCTCGTCGACGAGCAGGGGCAACCGTCGGCGGGCGACGAGTAAATTCACCGCCGTCGCCGGGCACGAAGAAAAGCGCATGAGCGAGCGGCGGGTTTAAATCCCGCATCTGACCAATCGAGCCGGGGCCGGGCTCGATCGCACACTCGTCACCATGCACTCCGCAGAACCGCCGATGCCCGAGGTGGCAGGTAACCCGACCGAGCCGGCACGCCGTGCCAAGGACGAACCGGTGCCGGCAGGACCGCCAGCCAACCCGGCAGCTGCCCCGACCGCGCAGAGCACAGGCGGTGCCGACGGTGCCGGCGAGTACGAACCGCTCTAGCGAGGAGGCCCATGGTCGGACCGTGATCGCCAGTGGCGAGAGGCGCCGTCCCGCCCCCCTCCGGACTGCGCCGCCCAAAGCGCCATACCCCGACATGTTTGTAGTCATCAATCTGGCAGGAGGCCGATAGATGAGGCGAAGCCCGGCAATGAAGCGTCTCGGGCGACGCTTGGGCGCGGTGACCGTTGGTCTGACCATCTTCGGGATGGTTGTGTCGACCACGGCGGCACACGCTACCGAGCCAACCCAGCAGGCGCCACGTCCCGATGTCGCACAGACAAAGAACGTGACCGTGACCCCCAACGACGACCTGCGGCGGGTCATCGCCGCGTCCGGCGGGTCCGTCCCGGTGACGCTGATCACCGGCGACAAGGTGTACGTCGGTATCAACGCCGACGGCAAGCCGGTCGCCCGCGACTTCGAGAGCGCGGCGCGGCCCGATGGATCCTCCGTCGTGTTCCAGACCATCACTCGCAAGGGCAACGTGTACGTCGTGCCGAACGACGCCCTCTCGCTGCTCGGCAACGGACTGCTCGACTGGGGGCTGTTCGACCTGACCCAGCTGGTGACGCTCGTCGCGGCGGGCAAGGTCGGCGAGGTGCCGGTGCTCGTCACCTACACCGAGAACGCCGCGGTGCAGAGGGTGCCGAAGGTTGCCGGGGCTTCCGTCGGCAGGGAACTCCCGAGCATCAACGGCCGCTCGATGGACATCGCCGACGGCGGCCGGTGGTGGCAGGAGGTACGGGGCAAGAGGGACTCTGGCTCCGCCGCCCGGTCCGCCGGTTCCCTGGCCGGGGTCAAGAAGGTGTGGCTCGACGAGCTGGCCAAGGCGAGCCTGGATTCCTCCGTACCGCAGATCGGCGCGAATGTCGCCTGGGACCGCGGCTACGACGGCGCCGGCGTGTCCGTGGCGGTGCTGGACACCGGCATCGACCCCAACCACCCGGACGTGGCCGGAAACCTCGTCGAGCAGGTCGACTTCACCGGCAATCCCAGGGGCGCCCGGGACGGGCACGGACACGGCACTCACGTGGCGGCCACGATCCTGGGCACCGGAGCCGCGTCCAACGGGCTGCGCAAGGGCGTCGCGCCCGGCGCCAAGCTGCGCGTCGGCAAGGTGCTCGACGACGGTGGCTCCGGCTCCAACTCGTCCATCATCGCGGGCATGGAGTGGGCCGCCCACTCCGGCGCGAAGGTCGTCAACATGAGCCTCGGTGGTGGCGCCACCGACGGGACCGATCCGCTGAGCCAATCGCTCAACCAGCTCAGCCGCACCACCGGGGCCCTCTTCGTGGTCGCGGCGGGCAACAGCGGCCCGCAGAGCGGGACGGTCGGAACCCCGGGCGCCGCCGACGAGGCCCTGACCGTGGCGGCGGTCGACAAGCAAGACAAGATGGCCGACTTCTCCAGCCGCGGACCGCGGGTCGGGGATGGCGCCGCCAAGCCGGACATCGCGGCTCCGGGTGTCGCCATCGTCGCGGCACGCGCCGCCGGCACGGCGATGGGTAAGGTGGTGGACGAGCACTACACCAGTGCCAGCGGGACGTCGATGGCCACACCGCACGTGGCCGGCGCCGCAGCCCTCATCGCTCAGCAGCACCCGAACCTGACCGGCCACGAGATCAAGGCGTTGCTGATGAGCACCGCCACCGACCTGGGGCACGACACGTTCGCCCAGGGCGCCGGCCGGGTGAACCTTGCCACTGCGGTCGACCCGACGGTCACCACGAACGGGAACCTGTTCTTCGGCCGCCTGGCCTACCCGCACGCGCCGTTGACGAAGAAGGTCACCTACACCAACCACACCGACGAGGCGATCACGTTGAAGCTCACGACGTCGATCTCCCACGGTGAGAAGCCCGCTCCGGCCGGCCTGGTCACCCTCGGCGCGGATGAGGTGGTCGTGCCCGCCAACGCGTCGGCCGAGGTGCCGGTGACACTCGACGGCAGGGCGCTCGGCACCGACGGGCCCTTCGGCGACTACCACGGCCGGCTGAACGCCCGGGACTCCTCAGGTGTGCTGCGGGCGACCTCATCGGTCAGCACCTTCCTCGAGCCCCAGAAGTTCCCGGTGACCGTGAACGTCATCCGCCCGCCGGGCGCCAGCGACTTCCGGTACGACGAGTCTCTCTTCCTGCCGGTCGACGACAATGCGTTGCACGAAGGCCCGGTTGGCCCCGTAGCGGGTGGAGTCACCGTATCGCTCGTCCCCGGCACCTATTCGGTCAGTGGCAAGGTCGGTTGGGTGGACGAGGTCGGCGAGTGGAACAACGTCCTGCCGGTTGCGCCAGAGGTGAGTGTCACCAAGGCGACCACGGTCACGTTTGACCTGCGCAAGCTCAAGCCGCTGAAAGTGCAGGCTCCGGAGCCGACCGAAAACTACAACAGCCGACACGTCATCAATCGGGTCTCTGCTACTGGCGCGTGGGGGATGACGACACACCTCGCCAGCGGCTACTCGGCGACGAAGTGGTGGGCGATACCGACCGCCAAGGTGCGCACGGGCACCCTCACGCACGAACTCCACAGCGTGCTCACGACTCCTGTCGTCACCATGCAGGCCGTCGGCGGCGGTGCCCCCTTCCGCCTGTCCCCGCGCTACCACACCCCGGACGCCTCGGCTGGGTTCGGAGAACATAAATGGCAGGAGAACGGCAAGACGGTCAGGGGCCAGGTCAGGTTTTCGATTCCGCGACTGCCGATCAAGGGACACGTGCCGGTGGTCTACGCGGGCACCGGGTCCGCCGCCGAGTTCGCCAACGTGGACGCCCGCGGCAAGCTGGTGCTGTTGACGCCGACCGACATATGCAGCGGTTCCTACGTATGCGAGTTCCAGAAGCTCCGGGACGAGCGGGTGGCGGCCGCTCACGCCGCCGGCGCCGCCGGCGTGATGGTTGCGGTGCCGGGCCTCGTCTCGCTGGGCTCTCCAAGCGCGGGGATCACCGCATGTACGGGCGGGCTGGAGAGCTGCCCGGCGGTCAAGCCGTACGCCGCACTGCCAATCGTGCAGGTGCCCTATGGCGAGGCGGACCGCCTGATCAAGCGGATCAAGGCCGCCCCGTCGGAGGTTGAGATCATTCTCGGTGGCAGCGCCACACCGACGGTCTACGCCGCCAGGTACGCCTCCGACGGTCAGATCCCGTCGGACCTGCCGTACCAGCCCAAGAAGGAGGATTTCGACCGGGTCGACCACTACTTCCACGCCGACCGGCCCCAACAGGTCACCAACCTGACCTGGGAGCAGCATTCCGAGTCCGGTCCGACCACGGTATCCCTGAACCTGCCGCGCATCACCATGCAGCAGACGCTGACCACCTTCGTCAAGCGGCAGGACGACACCATCGACCGGTTCTCCACCGACTGGGCCGACTACGCCCAAGCCTCCGTCCTGGTTCGGGCTAGCGGCGAGAGGCAGGACGTGGTCCTCGGCAGCAGGAACCAACTCCACTGGAACCAGGGACCGACCGTACCGGGGGCCGTGCCGCAGGTGCGGACCAAGTCCGGCTTCACACTCGCGACCGGAACGCCGTGTGTGGGCTGCCGGCAGGGCAACACCTTCCACCCGAACTTCTTCCTGACCGGCAGCGGCGGTGCCCGCCAGGCGGCGGTCGGCGTCGTCACCGACTGGTCGTTCGCTGAGGTCCTCTTTGGGGCCCCGCCCTGCATGTCGCCTGCCTGCAACTTCAGGTTGTTCAACCAGTCCGGCGACGAAGTCGAACGTCGCACGGAATGGCTCGTCTTTCGCCCTACCGGCAAGTCTGACATTACGCCGGATCTCAGCCCCGGGAGCCCGCGATGACGGTCCAAACAGCTAAGGAGATCAACGCGATGAACACGAGCGTGCCATCGCCGCGGTGCCGAAAGGGGACCCTCGCGGCGTTCGTAACCGCAGCGGTGTTCGCTCTCTCCGGCTGCGGCGTCGAAGTCGCCGCCTACGACCTGCCGGCGGAATCGGCCCGGTACACGTTCGAGGCGGAGACCAACGGGGTCAAGACGGTGTGGCAGTACAACTCCGCCAAGCCGACCAACGGGGATGCTCCGGAGCACCAGCCCTGCATAGGCGCGGCGGCCGGCAACAACCAGGCGGCCTGCCGGCCAGAGCCGCTGATCTTCCTGCGGTACGACCTCGGTCTGGCCTTGGACAACACTGCCAAGGCCGGGGGCACCCACGAGATCACGGTCGTCGGCTATTACCAGGAGCGCCTCACCGCCCTGCCCACGGTGACCTCACTGCAGGCCGAGGTCAGCTTCGACGGGGGCAAGACCTGGCACCCGGCGACCACTGAGGCCGCCGGGACGAACACCTTCACTGCGGAGATCAAGCACCCGAACCGGGACCAGGCCGCCGAGGGCGTCGGGCTCCGGATCAGCGCGACCGACAGCGAGGGCAACACCGTCAAGCAAACCCTTCCCACGGCGTACAAGCTGAGCTGACGGGTGCCGCTGCAACGGTGAACTGACCTGGAGGTCGCGGCCGGGGCGAGGCTGAGCTCTCGCCCCGGCCGTCCGCGGTCGCCTCGACAACCATGTCGATCCTGCCAGGCGGTGTCGTTCATCTTTGTGCTTCGCCGTCCAGACGGCAGACGCCGGCTCGAGGAGTCGGCGGGCGGTAAACCGGGTTGTCTGTCGGTAACTCGGTCGTGGCTGCGGCCTGGAGGAATCGGCTCATGAGACGACACCTCCTCGCCGCTGCCGCCCCCGTCGCGGTGGTGGCCGGCGGCAATCCCCGCCGCCGCGAGCGTCGCCCCCGCCGGCAGTGGTCCGGCCGGAACGGCCGCGTCGGTGACTTCGCCGTCCTCGGCGCGACACCCCGTGTGGCGATGCCCAGCGGGCGGCCTTCCCCGCCTTCCAACCCGGCTGAACACCCGACTATCGGAGCGCCCACCTAGCCGCGCCCGCCCCGCGTCCATCCGGCTGTCCCGTCAAGCCGAACCGCCGCAACGTTGAGCGCCGACGGCCAACCGACAGATGATGGGGGAGCGGATTGGGAGCAACGGGCCGCGCTGAACGGCGCCGAACAGCACCCAACGGCGCCCCGCTGCACTCAACGGCACCCCCACCCACCTGCGGCTCCACGTTACCGCAGCCCAGAGGCGATGCGGCGTCCCGTTTCACACCGAAGAGGTCACTGGTTCGATCGTTGACTGGTTCTCCAAGTGGGTAGAGGGCACGCTGTACCAGCCGTGGCTGGTCCAGGACTCGACGACCGGCGAGTGGCGCGGCGCAACCGACGCCGAGTACGCGGAGATGCTCGAGGAGGCGTTTGGCTCCATCGGTCGGATGACTGACCGCCGGACGCTGAGGGCCACAGCGTGCCCGTGTGCCGAGGCCCAATACCGGGCACGGTTCGATCCCGGGCCGCACGCACGCTCAGGCCGTTGATCGGGCGTTGGCGAGCCACGTGGAAGACGTCCGACTGTGCCGATGACAGGGCGTTGGGGAGAGATGGTCATGGATTGGTTGGCGGATGCGCCTGTAGTGATATGTCGGGCACAGAGTGCTTATTCGAAGCGCGCGGTGTGCGGTGCGGTGAGCTTGGTCATGAGTGGGATGGTGGTGAGGAGTGCGACGGCGAGGGATGTTGCGACGCCGCCGGCGAGGGTCCACCAGTAGCTGGCCGGCGGGGGACGCCAGGGCGTGTGGCTGGCGTGGGTGATGTCGGCGGCCACGGCGAAACCGATGCCGGCGCTGATGACGGTGGCTGCGATCATCGGCAATGCGGTTTCGATGATCATGACTCGGTGAAGGTCCGTCGGGCGGGTGCCGGCGAGGCGTAGCAGGGCGAAGGGGCGTTTGCGTTCGAGGAGGCCACCGGCGGTCGAGACGGCGAGGCTGAACCCGGCGACGAACAGGGTGACCAGCAGGACGGCCGTGCTGATCCGATTGACTTGCGCGGCCTGCTTATCGGCGTGGAGTTTGGTCTCGTCAGTGGTCCATGGCAGCCAGGCGGTCTGGTCGGCGAACGACTCGATGGCCGTCCGCACCGTTTCCATCGTGGATGGTCGGGCATCGGTGGCGACCAGCAATGCCAGCATGGGCAGGTCACCGGTCGGCACATCGGTGGCTGGCTGGCCGATGTTCTGAACGAGGCCGTTGCCCAGCATTCGGGCGTCAAGTTCGACGGGTGCATCCGGGTTGGGACAGGTGCCAAGGCCAGTGGCGCGCAGGGCGGCGCAGCGGGCGAGAACCGGTACCTTGGTCGCGCCGGTGTCGGGTGGGGCGGGTGCGGCCCAGCGCAGGTCGAGTACTGCATGCACGCCGGGGATGGCACGCACGCGTTGAGCGAGTGCGGTGGCTTGAGCGGCGGGCAGCGGTGGCGTGTCGCGGGAGAGGAACTCGGCTCCGACGGTGCCGGCCGGGATGAGGACCTGTCCCCGGTCGGTCACCGGTACTGCGGCGCTCGCGGTGGCTTGGGCGGCCACGGTGACAAGGAGGACGGCCAGCACCAGGCCGCTGATGGACCGGAACCCGGCGGTCGGGTTGGCCGCCAGCCGATGTCCGGCGAGCAGGGTCGAGGCCCGGCGCGAGATGCGGACGAGGAGCCGTCCCACGCCTATGGTCAGCCATGGCCCGGCAACGACGATGCCGAGGATGACCGCGCTCATCACGGCGGCTAGGAGCCACAGCGGCCCCTGCCCCTTGGTGGTGGCCACGGTGGGCAGCGCGACCGCGAGGCTGCCCAGTCCGGCGATGAGCAGGATCAACCGCCGCCAGGTCGGCCGGCCAGGCTGTGCCTGCCGGGTGACGCCGAGCGGCGAGATCTGCACCCGGCGCAGTGCGACCACGGCGGCGGAGACGGCCAGCACCGGCACGCCGATGACAACCAGCAGCGCGGACGCCCACGATAGGCGCAGGTCTGCCGGGAAGAACGGGGAGCCGTCGATGCTCCACCGTGCCGCGTAGGGCCGGACCAGGGCGAAGCCGCCGAAGCCCAGGACGGTGCCGGCGACCGCCGCGAGGGCGGCTTCCACCGCGGCCGCCGTACGAACCTGTCGGGGGGTGCCACCAACCAGGCGGATGGCGGCCAGCCGCTGCTCACGGCGGACGGCGGACAGCCGGGTGGCGGTACCGACGAGCACCAGAATCGGCACGAGCAGCGCCGCCGCGGCGATGCCGACGATGACCCGACCGAACCGCGTCAGCGACACGCTGCTCGGGTACGTCTCAATGCTGTGCACCTGCTCCACGGCCGGCTGACCACGCAGATCCGCCGGGGCGTATCCCACGACGACCACCAGTTCATCCGGGTACCGCAACGCCGCATCGCCGACGGTGGCGACGGCCCGGCCGGGGTACCGGTCGGTCAACTGCTCGGGTGGCACCGCGGCCAGCAACCGCGCAAGCGCCGGGGACACCGCCTTCTCCCCGGGACCCGGTAGCCGCGACAGCCCGGGAGGCAGCGGCGCCCGCGGCCCGAGCGCGGCCACGTCCAGCCGCATGATGTCCTGACCGCGGTAGGTATCGACCCGGACGCGCCACAACAACGGGTCGGTGGCCGCCTCGTTCTGCGCCGGTCGCACATTGTGCGCGGCGGTTGTGGTCCAGGCGGCCCGGGCTTCGTGCGCGCGGATGGCGGGCAACGCCACCGCGGCGAGTAGCAACAGGCCGACGCCGAGCCCGACACCTGTAGCGGCGATGAGTAACCGGGCCAACTGCTCGCGTCCCCCGACCGCGAGCCAGAGCGCGACGCGCAAGATTGACAACCGTCCCCGACGCGTGCCTGCCGCGATGTTGCCGTTCACGCCGCGGCCAATGCCGAGGCGACACCATCACGGACCACGACCACCCGGTCGGCGAATGACGCCACCCGCGCGTCGTGGGTGACCAGCACGACGGAGGCGCCCTGGTCACGAGCCCGGTCGACGAGAAGGTCCATGACCATCTCCCCGGCCAGAGTGTCTAGCGATCCGGTGGGCTCATCCGCGAAGATGACCGTTGGTTGAGCCACCAGGGCTCGGGCAACCGCTATCCGCTGCGCCTGCCCACCGGACAATTCGCCGGGGCGCCGCCGCTGCAGGCCGGACATCTCCAGCCGGTCCAGCAGGGTGCTCGCCACCGCGCGAGCCGGGCGTATCCGATGACCGGCCAGCAGGAGCGGCAGCATGACGTTCTCCAGGGCGGGCAGTTCGGGCACCAGCTGTCCGAACTGGAACACGAATCCGAACCGGGCGCGGCGCAGTTGGCTGCGTGCCGGCTCCGGCAGGCTGTCGATCCGCTGGCCGTCGAACCAGACCTCTCCAGAGTCCGGGAGCAGGATTCCCGCGAGGCAGTGCAACAGCGTCGACTTGCCCGATCCGCTGGGGCCCATCACCGCCACTACCTCGCCTGCGGCGACCGTGATGTCCGCTCCCCGGAGAGCGGGGGTCGGACCAAACGACTTCATGACCGCCTTGCCGATCAGCAATGGTTGCGTCACCGCTTGACCTCCGTGGCGAGCTGGTCGAGCCGGGCCGCGGTCACGTCGATCCACCGCAGGTCCGCCTCCAGATGGAACAAGCCATAGTCGGCCAACAGCGCTTGACTGAGCGGGCCGCGCCGGCGCATGGCCGTCAACTCCTGCATCCGCGCCAGGTGCGCCGCCCGCTGCGCGTCGAGAAAGGCCGCGGCCGGCCGACCGGACAGCAACGCGATCACGACCTTGCCATACAGCACCGGCTGCAGGTGCGGCTCCGGCGACTCCGGCCGGCTCAGCCACCGCTCCAAATAGGTCATGCCCGAGTCGGTGATCCTGTAGCACTTCCGGTCTGGACCGCCACCGGGCACCGGCCCCTCCACCAGCACATGACCGTCGCGCTGCAGCCGGGTCAGCGTCTGGTACATCTGCCCGAACGGCAACGGGCGCTCGTGGCCGAACAACGCGTCGTACTCCCGCTTGAGCCGATAACCGTGGCTCGGCTCCGGCTCGATCAACCCGAGCAACGTCTGAGGCACACCCACGACGACACTATAACCTGAGGGTGTAACCCGAGGGTATAGCTGTTCGATACGGATTCACTTCCTCCTGTTGCTGCCAAGGCACGAATCTGTTCGCACTTCGGCGCGTCCGCTCACTGCCGCGATCCGCGCGCCACGCAGCGTCACCACACAGATCAAGTCAGCGCCCGGTCATGTCGAGTACAGGATGTGTGGGGGATCCCGGGTCAGGGCCCACGACAAGGCGATTCGCGAGCTCGTGCTCGACGACCAGCGGTTACGGAACGACATCTGCTGGTCGGTGTTTGACTGCTGAGCGGGCTGCGAGCCCACCCCAGCGCTCGTCCGAATCTGCCGCTGGCCAGCGCGGCGTGCGCGAGGGGTTCGCACCGTCCGTACCCACTGCCGGATCGCTCGCGTCGTGCCGCGGGCCCCGCGTTAGGCAGACTGACCCGGCCAACCGTGGGTCCAGGTGCGGCCGCGATCGGGGGAGCACCTTTGGAGCAGTCGGGTGCGCTGAACGGCATTGAACTGCATTCAACGGCACCGAACGGAGCCGAACGGCATAGACCCCGACCTGCGGTCTTGTGTTCCCGCGGGTCAACGTCGGTGCAGCGTCCTGCTTCACACCGAAGAGGTCACTGGTTCGATCCCAGTATCGCCTACCATCGATATAGCGCAGAAGAGCCACCCTCGGGAGAGGGTGACTCTTGCTGATTCCATCGTCAGTTGTCGTTGGGCGTCAGCGAATCGTCAGCGAACGCGTCGCGGATGCGTTGATCCCTCCCGTCCGATCGGTGGGTGTAGAGGTTCAACGTGGTCGACGGTTTCTCGTGGCCCATCACGGCCTGGACGTCGTTGACGGGCACACCGCGCGACACCAGCTCGGTGGCGTAGGAGTGCCGCAGATCGTGGAACCGCAGCCCGCCGGGCGCCATCTTCGCCACGTGGGCGACGGCTTCCCGCTCGGTGGTGAACTCCGCGGAATGCTTGGTGCCGTCCAGGTCGACCCAGGCGGCGCGCCACTTGAAGTGGCCCAGTCGGCTCACGTCTCCGAGCAGACCGGCGCGGACGAGCGATGGCCGCCAGACGCGAGCCCGGAACAGCGTCCGCCGCAGCGGACCTGCGGATGAGTTGGTGAATACCTCGCCGCGCGGACCGGCCGCAACCGCCTCCCGATGGGCTGCCAGGAGGTCAGCCGCGAATTCTGGCACCGGGACGGCACGCCGACCTGCCCGAGACTTCGGGAGGGCTTGATCGTGACCGTGCCCGCAACCTCGACGGCGACCCGGACAACCTCGACCGTCTTCGTGGTCAGGTTGAGCGATTCCCAGCGAAGACCCGTGCACTCGCCCCACCGCAAGCCAGTACCGCCGGCCAACGCGACCAGGGCGCGGTACCGATCTGGGACCGCCGGTAGGAGCCGGCCGATCAGGTCAGCGCGGGGCAGGACATGACCATCGGAGTCCTTCTTCCGGCGGGATGGCACCTTCACGCCCTCGCATGGGTTGACGCCTATCAGCCGGTCGAGGACGGCCGCGCGAAGAATCGCGGAGAACAGGCGGAAGCATTCCGCCACGGTGGCGGGCGAACGCCGGGCGCCCAGCTCGGTCACCCAGGACTGAACCGCCAGGTGATCGATGCGGAACAGCGGCACATCCGACCAGCGCGGAAGCACATGGGTCCGAAGGATCGAGGCATCCCGCGCCCGTGTGGTGAGTTCATCGTTGCGCGACTCCCGCCACCGCTGCGCGTACTTCCCGAACAGCAGCCGGCCGGCGTGTGGATCGACATAGCCACCGCGGGCGACGGCCGTCTCCGTCTCGGCCAGAAAGGACGCCGCCTGCCTGCGCGTCGGAAACGTCTTGGCCTTCTGGCGCCCAGTGGCGTCGCGCGAGTTGGCCCGGAAGGTACCGGCAGGGGTCTTGACGATGTGTCCCATCAGGCCCAGCCCTTCGCGTCGTCAGTGGCCGTTTCGGTG
Organism: Micromonospora sp. NPDC005806; assembly: GCF_042871425.1. Classification (NCBI taxonomy): domain Bacteria; kingdom Bacillati; phylum Actinomycetota; class Actinomycetes; order Micromonosporales; family Micromonosporaceae; genus Micromonospora; species Micromonospora sp. NPDC005806. The sequence continues at coordinate 7,399 of NZ_JBIAIL010000051.1, read as the reverse complement.
CATTCGTCGAGCCAGGCGCGGAATCGCTTCTTGGGGATGACCCAGCGTCCGCCGAGCTTGCGGGCGGGTATCTCGCCGTCGCGGACCAGCGCGTAGGTGCTGCCAAGGGAGAGCGAGAGCAGCCGGGCGACCTCGCGGACCGAGTAGACGGCCCGGTTGTCGGTCCTCCGCAGGATCCGACGAGGCGCGTCAGGCTCGGCGGTGGTGGTGCTGGGCTGAGTAGTGAGGGTGAAGCCCGTGGCCGTCCTCGATGCGGGCGTCCGGTCGCAGGTCCGGGTGGGGTGGTTCCAGGTCCGTGCGGGGTGAGCGCATGAGGATCGCGGCGCCGGCGCCGGCACGCCGGGCGCAGGCGATGTCGCGGTGCGGGCTGTCTCCGACGAACCAGCACTCTGCGATCGGTACGCCGATGGCGTCGGCGGCCAGCTGGGCGAGGCGGGGGTTGGGTTTGCGGGGTCCGGCTTCGTCGCTGTGAACTCGGCGGCGAACAGGTGCGACAGGCCGGCGGCGGCGAGGAAGCCCCGGTGGGCGGCGCCGCAGAGGGTGTTGCTGACCACGGCCATCGGCAGGCCTGCGTCGGCGGCGGCGTGCAGCGCCTCGGGGATGCCGGGGCGGACCTCCCACTCCGGGCGCCAGGTCCAGGCGTACACCAGCGGGGTTGCCTCGCGCTCGATGGCGTCGCGGGCGGGTTGTGGCCAGGTGGGGGTGACGAAGTCCGCCCATACCTGGGCGTGTGTCAGCTCGACCGGATCACGGGTCTGGCCGACGTCATCGCGCCAGCGCGCATAGGCGCGCGCGCCCTCGGTCAGGTCGGCAGCGATTCGCTCGGCCGGCACCGAGCCGCCGGTCAGTTGGGACAGCCGACGGACGAGGTCCGGGGGAGCGGGGGGTTGTCGCGGGGCGTCGGCCAGGACGTGTCGGCGCTCACGTAATTCCGCTTGAGGTCGTGTTCCGCTCACGTAATTCCTCTGGTGTGCGCTCGTCGTGGACCATTCGGCCGCTCGTGGCGTTCGTGTGAGGATGGCGAGCGTTCAGCTGTAGTTGTCAAGATCCTTATCGGCTCCACCCGCCGCGTACGTCAGCGCCGCACCCGCCGCACGCCAGCCATCCGCGCTCGTCCTCTCACAGCCCGGCGCCGTACCCCGACGTACAACAGAACCCTCACGCTGTGCTACCCATTGACGCAGGCGGGACGGATTCGGGAAGCTGTCTCGATGCCTGCTGCGTACACCCAGAGTGACCAGTTCCGTGGTGCCCGCATCCACCTATGCGATCTTGCCGGCCTTGAGATTCGCGATTGCGAGGTCAGCGGCCTGAAGATCGTGGACTGCTATGGGGGCGACGTCTACCTCGGTGGCGCCTTCGAGCGTCTCGTTGTTAACGACGTCGACGTGACTGCCTACGTCGAGGCCGAGCTCGACCGGCAGCATCCCACGCGGGTGCTGGCGCGTGACGCCGCGTCCTCCGTCGACTACCGGGCTGCTTGGGATGCCATCGAGACGCAATGGGAGGCGACGCTCGACCGCGCCAGGCTCCTGCCCGAGGCCAAGCTGCACGAGCAGGTCAACGGCGAGTGGTCGTTCGTCGAGACCCAACGGCACCTGCTGATGGCCGGCGATGCCTGGCTTGGTAATGCCGTGCTCGAGGAGGATGCGCCGTATCACCCGTTGGGCCTTCCTTACGGCGGGATGCCGCCCGACGCAGCGGCGAAGCTCGGGCTCACCCTCGAAGCCACCCCGACGCTCGACGAGGTACTCGCGCCGCGGCTCGCTCGCATGGCCACGATGCGGCGTGTCGTCGACGGGCTCACCGAGGCCGAGCTCGATCGGGTGTGTGGTCGCAAGCCGGCGGGCCCATATCCAGACCGGGAGTACGTCGTGCGCCGCTGCCTCAAGGTGGTGCTCAAGGAAGAGGCCGAGCATCACCGTTACGCGGTACGCGACCTCGCCGTGCTCGAGGCCGGTGCCTGAACCGGGTGAAGGCGCCCATCGAGCAGGAGCGCTGACCGGTCGGGCGACTTCCAGCCGCAGTGCTACTGCTACTCCCGGCTCCTCAGCTCCCGTCCCTGGCAGTTGGCAGTGGGCGAATCGTTGCTCCTTTGCTGCCAGGCCGGCGGACCACGTACGCCGGGAACTCGCCTGCCAGCAGCGTGCGGCCCTTATACCGCCAGTTTTCGCAAGATCGTCACTCAAGGGCCAGGCCCACCGGAGACCTGGCTGCGACCCTCGCGGACGCCCGCCCGAGATCAGCATGAGTATCCCGAGCGAGCGCCACGCCAGAGCCTCCGACCTGCATGTTCGAAGATGGCGAAGACTCAATCTGGCCTCGTGTCGGTGTCCATCTCGCGCCATTGGCCGCCGTCGGCTTGCACGAGGCGCTTCACCATCTGCCGTGCTTCGTCTTCAGTGTCGAACTCCCAGCGGAGCACGTTGCCTGTCTCGGAGTCGCCTGCTCTGGCGACAACTTGCCACCGGACTTCGCGGGCGAGCCACACGTCACGCCGGGTCAGCCGTCCGCAGCTGCTATTCCACCAGCGCGTCACCAGCTCCCTGCCCACGCCGTCATCGTACAAGCGTTCTAACTCGACGGACCTCCAGCGATCTGGCCAGCGGTGCCCGACCTACTTTCCCTGCTTGAGCGCTCTTTTCAACCAGGTCAGCCCTAGCTCTCCAGCCGTGGCGGAGGCCGCTGAAAGCAGCGCGTCGCGCTCAGGCCCGTCGGAGAGTTCATCGGCCAGGGTCGCTTGGGCGGCGGCCACCTGGGGCCGATACCCCAGCGCCGAACGCAGGTAGAGCGAGCGCCGGAGCAGCAGCACGGCCATTTCCCTGTCACCGGCGTGCGCGAGGTGCCCCGCCTGATGCCGTAGCACGTAGGACTCCAGCAGCAAGTCGCCTGCGCAGAGCTCTGCAGCGCGGGCATAGTGCTTCTTGGCTGCGACTGGGTCGCGGCGGAGGTTGTCGCTGAACACCCCAAGGTGGAACTCGCCCCATCCGGCGAAACTCGGGTGCTCAGCGGCGGCCCGGTAGCCCGCTTCGATGAGTTGGCCGTCGTCTGGCTCTGGATCCTGGCTGAACAGGACCCGGACGTAGGCGACGCGAGCTGCTAGATAGCGGAAGGCGATAGACGCAGAGTCGAGTGCGGCGACTGCGCGCCGTGCCGGATCCGGGTCACCGCCCTGCCAGAAGTAGCGGTCGATCAGAATCTCTGCGCGCAGCTCAGCGTGCTGCCCGCTCGGTTCGAGTTCGGCGAGGGCGGCATCCCACTCGCCTGCTCGATGCAAGGCGCGTACGGCAGGCAGACCGATGTAGTGGTCGGGTGTGCGCATGCTGCCCACGCTAGGGAAGGGGTCCTTGCTTCGTCACCTCCGATTGGACCCCACCTCTCTAGGCAGCGCCCGGGCGTGGCGTGTCGACACGCTTCTTTCGCGTCTGGGGAGTCCAACCGAGTGGGTGACGAACTGGGTGACGACGGACGAGCGGTGCCGGACGGCCGTGGACGCTGCTGAACCGTTCCGGCAGGCCGTACCCACTGCTCGTGCAGCTCAGGGACTGGTGATCGTTCCTCCGGAACGAACGGGTCACGCTCCGCCGGCGAGGCCGGCGACGGAGCTTGACGTCCATAGGAGCATCGGGATGGCGTAGGCTTCCTGGTCGCGCAAGGCTCACTCGTATTCGGCCGCGCTGTCATACCTCACCCTGAACGCCCTGGCGCTTGGCCGTGTACCGCTCCTGGACAGATTGCATCGCGCACCACAGTCGACAAGGGATCGCGTCGTTTGGGCTATTTCCGCGGCTTCGGACACAATTTGAACCTCGGGCCTGGCGTTGCAAGATCGTCGTCGGATTCGTGTCGGCGAGCTACGAACCACGGCGCTGTGAGGTCCAGGGGTGCTCCGCTCGCCGTCGGATGGCAAGATCGCGTCTCGTGATCGATGATTTCGCTAAGGACGATCTGCACGGCCAGCTCAGGTCGATACATCAGGCGCTGATCTGGAAGCGCGGTGGGGACGCCGTGAGAAATCCGGATCTCGTGGAGGTTCGCCCGTGAGGGCGGTCATCGTCGCGGCCGCGGTCGCGTTCATCATCTCCCTGTTCGGCACGCCGGTGGCGATTCGCGTCTTCACCGCGCTCAAGGCCGGCCAGCCGATCCGATCGATCGGGCTCGCCAGCAACCAGGGCAAGAAGGGCACGCCCACGATGGGCGGTGTCGTCTTCATCGTGGCGACCATCTTCGCCTACGTCGCCGGGCACATCGCCCTGACCACCCTGCCCGAACGGCAGATCGCGCAGGAGGGCCCGACCATGACGGCCCTGGTGCTGCTCGGGCTGTTCGTCTTCTGCGGCGCGGTCGGCTTCTTCGACGACTTCCTCAAGGTGCTCCGGCGCAACTCCGACGGACTGTCCGCCAAAGGCAAGCTGCTCGGCCAGGCGATCGTCGGCGGCGGGTTCGGCATCGCCGCACTCTACGTGCCGAGCACCAACGGCCAGACCGTGGCCAGCGAGCACATCTCGCTCATCCGCGACATCAGCTGGCTGAACGTCGGCAAGGTCGGCGCGGTTATGGTCATCGTCTTCGTGATCACGGCGATGTCGAACGGCGTGAACCTCACCGACGGCCTCGACGGCCTGGCCACCGGCGCGTCGATCCTGGTGCTCGGCGCGTACGCGCTGATCGGCTTCTGGCAGTACCGGCACTGGTGCGCCGACGACGCCTACGCCCGCGTGAACGACTACTGCTACCAGGTCCGGGATCCCCTGGAGATCGCCATGATCGCGGCGGCGGCGGCCGGCGCCTGCGTGGGCTTCCTGTGGTGGAACACGTCCCCGGCGCGGATCTTCATGGGTGACGTGGGCTCGCTCGGGCTCGGCGCCCTGATCGGCGGGCTCGCGGTGGCAACCCGCACCACGCTGCTTTCGATCATGATCGGCGGGCTCTTCGTCATCATCACGACGACCTGGGTGATCCAGATCGTCTCGTTCCGGACCACCGGTAGACGTGTCTTCCGGATGGTGCCGTTGCACCACCACTTCGAGCTGGCCGGATGGAGCGAGGTCAATATCGTGATCCGGTTCTGGATCGTGGCCGGCGTCTGCGTGGCGGTCGGCCTGGGCCTGTTCTACTCGGATTTCTTGGCGGTCGTTGGATAAAGGCCACGCGACAAGCCTGTGTCGTGCCACCGACGGTGATCCGCCGGGCAGCCTAATTCCTCACCGGGGTACCAGCGTCTGGCAGCAGCATTGCCTAAGCCGGGTGTCGGCGTACTGGTTGTTGTGCAGAGCCGCGTACGACTGATCTTGCAGAGCCAGCACTGGCCGAACCATTGGGGGTTCCGCCTCCGCCGGTCGGGGCAGGGCGGGGACTCAGGGAGGGAACACCAGGGCCACGTCGTTGTGACGTGATCGGTGAGCTCACATCGCACCGTAACCGCATGCGGCCTGTCCGTGGCATTCGGCCACGGAGCCTGCGCAGAAACACGTTTGGCGGATCACGGCGGCCGCTGCTAGTTTTCCCGAGGCCGTGCGAGAGACCGAGGAGGTGGTACCCGTGAACGTTTCGACATGGGTGCTCCCCTCTGGGGTCACGGTCGGGCGATAGATCGTCCGGGAGCGCCGTTCACGAGCACTCCCGAAAGGCACGACCATGCGATTCACTTCTGAACAGCGCCTCGATGACGGCGTCCTCGAACGCGAATTCACCCTCGGCGAGATCCCCGGCATCCTGTGGACGCCCGCATCCGCATCCGCACCGGTCCCGCTGATCCTGCTCGGCCACCCCCCGCTCGGATTGCACAAGATGTACCCCCGCCTGGTGGCGCGGGCCCGGCACGCCGCGGCGGATGGCTTCGCTGCGGCTACCATCGAGCTCCCCGGGAGCGGTGACCGGCCCCGTTGGGCCGTCGCCGAACGGGCCCGCGCCGACCTGCGCCGGGCTATGGAGGCCGGCGAGCCGGTCAGCGACGAGATCATCGACGCCCTCATCCTCCCGCTCGTCGACAAGGCGGTCCCGGAATCGCAGGCCGCCTTGGACGCCCTCCTGTCGCTGCCCGAGATCGGTGGCCCGGTCGGGTACTCGGGGGGAGTGATTTCCGTCGGCATCCGGCTTGCGGTGGTCGAGCCGCGTATCGTGGCCGCCGGCTTCTTCGCCGGGAGTTTCGTGCCTCGCATCATGTTCGAGGAGGCCCGGCAGGTCACCATTCCGCTGCATGTCCTGCTGCAGTGGGATGACGAAGGGAACGACCGGCAGGCGGCCTTGGACCTGTTCGACGCCTTCGGCTCCAAGGAGAAAACGCTGCACGCCAACATGGGCGGACACACCGGTGTCCCGCAGTTCGCAGGGGAGGACGCGGCCGGGTTCTTCGCCCGACATCTGCGCTAGCCTCGATCATTCACCGCTGATGTCGGCCGCTTCGGTCCCGCGCCTGTGATCACTGGTGTTCGATGCGATCTGGTCGGGGCATGGTGACGGGCCGTCTGTCGCGGCGGTGGGCGTGGTCTCCTTGGGTCCTCCGGTCGTCGGGACAGGGCTGAGCTGGTCAGCCGGGGGCGGGGATTGCCGCGATCCGGTGGAAAGCGGCGGTGATCTGGTTGGCCCAGGGCCAGGTCGATGGGATGCGTAGCCGGCGGCGGCGTTGGCCGCGGACCAGGCGGGCGGCGGTGTGTAGCAGGCGGTAGCGCAGCCGTTTCGGTTCGGCTTTGGCCAGCTCGCCGTCGAGGGTGAGCAGTTGCAGCCAGGCGATGAGGTCGCAGGCCATGGCGGCGATGGTGCACCAGGCGGCGTTGATGGCGAACTCGCGTGACGGTAGCCGGCGCAGGCCGGTGTCCTTGGCGCAGCGGATTCGGTCTTCGACGCGGGCGTGGGCGCGGTGGCGGGCTTCCAGCCACTGCAAGGCGCCGACGGTGGTGTTGGTGACGAACGCGGTGTAGCGCCAGCCGTCGCGTTCCTCGAACAGCGACAACTGGGCGCCGGGGTGTGGTGTTTCTCGACGCACGATCACCCGCATGCCGGGCGGCCAGCCGGCCAGGGTGAGCAGGCCGGTCAGTTCGGCGACCTGTGCGCCGTCGCGGATGCCGCCGTCGGCGCCCAGGGCCGGTGACCATGCCGCGGTCGGCAGCGCGCTGATGGCGGCGCGTTCCGCCTCGCCGATCGACCAGCCGATCGAGTACTCGACGCGTCGGTTGCGCTTGGCGTCCTGTGCGGTCAGCCATCCGATCACGGCGTGGGTGGCGGCGGCCGAGTCGCCGCGGATGAGCAGGTTCCTGCGGTGCGCGGCCGGGACCTGCGCGAACGCCTCGGCCAGCACGGTGAGGTGGTCGGCGGCGGTGTTGGCCCCGGCGTTGCCCGGCCGCAGTTTGATCGTCAGCAGTTCGCCGGTGTTGTCGCAGGTCACCAGGATCGGATGGAA
>NZ_JBIAIL010000050.1:0-43343 GCF_042871425.1 Micromonospora sp. NPDC005806 | reverse complement strand
CACACCACCGGCAAACGCCAGACCAGCAACACCAAGCACGCTCTTACGCAGCATCGTGTTCACGGGAAGCTCCATTCGGGGGTCGGCGCACACACGCCGACGGGGGTCGGCTCTCGTGGTGCGCAAGCACCGTCAGGCGCTCAAAGGGGGGAAAGTCTTGGGGGTCCGGCGTGCGGGGCGGGGGCCTCTTCGCGGCGCCGGGACCATGTGTAACGACCGGCGACCCACCATCATTCCGGGGCCCGCGCACCCGCCAGGCGGGGCGTCTTCTTCCTCGGCCGTTCACCCGTGTTCAACGACCCCGACCCGCCGACGATTCCGGCCCGGGGATGCCGCCGGTCACACCCCGAAACCGGACACCCGACCACACACGGCGCCGATCGCGACGCACGTGTCGGTTCAAGATGGGGACAACTTCACGGAAACTGTCGCCTCCGCGCCCGTGGAGACCACACTTTCCCTGGAGTTGCGCGGATCTTGAAACGGGACGGGCCGGACATCCGGGCGGCGCGGGACCACGACGCGGGTGTGGCCCGCCGTGACCGGCGCAGGGATCAAGCCTGACCGCCCGGAGGCGGGCACGGCGGGCCACACCCGACAAGCGCAACCAAAGGTCACGGCTCGAACTTGTAGCCCAGCCCCCGGACGGTGACGATGAAGCGCGGCGCGGACGGCTCCGGCTCGATCTTCGAGCGCAGTCGCTTGACGTGCACGTCCAGCGTCTTGGTGTCGCCCACGTAGTCGGCGCCCCAGACCCGGTCGATGAGCTGCCCCCGAGTGAGCACCCGGCCGGCGTTGCGCAGCAGCAGCTCCAGCAGCTCGAACTCCTTGAGCGGGAGCTGGACGGCGCCGCCGTCGACGGTCACCACGTGCCGCTCGATGTCCATCCGGACCGGGCCGGCGGCCAGCGTGGGCGCGCCGGACTCGCTCGCCTCCGCGCTCTGCCGGCGCAGCACCGCCCGGATCCGGGCCACCAGCTCGCGCGGGGAGTACGGCTTGGTCACGTAGTCGTCGGCCCCGATCTCCAGGCCGACCACCTTGTCGATCTCACTGTCCCGAGCGGTCACCATGATGATCGGGACGTGCGACCGCTGGCGGAGCTGGCGGCAGACCTCGGTGCCCGACATCTCCGGCAGCATCAGGTCGAGCAGCACGATGTCGGCGCCGGTCCGGTCGAACTCGGTGAGGGCGGAGGTACCCGTCGCGGCGACGGAGACCTCAAAACCCTCCTTGCGGAGCATGTAGGACAGGGCGTCGGAGAACGATTCCTCGTCCTCGACCACCAGTACGCGGCTCAACGGGTGTTTCCTTTCCTGTCGGTCAGGCCTGCCGGAGCTCGGCCGGGCCGGCCTCGATCCCAGCGGAGGAGAGTGTCGCCTCCAGGTCGTCCGGGGGGCTGGCGGGCAGCCGGAGGGTGAACGTCGACCCTCCACCAAGAGTGCTCGACACATCCACCCGACCGCCATGGTTGCTGGCGATGTGTTTGACGATGGCCAGGCCCAGGCCGGTGCCGCCGGTGGCGCGGGAGCGGGCCTGGTCGGCCCGGTAGAACCGCTCGAAGATCCGGTCGACCTCGTTCGGAGCGATGCCGATGCCCTGGTCGGCCACGGCGATCTCGACGTGCTCGTCGGTGGTTCGCGCGGTCACCCGCACGGTGGTGTCCTCGCCCGAGTAGTTGATGGCGTTCTCCACCAGGTTCGACACTGCTGTGGCGAGCTGGCTGTCACTGCCGTACACGGTGAGGCCGCGCTGGCCGTCCAGGACGATGTTCACCCGGCGGGCGGCGGCGGCGGTCCGGGTCCGGTCGATCACCTCGGCGATCACCCAGTCCACCGAGACCGGCTCCGGGGCGGGTTGCGGCTCGGCGCCCTGGAGCCGGGTGAGTTCCAGCAGCTCCTGGACCAGCCGGCCGAGCCGGGTGGACTCGTGCTGGATCCGCTCGGCGAACCGCCGAGCGGCGATCATGTCCTCGGAGAGGTCCGGCGGGGCCTCGCCGGCGGGCTCGGTGGCGTCCACCAGTGCCTCGGCGAGCAGTTGGAGGGCGCCGATCGGAGTCTTCAGCTCGTGGCTGACGTTGGCGACGAAGTCGCGCCGGACCCGGGCCAGGCGGTGCGACTCGGTGACGTCGGCCGCCTCGATCGAGATGTAGCCGCCCCCGAGTCCCATCGCCCGCAGGTGCACGCCGAGCGGGTTGTCTCCCCCGCTGTCGCGACCGCGCGGCAGGTCCAGCTCGATCTCGCGCCGCACGCCCGTGCGGCGGACCTGCCCGGCGAGGGTACGGATCAACGGGTGCGCCGCGATCGAGCCGGGGGTCGTCCCGGTACGGAGCAGCCCCATCGCCCGCGCCGCCGGGTTCACCAGCACCGGCACGTCGTCCGGGTCGAGCACGACCACGCCGGCGCGCAGCGCGTCGACCGTCTTCCGGCCGAGCCCGGAGAGCCCGCCCTGCTGGTCGTCCGGAATCGCGGGCCTCCCTGCACTCCGACGGGAGCCCTCGCCCCCTGACAACACCGACCGGCGCCGCCACTCCTGGACGGGCCGGGACAGCAGCAGCCCGGCGACCAGTCCGGTCACCAGAGCCACGGCCACCACGGCCGCCACCGCCCATTCCACCCGGCGATCGTAGGGTCATTGTTCATCTGGTGATCGGACAGAACCGGACGAACCACTCTCGCTTTCGGAGAAGTTCACTTCCGGGTCCCGCGTCGTTCACCCGCGTTCACCTTGACGCCGGTTCCCCCGGCCTACCGTGGGTCGCGCACCTGCTCACGCCGTACGCAGGCCGTCCCGGCCGCCGGCGGCCACCGACCCCAGGAAGTGACGATGCGCGACGAGTTCCGGGCCGACCTGCAGATTGTCAGCCAGCTGCTGGTGGACATGGCGGAGGGGGTGCGTGCCGCCATGCGCCAGGCCACCAAGGGCCTGCTCACCGCCGACCGCGGGGCGTCGGAGACCGTGATCGCGCGGGACGCCGAGATCGACGACCTCTACCGGCACGTGGAGGAGCGGGTCTGCGACCTGCTGGCCCGACAGGCGCCGGTCGCCTCCGACCTGCGCGCGATGATCACCGCCCTGCACGTGGCGGCCGACCTGGAGCGGATGGGCGACCTGGCCGACCACGTCGCCAAGACGGCGCTGCGCCGGCACCCCTCGCCCGCCGTGCCGGCCGAGCTGCGTCCGGTCTTCACCGACATGGCCGCCATCGCCGACCGGATGGCCGAGAAGATCGCCTCGGTGCTGGCCAAGCCCGACGCCGACCTCGCGGCCGAGCTGGACCGTGATGACGACGCCATGGACGACCTGCACAAGAGCCTCTTCGGCGTGCTGCTCGGCGACGACTGGCCGTACGGGGTGGAGACCGCCATCGACGCGACCCAGCTGGGGCGCTTCTACGAGCGCTTCGCCGACCACGCGGTGAACGCCGGCGAACACGTGGTCTACCTGATCACCGGGCAGGCCGCCCCCTCGCCGAACTGAGCCCGTACGCGATGAAGGCCCCCGGTCACCCGGGGGCCTTCATCGTCGGCGTCAGCGGCCCTGGTTGGCGACCGCGGCGGCGGCCTCCTTGGCGGCCTCCGGGTCCAGGTAGGTCCCGCCGAGGACCTGCGGGCGCAGGTCGGGGTCGAGGTCGTAGCGCAGCGGGATGCCGGTGGGGATGTTCAGCTTGGCGATCGCCTCGTCGGAGATCTGGTCGAGGTGCTTGACCAGGGCGCGCAGCGAGTTGCCGTGCGCGGCCACCAGCACCGTCCGGCCGGCCAGGACGTCCGGCACGATCGAGTCGTACCAGTAGGGCAGCATCCGGTCGACGACGTCCTTCAGGCACTCCGTACGCGGCATCAGCTCGGTGGGGAGCAGCGCGTACCGGGGGTCGCCGGCCTGCGACCACTCGTCGTTGTCGTCGATCGGCGGCGGCGGCGTGTCGTACGAGCGGCGCCAGAGCATGAACTGGTCCTCGCCGTACTCGTCCAGGGTCTGCTTCTTGTTCTTGCCCTGGAGAGCGCCGTAGTGCCGCTCGTTGAGCCGCCACGACCGGCGCACCGCGATCCAGTGCCGGTCGGCGGCGTTCAGCGCCAGTTCGGCGGTGCGGATCGCGCGGCGCAGCACGCTGGTGTGCACCACGTCGGGCAGCAGGTTGTGCGCGCGGAGCAGCTCGCCGCCGCGCCGCGCCTCGCTCTCCCCCTTGGCCGTCAGGTCGACGTCGACCCAGCCGGTGAAGAGGTTCTTGGCGTTCCAGTCGCTCTCGCCGTGCCGCAGCAGGACCAGCGTCCCGACGGTGGGCCCCTCGCTCGCAGTCATGCGGATCATCCTGCCGTACGCCATGGCCGGACACGCGGGGACGGGTGGTGACGACCACCACGTGGAAAAGCTGATGACCAGCGTTCCGGGGCGGCACTAGGTTGTAAGGCGTCTGAGATATATCGGTCATTACCGAACGGGGGCGTCGGCATGCGGACGGTGCGGGGCTGGTTCCGGGACACGACAGGCGGGCTGCCGCGGGCCTTCTGGTACCTGTGGACCGGCACCCTGATCAACCGGCTCGGCTCGTTCGTGCTGGTCTTCCTGGCCATCTACCTCACCCAGGCGCGCGGCTTCTCGGCGTCACAGGCCGGCCTGGTGATCGGGCTCTGGGGCGTCGGCGGTGCGGTCGGCACCACGGTCGGCGGCACCCTCGCCGACCGGTGGGGACGCCGGCCCACCCTGCTCACCGCGCACCTCGGCGCGGCCACCATGATGCTCGGGCTCGGCCTGGCCCGGCCACTCTGGGCGGTGGCCCTGGGCGCGCTGCTGCTGGGCACGTTCGCCGAGGCGGCGCGGCCGGCGTTCGGCGCCATGATGATCGACGTGGTGCCGGAGAAGGACCGGCTGCGCGCCTTCTCCCTGAACTACTGGGCGATCAACCTCGGGTTCGCCTGCGCCGCGGTCCTCGCCGGGTTCGCCGCCCAGGCCGGCTACCTGCTGCTCTTCGTGGTGGACGCGGCCACCACGCTGGTCACCGCGCTGATCATCTTCACCCGGGTACGCGAGACGCGGTCGACCGCGGCCGCCACGGTCCACAAGGACGGGGGCGCCTCGGCTGGTGCTCTGCGAACCATCCTCACCGACCGGGTCTACCTCGGCTTCGTGGCGCTCAACCTGTTCGGCGCGCTGGTCTTCCTCCAGCACATCTCGATGCTGCCGATCGCCATGGGCGACTCCGGCCTGAGCCCCGCCACCTACGGCTCGGTGATCGCACTCAACGGCGTGCTGATCGTGATCGGTCAGCTCTTCGTACCCAAGCTCATCAAGGGTCGGAGCCGGTCGCACGTGCTGGCCCTGGCCGCTCTGGTGATGGGCGTCGGTTTCGGGCTCACCGCGTTCGCCGACGCCGCCTGGCTCTACGGCCTCACCGTGCTCATCTGGACCGTCGGCGAGATGCTCAACTCGCCCTCCAACTCCACCCTCATCGCGGAGCTCTCCCCCGCCACGCTGCGTGGCCGCTACCAGGGCGTTTTCTCGCTCTCCTGGCAGGTGGCCGGGGCCGCCGCGCCGATCCTCGGCGGCCTGGTCCGGGAAAACATCGGCAACACCGCGCTGTGGCTCGGCTGCGCCGCGATCGGCGGTGCGATGGCGGTGGCCCACCTGGTCTCCGGCCCGGCCCGGGAGCGGCGAGCCGCGCAGCTGCGGACCGCCGCCACGCCGGTCCGGCCGGTCACGGTAGCCCGGACGCCGGCCCCCGAGTCCGCCGAGGCCGCGGCCACCGCACCCGCCGAGCCGGTCCACGCCTCCTGAGGTACGCCCCACGACTGATGTCTCAGCCGACGCGAGCCCCGGCCTGGTGACCAGGGCCACGCTGGTGCGGGGCGGCCCGGCTCCCTAGGGTCCGAGACGGAGCAGTTAACAAACCTTCCTGGAGGACGGGTGCGCGGCCTGCGGCGCTGGTGGGACGACACGGCCGGCGGGCTCCCCGCCACCTTCTGGTACCTCTGGTCCGGCCTGCTCATCAACCGGGCCGGCGCCTTCGCGATGCTCTTCCTGTCGCTGTACCTCACCGCCGCACGCGGCGCCTCCGCATCGCTCGCCGGACTGGTGGTCGGGGCGTACGGGGCGGGCGGCGCGGTGGGCACGCTGCTCGGCGGGGTGCTGGCCGACCGCTGGGGCCGCCGGACCACCCTGCTCGCCGCTCACCTCGCCGCGGCCGGGCTGATGGTGGCGCTGGCGTTCAGCCGGCACCTGGCGGTGATCGCCGTGCTGGCCGCGCTGGTCGGGGCGGTGCACTCGATGCCCGGCCCCGCCTTCGTGGCGGCGATCGTGGACGTGGTACCCGAAGACCGCCGCGCCCGCGCGTTCAACCTCCAGTTCTGGGCGTTCAACCTGGGGATGGCGATCGCGTCGCTGCTGGCGGGCGTGCTCGCGGAGGCGAGCTTCCTCGCGCTCTTCCTGGTCGACGCCGCCGCGACCCTGGCGGCGGCGGCCGTGATCGCCCTGAAGGTCCCCGAGACGCTGACCGGCCGCACCAGGATCCGCGTCCCCTCCGGGGTCCGTCGGCCGGGGCTGCACACCGCGCTGACCGACCGCGTCTTCCTGGTCTTCGTCGGGCTGACCTTCCTGCTGGCCGTGCTCACCATGCAGACCTCGACGATCATGCCGCTGGCCATGCGCGCCGACGGCCTGCGCCCCTCGGCGTACGGCGTGGTGGTGGCGCTGGGCGGCGCGCTCATCGTGGCCGGGCAGCTCTTCGTGCCCCGGCTGATCGCACCGCACCGGAAGGCGACCGTGCTGTCGGTCTCCACCGGCCTGATGGCGCTCGGCTTCGGCGCGCTGGCCGTCGCCGACCACCTTCCGGTCTACCTGGGCGCGGCGGTGGTCTGGACGGTGGGACAGATGCTGGCCGCGCCGCCGAACGCCCAGATCAACGCGGACCTCGCCCCGCCGGAGCTGCGCGCCCGCTACCAGTCGGTCTTCTACCTGACCTTCCCGGCGGCGTCCTTCGTGGCGCCGGCGCTGGGCGGGCTCAGCCTCCAGCACCTCGGCGAGCGGCACTGGCTCGTGGTGGGCGGGTTGGGCGTGGTCGCGGCCGTCGGGCACCTGCTGGCCGGGCCGTCCCGGGAACGCCGGGTCGCCGCGCTGCGGGCCACCGCGGACCGGGCGGAAGCACTGGCCGGGGGCCGCTGAATCGCGCCCTGGAACGGCGTCGAGCGCCCACCCCGACCCCCGTCAGGATGGGCGCTCGCACCGTACGCCCGGCGGCGGCGGGCGACCCTCACCCCCGTAAGCGTCGCCCGCTCGCGCCGCCGGTTCCACGGGTGGCACCGTCCCCCAACGGTGTGATCCACCCGATCCCTCGCGCCTCGCTTGCGCGGATCTGATCGATCCGCCGCTCCCCCGAACGATTCCAAGCGTGGCGCGGTGCAATAAAGTTAGTTCGCCCGGATTCCGGATTCAACCCAGATCGCTGTCTTGCCCGTCACAACATCCGTGTCGGGAATCCGGCTCTTCCTGCTCCGGGCCTTGCGATGGCCAACAGGGGATCCCCGCCAGCCATTCCCGCAAACCTCAGGCGTCCTCGCGATTTGGGTTCTCGGTGCGGAAGAAGTTGCTCTGCCGGCCGTCCCGCATCTGCTCCTGGTAGATCAGGTTCAGGCCGCGCAGGTCGAATGTCCGGAACCAGTCGTCCCAGGTGATCTCCCGGATCCGGCTGCTCTCCCGGTACCCCGGGATGTTGAAGGTCAGCACACCCGGCCGGCCCTCCCGCTCGGTGCCGGCGATGGTGGCCGGCTTGGCGCCGCGCGCCCGCGCCCAACGCTGGATCACCTCGTGGTTGGCGGTCACCAGGCTCCGGCCGGGACGCTCAGGACGATCCGCCAGTGAGGTGATCTGCTGGGAAGACCGCACTGAACGGGACGACGACTGGCCGCCACGGACACCCGTCACCTTCGCCACCACCGCACCACCGCCTCGGGAGGGCGGCGCCTTCGCGGCGGGCGCCTTCCTCGCCGCGGGCACCTTCTTCGCCGCGGGCGCCTTCTTCGCGGCGGGCACCCTCTTCGCCGCGGGCGCCTTCTTCGCGGCGGGCGCCCTCTTCGCCGCCGGCGCCCTCTTCGCCGCCGGCGCCCTCTTCGCCGCCGGCGCCTTCTTCGCGGCGGGCGCCTTCTTCGCGGCGGGCGCCTTCTTCGCGGCGGGCGCCTTCTTGGCCGCCGCCTTCTTCGCTGGGGCCTGCTTCGCGGGGGCGGCCTTCCTGGCCCGCGCACCCGTGACCTTCGCGGCGGGCGCCGCCTTGGCCGCGACGGTCCGCTTGGCCGGCGCCTTCTTGGCCGCCGCCTTCTTCGTGGCTGCGGCCCGCCCGGCCGGCCCGGTCGGCCTGCGTGCCGCGCCGCCACCACGGCCCTCCGCCCGGAGGGTCCGCGCCAGAGTCTTCACCAGTTCCGGCTTGCGCAGCGCGGAGATCCCGGAGACCCCGCGCCGGCGGAGCTGGCCCCGGATGTCGTCGACCTTCATCCGGGAGATCGCGGATTCGGAGATTCCCGGCGTGTTCGGGGTCTGGTTGCCCGCTTGCCGCTTGGTCCTCGTCGCAGTCGTGCCGCGACCTGAGCTGATGCGCTGAGCCATGGGACACGCTCCTCGACAGTCCGTCCTCGGCCCGCGGTGGGTCCCAGTGCCGCACCGCGCGGTGCGGCATACCCGTCAGGACGGGTCCGAACCTCCGATGCCCGAGGTCGCGCCAGCCGACGGCTCGAACAGGTGCGCGAACGCCGCCAGGTTGGCCGTCGACTCGCCCCGCTTGACTCGCCACTCCCACTCCCGACGGATGGCGGCGCCGAAGCCGATCTCCAGCATGCTGTCGAAGGACTCGTCGGCGTACGTGAGCACGGCGCCGAGCAACCGGTCCAGCTCCCCCTCGTCCACCCCGGCCAGGTTGACCCGACCGGTCAGGTAGACGTCGCCGACCGGGTCGATGGAAAAGGACACCGCGTACATCCGGGCGTTGCGCTGGAGCAGCCAGGCCCAGAGCTCCTCGCGGCGCTCGTCCGGCTGGCGCATCACGAACGCCTCGATCCGCAGCGCGTGCTCGCCGACGATCAGGTTGCAGATCGTCTTGAGCTTGTGCGTGCCCGGCAGGGTGACCGCGTACGACGCCTCGCCGGTGGACTCCCACTCGAGCTCGCGCTCGGCGCACACCGACTCGATCAGTGCGGCGACCTCACTCCTGCGGCTCATCGCACCCACTCTACGGTCGCTTCCCGGGCCCCGCCGCGCCGCAGCCGGTCACCAGGAACAGCAGAGCGCCGGGTCGCCGGAGAGCTGGCCGGCCAGCCGGGCCCGCTGCTCGGCGATCGCCTCGCCGTACACGGCGAGCAGGCCGGACACGGTGCGGTGCCAGGAGAAGTCGCGGGCGTGCCGCTCCGCCCCCCGGGCCAGGGCCACCCGGCGCAGCCGGTCCGGCAGCAGGCGGGCCAGCGTACGGGCCCAGTCGACCGGGTCGTGGCCGTCGACGAGCACCCCGCTGACCCCGTCCCGTACGGCGGTCACCAGACCGCCCACGGCGGCGGCCAGGACCGGCGTGCCGCAGGCCTGGGCCTCCAGCGCGACCAGCCCGAACGACTCGTTGTGCGACGGCACTGCGACCAGGTCGGCGGCGCGGTACAGGGCGGGCAGGTCGTCGCCGGTGCGCGGCGGCAGGAAGCGCACCCGGTCGGCGACGCCGAGCGAGGCGGCCAGCTCGATCAGCGCGGTGGGCCGGTCCAGGCCGC
Organism: Micromonospora sp. NPDC005806; assembly: GCF_042871425.1. NCBI lineage: Bacteria > Bacillati > Actinomycetota > Actinomycetes > Micromonosporales > Micromonosporaceae > Micromonospora > Micromonospora sp. NPDC005806. Next base: position 33,615 of record NZ_JBIAIL010000050.1, on the reverse strand, counting down.
TGCCGCTCGGGCCGCCGCAGATCACCACGGTCACCTCGTCGGCGAGCGCGGGATCCCGCTCGCGTAGCGCGGCGACCGCCCGGATCAGCACGTCGGGGGCCTTGAGTGGCTGGATCCGGCCGACGAAGGCCACCACGTACCCGGAGGTGGGGAGGCCGAGGCGGCGGCGGGTGGCGAGCACCTCGCCGTCCTGGTCGCCGGCGGCCGGGCGGAACCGGTCCAGGTCCACACCGGGCTCCACCACGGCCACCCGGCCGGGGTCGGCGTCGTACCGGTCGATCAGGTCGCGGGCCTCGACCCGGGTGTTGGCGACCAGCCGGTCGGCCTCGGCGACCACCTGCTCCTCGCCGATCACGCGGGCCTTCGGCTCAGGCCGGTCCCCCGCGGCGAGTCGGGCGTTCTTGACCTTCGCGAGGGTGTGCGCGGTGTGCACCAGCGGCACGCCCCAGCGCTCCTTGGCCAGCCAGCCGACCTGGCCGGAGAGCCAGTAGTGCGAGTGGATCAGATCGTAGTGGCCCGGCGGGCGGGCCGCCTCGGCGCGCAGCACGCCGGCGGTGAAGGCGCAGAGCTGACCGGGCAGTTCCTCCTTGGTCAGCCCTTCGAGCGGGCCGGAGGTGACGTGCCGGACGTGCACGCCGGGCGCCATCTCGACCACCGGCGGCAGGTCGCCGGAGGTGGCCCGGGTGAAGATCTCCACCTCGACGTCGGCCTCGGCCAGCCGCCGGGCGACCTCGAGGATGTAGACGTTCATGCCGCCGGCGTCGCCCGTGCCGGGCTGGTGCAGCGGCGAGGTGTGCACGGAGAGGGTGGCGATCCGGCGCGGCCGCGGCCACGGCTGGGCGCCTCGCTGACGACCGACACCGGTGTGCAACTCCGCCACGTCCGCTCCCTCTGTCACGGTTGATGCCGTCCCGCACGACCGGCGCATCTCAGTCAACCTCCGCGCCGGATGTCATCTTCCCCATCGGGCTTCGGAAATGCGTGTGGGCGGGCTCGGGCGTGACGGACCTCATCACCGTGCCCGAGTGGGGGTCGGGGGAGAATGACCGGATGACCTCTGTCGCCATCGTTACCGGGGCCTCCAGCGGGATCGGCGCGGCCACCGCCCGCCGGCTGGCCGCCGAGGGTTTCCACGTGCTCGCCGCCGCGCGGCGTACCGACCGGCTGGCCGGCCTGGTCGCCGAGATCGAGGCGGCCGGCGGCGCGGCCACCGCGGTGGAGTGCGACGTCACCTCGGACGAGTCGGTCGCCGGCCTGGCCGCGGCGGCCGCCGCCGCGCCTGGCCCGGTCACCCTGCTGGTCAACAACGCCGGCGGGGCCCGCGGCCTGGACCCGGTGGAGTCCGGCTCGGTGGGCGACTGGCAGTGGATGTACGAGGTGAACGTGCTCGGCACGGTCCGGGTCACCCAGGCGCTGCTGCCCGCGCTGGAGGCGTCCGGCGCCGGCACCATCGTGATCATCGGCTCCACCGCCGGTCAGGTGGTCTACGAGGGCGGGGGCGGCTACACCGCCGCCAAGCACGCGCAGACGGCGGTCGCCGGCACCCTCCGGCTGGAGCTGTGCGGCCGGCCGGTCCGGGTGATCGAGATCGACCCCGGCATGGTGCGGACCGAGGAGTTCGGCCTGGTCCGGTTCGACGGCGACGCCGACCGGGCCGCCGCCGTCTACGCCGGGGTGGCCGAGCCGCTGGTCGCCGAGGACATCGCCGACTGCGTCGCCTGGTGCGCCACCCGCCCGCAGCACGTGAACATCGACCAACTCGTGGTCCGCCCCCTGGCCCAGGCCGCCCAGCACAAGGTGCACCGGGTTTAGTGTGAAGCGCGAGGAGTGAGCCGGGTTTGCGAGCCCCGCAGTCGCGAACGGAGGCGCTGCTGATGCAGCGGCGGCCGCTCGGCGTGGTCACCCGCGGGACGACGAATCCCAACCGGCTCCGGCGGGTGGACAACTGGATCGTCGAGACCTGCGGCGAGTCGCTGCGCGCCGCCACCGACCCGCTGGTGGTCGACCTGGGCTACGGCGCCACCCCGATCACCGCCGTCGAGCTGCGGGCCCGGCTCGCGGCCGGGGTCCGCGCCGATGTCCGGGTGGTCGGGCTGGAGATCGATCCGGTACGCGTGGCCGCCGCCCAGCCGGCCGCCGACCCGCCCGGGCTGACCTTCGCCCGGGGCGGCTTCGAACTGGCCGGGCTGCGTCCCGCCCTGGTCCGGGCGTTCAACGTGCTGCGCCAGTACGACGAGAGCGAGGTCGCCGACGCCTGGCGTACGGTCACCGAGCGGCTGGCCCCGGGCGGGCTGCTGGTCGAGGGGACCTGCGACGAGCTGGGGCGGCTCGGCAGCTGGGTGCTGCTCGACGCGGCCGGACCGCGCACCCTGACCCTGGCCGCGAAGCTGACCACCCTGGCGAGCCCGGCCCAGTTCGCCGAGCGGCTGCCGAAGGCGCTGATCCACCGCAACGTCCCGGGCGAGCGGATCCACGACCTGCTCCGCGCGCTGGAGGACGCCTGGCAGGCCTGCGCGGGTTACGCCCCCTTCGGCCCCCGCCATCGCTGGGTTGAAACGGTCAGAGCGGTCAAACATGCCGGCTGGCCCGTCCTCGACCGCCCCCGCCGCCGGCGCCACGGCGAACTCACCGTCCCCTGGCCCACCATCGCCCCCACCTGACCCCGGCGGAGCGGGGCCCGGGAGGTCAGATGACGCAGTTGATGAGGACAGGTTCGGGGTGGAGGGTGACGCCGAAACGGTCGTGAACGCCGTCGCGGATCTCCCGGGCCAGGGCAATCAGGGCGGCGGCGTGGGCGGTGCCGCTGCGGTTGGTCAGGGCGAGGGTGTGCTTGCTGGAGATGGCCACCCCCTCCGGGCCGGCGTACCCCTTGCTGAAGCCGGACTTGTCGATCAGCCAGGCGGCGCTGACCTTGACCAGGTCCCCGGGGCAGGGCCAGGACGGCGGCTCACCGAGATCGGCGGAGCGCTCCCGGAGCAGCTCGTACGCCGAGCGCTCGAGCACCGGGTTGGTGAAGAACGAGCCCACCGACCAGGTGTCCGGGTCGTCCGCGTCGAGCACCATGCCCTTGCCGGCGCGCAGCCGCAGCACGGTGGCCCGGGCGGCGGCCAGCGGCACCCGGTCGCCCACCTCGACGCCGAGCGCCCGACCCAGCTCGGCGTAGCGCACCGGGCCGGAGACCGGGGAACGGGTGAGCCGGAAGTCGACCGAGAGCACCACCCACCGGTCGCTGTACTTGAAGATGCTGCTCCGGTAGGCGAAGCCGCAGTCGGCGGCGGCGATCCGGACGACCTCCCGGTGCGTGCGGTCGTACGCCGCCACGGCGGTGATGGTCTCGGCCACCTCCTGGCCGTACGCCCCGACGTTCTGGATCGGGGTGGCGCCGGCCGAGCCGGGGATCCCGGAGAGGCACTCCAGCCCTGACCAGCCCTGCGCCACGGTGGCGGCGACCAGGTCGTCCCAGGGCTCGCCGGCCTCGACCCGTACGGTGACCGTGTCGGCGTCCTCCGCGACCACCCGGTAGCCGCGGGAGCGGATCAGGACGACCGTGCCGGGGAAGCCCTGGTCGCCGATCACCACGTTGCTGCCGCCGGCCAGCACGAAGACCGCTTCCTCCCGGGTCTCCGCCTCCTGCACCTTTTGTACGATTTCCTCGGCACTGGTGGCGGTCTCCAGCCGCCCAGCGGGGCCACCGAGGCAGAGCGTGGTGTAGCGCGCCAGGGTGACCGGGTCGGTCGGGTCGACTCCGGTGGCCGGTTCGGCGTAGACGTCGGACACGCCTTTCACCCTAGGCTGAGGGGTAGCCGCGGCACCCACCGGTGGCCCGGTCACCCCCGGGAGGATTGCGATGAGCAGACTGCACGGCACGAAGGACTTCTGGATCGGCGCGCTGCGGACCGAGGGTCCGACCTTCGCCGCCGCCGTCGCGGAGGCGCCCCCGGAGACTCCGGTGCTGTCCTGTCCCGGCTGGACGGTCTCCGACCTCGCCCACCACCTCACCGGGGTCTACTGCTGGGCCCGCACGGTGGTGACCGCCGGGACCACCACCCGGCCGGAGCGGCACGACCCGGAGCCGCCGGCCGACCTCGCCCCCGCCGAGTGGTTCCGCCAGGAGTACGACCGGCTCATGGCGCTCTTCGAGGGGCTGGACCCGGAGACCCCGGCCTGGAACTTCGCGCCGCAGCCGAAGAAGGCGGGGTTCTGGCCGCGCCGGGTGGCGCACGAGACGGCGGTGCACCGCTGGGACGCCCAGCTCGCGATCGGCGCCGGTGAGCCGATCGAGGCCAAGCTCGCGGCCGACGGGGTGAGCGAGGTGCTGGACACCTGGCTGCCGGCGGGGCGGCGGATCACACCGGGGCAGTGGCACGGGATGGTGCGGCTGACCGCGACCGACGCCGCCCAGGAGTGGTACCTGCGGCTGCGCGGCGAGGGGGTGGCCCTGCTGGACACCGCGACCATCCTCGACCACGACGACCACCACGCCCGGGTGCAGGTCACCGGCACCGCCAGCGACCTGCTGCTGGCGGTGATGGGCCGGATCAGCTTCGACGCCCTCGGGGTGGCCGGCGACCGCCGCCTGCTCGACGGGCTGCGGGTGGGCTGACCCGCCGGTACCCGGAGGTGATCTCCCGGAACGGGCTGTGACGAGGTGGTGGGAGCGGGGATGACGACGGCACAACGACCGACCCTGGAGGCGGTGGCCCAGCGGGCCGGGGTGTCCCGGGCCACGGTCTCCCGGGTGGTCAACGGCTCCACCACGGTCGCGGAATCGATCCAGCAGGCGGTCCGCCAGGCGGTCGAGGAGCTGGGGTACGTCCCGAACCTCGCCGCCCGGAGCCTGGTCACCCAGCGCACCGACTCGGTCGCCCTGGTCATGCCCGAGGCGCCCACCCGGGTGTTCTCCGACGACCAGGTCTTCCCGGGCATCATCCGCGGGGCGGCGCAGGAACTGGAGGCGGCGGACAAGCAGCTCGTGCTGATGCTGGCCGGCTCGCCGGCCGGCCACGAACGGGTCGAGCGGTACACCACCGGCCGGCACGTGGACGGGGTGCTGTTCGCCTCGTTGCACGGCGAGGACCCGCTGCCCGGCAGGCTGGCCCGGCTGGGCATCCCGGTGGTGTGCAGCGGCCGACCGTTGGACGGCGCCGAGGTGCCGTACGTCGACGTCGACCACGAGGGCGGGGTCGCCCGGGCGGTGCGGTACCTGATCGAGAGCGGCCGGCAGCGGATCGCCACCATCGCCGGCCCGCAGGACATGGTCGCCGGCATCGAGCGGCTGCTGGGATATCGGAAGGCGGTCGCCGAGGCCGGTCTGCCGGAGATGGTCGCGTACGGGGACTTCACCCGGGAGTCCGGTGCGGCGGCCATGCGGCAACTGCTCGCCGCGCACCCGGACCTGGACGCGGTCTTCGCCGCGTCCGACCTCATGGCGCACGCCGCCCTGCGCACCCTCCGGGAGGCGGGGCGACGGGTGCCGGCCGACGTCGCGGTGATCGGCTTCGACGACATCGAGACGGCGGCGTACACCGAGCCCCCGCTGACCACGATCCGGCAGCCGATAGTGGAGCTGGGTCGGGCGATGACCCGGCAACTGCTCCGGATCGCGGCGGGCGAGACGGTCGAGCAGGCGCTCATGCTGCCGACCGAGCTGATGGTCCGCGAGTCGGCGTAGGCGAGGGACACGAGGGCCGGGGCCGGGGGTGCGACACCCCCGGCCCCGGCCGTCCCGGACGGTTCTCCTACGACCCGGACAACCGCGCGATCACCGCGTCCGCGTCGCGGACCAGGACGGCGCGCACCTCGGCGTTCGGCACGACCTTCGGGTCACCGGCCAGCTCCTTGACCGACCGGAGTTCCCGTACCGCCTGCTTGTCGAGCCCCTGGTCGGCGAACCGGTCGGCCCGGTCCAGCGGCTTGTGCAGCTGGCTCGCGCTCGACGCGGAGAGCCAGCCGGTGGCCCGGAACCGGTCCACCAGGTTGCCCAGGTCCTCGGTCGAGGTCGTCACGGTGAACGTGACCGACCGGGTCGACCGGTTGCCCGCCTCGTCGGTCGCCACCACGGTGAGCGTGTGCTCGCCGAGCGACAGCTCGTAGAGCGGCAGCAGGGTGTTGTCGAGGATCGGCCGCCCGTCGAGCGTGCCGACCAGCGACGCGAGCCCCGACGTGCCGTCGGTCGCCGAGTAGGTGATCCGCACGTCCTGGCTGTCGCCGTACCGGGCGCCGGCCGCCACCCCGGAGAGGAGCACCGCCGGAGCCGTACCGTCGATCTTCAGCACGGCCGACTTCACGTCCTCGACGTTGCCCGCCCGGTCCGTCGCCCGGTACCGGAGGGTGTGGTTGCCGTCGCCGCGCACCTCCACCGAGTCGGTGTACGGCGTCCAGGCGCCGCCGTCGAGCGAGTACTCGATCTTCGCCACCCCGGACGTCTGATCGGCGGCCGTGATGGTGACCGGCACCGCACCGTTGTGCCACCCCGCGTCCCCTGGCGGGGCGAACGTCGCGGCCGAGACGGGGGCGGTCCCGTCGAGCTTGAGCACCAGTTTCCGCGGCTCCTCGACGTTGCCGGCGAGGTCCACCGAGCGGTACTCGACGGTGTGCTCACCGTCGCCGGCCACCGGAATCGGCCCGGTGTACGGGGTCCACCCGCCGCCGGTCCGGTACTCCGTCCGCGCCACGCCGCTGTCGCCGTCGGTGGCCGTCAGGGCCACCGTGACGTCGGAGCGGAACCAGCCGCCGTCCGGCGCGGCCGGCGAGGTCGTCGCCAGCGTGGTGGGTGCGACGGTGTCCGCCGGCAGCTCCTTGAGCCGGATGTTGCGGAAGTGGACGTCGTCACCGTTGCCGTGGTTCTGAATCCCGACATAGCTGGGCTGCCGCATCCGCGCCGGGTCGGGGTTGACGAACTGGTTGATCTTCACACCGTTCAGGTAGACCACGATGCTCTGGCCACGGACCACGATCTCGTACGAGTTCCACTGCCCCGGCGGCTTGAGCGCGGCGTCCCGGGCGGCCAGGTCGGCCGACTGGAAGTTGTAGATCGCCCCGGTCGTCTTCTCCGGTACGTCCGTGGCGTCGATCTGGATCTCGTGCCCCTGGTTGACGGCCGACCACGGGTCGGTGCCCGGGTTCGGGAACCCGACGAAGACCCCGGAGTTGTCGTCCCCGGCCATCTTCCAGTCCAGCTTCAGGCTGTAGTCGCGGAAGCTCTGGTCGTACCAGTGCAGGCCCAGCCCGCCGTACGACAGCAGGGTGCAGTCGGCGGCGTGCAGGAACCCACCCGGCCCGGCCTGCTTCCACCTGGCCAGGCTCGCCGAGGTGCCGTCGAAGAGGCTGGTGTAGCCGGCCTCCGGGACGGTCGGCGTGCAGGCGTTCTGCGGCGCGTCGTCGAGCCGGAAGAAGTCGAACGACGCCGGGTTGCCGGTGCCGTTGAAGGCGGCGAGGCCCACCTTCGGGTTCGGCACGGCGGCGAGGTCCCGGGGCCGCCCGACGGTGGTCCACTGCTCGCCGTCGGTCGAGTACGCCGCCGTCAGGGTCCGCCCGTCGCTGGTGACCTTCATCCAGACCGTGTGCGGGAAGTCCACGGCCAGGTTGGGCGACCGGTCGACGGCGCCCCCGTCGATCGGCGAGCCGCCCTGCTGCTGGATGAACTCGAAGTTGCGCACCCCACTGTCGGTCCGGATGAACGAGAACTTGACGAAGTTCGGGTCGTCGCCGTGGACGATCAGGCCTGCCTGCTCCCACGTGTCGCTGTGGTCGATGGTCACCTTCGTCACGGCCTGCCACGCCCCGTCCGGGGCGTCCTGCAGCAGGATGTTCTTCGCGTCGGTGGCGCCGCCGTACATGTCACCCGCCAGGGCGTCGATCTGCAGCGACCCGCCGACGAGCCGGTGGTGCGCGGGGTCCTCGCGCAGCACCGTCCACCGACACCGGTCGATGACCTCGCCGGTGAACTCGTCGTCCGGGTTCACCTCGGCGGACGGGTCTGCGCAGGGCGGTGCCACCCGGTAAGTGTTCACCGTCACGGTGGCCGACGCGGCCAGCCCGGACGGATCCTTCGCGGTGACCTTGGCGGTGTGGATACCAGCCTTGGTGTAGGTGTGCGTCGGGTTCTGGTCGGTCGACGTCGCTCCGTCACCGAACTCCCAGGCGTAGGTCAGCGGGTCGCCGTCCCGGTCGGTGCCGGCGGCGGTGAACCGCACGGTCGCCGGGATCTCCGCCTGGGTGACGTCGGCCGACGCGGTCACGTCCGGGCGGGTGCTCGACGCCACACCCTTGCCGTGGAAGGTGAACTCGTCGACGTCGAAGAGTCCGCCGCCGGAACCCTTGAACACCAGGTAGAGCCGGTGGGTGCCGCCGGGGTCGGTGACCGGGACGACCGGGCTGTCGACGTAGTTGTCCCAGCCGCCGGTGTTCGCCACGGCCAGGCTGGCGACCAGGGGTCCGTCCGGCCGGTCCGTGCGGAACTCGACGGTGCCGCCTCCGCCGCCGGAGGAGAGCCGGGCCTGGACGCCGGTGATGCCGGTCAGGTTGTACGTGTCGAACGCGATCCAGTCCCCGTTGTCGATGTATCCGACGCGCTTCCCGCCGTGCGCGCCACCCGCGTCGACGACCTGGATCCCGTTGGCCTCGGTGAAGTGCTCACCCTGCCGGACCCGTGGCTGGAGGACCAGCCGGGTCTGTCCGGTGAGCGGCGGCACGCCCTGGGCACCCTGGTCGGTGTAGGTCGCGGCGAGCACGCCGTAGAGGTTGGCGTCGGCGCTGTGGCCGTCCTCGGCGACGGTGTCGAGCACCCCCTCGCAGGCGTGCGTCTGGACCAGCCCGTGACTGTGGGTATCGTGGCCGAGGGCGTAGTCGATCTGCACGGTCCCGCAGTCGACCTCGCCGTCCTCCGGGTCGGTGACCCGCGCGGTGAACGGCACCCGGTCACCGAACTGGAACACGCCACCGGCGGGCGGGGCGGCGAACTCGACCCGCGGCGCCGTGTTGCCGACCGTGATCTGCACGGTCGCCGTTCCGGTCGTACCTGCCTGGTCGGTCAGCGTGAGCCGGGCGGTGAACTGTCCGTTCGTGGTGTAGGTGAAGGTGGGGTCCGGCTCGGTCGAGTCGACCGTGCCGTCGTCGGTGAAGTCCCAGGCGTAGGTGAACGAGTCGCCCGGGTCGGGATCCCGGGACCCGGCGGAGGAGAAGGCCACGGTGAGCGGGGCCGACCCGGAGGTCGGGTTGGCGCTCACCGCCGGGATCGGGGCGCGCTTGCCCTTGACGTAGTCGATCCGGTAGACGGCCGAGTCCGGCGCGCCACCGAAGTAGCCGCTGCCGTAGTCGAGGACGTAGAGGGAGCCGTCGGGGCCGAACTCGATGTCCATCGGCCGCACGACCTGCTCGGGGAACGGGTTGATGCTCTGCGGCTGGCCGGCGTCGTCCAGGACGACGTTCTTGATCCAGCCGCGTCCCCACTCCGCCGCGAAGAACGTGCCGTCGTAGTACGCGGGGAACTTGGTGTCCGACCTCAGGTCGGGGTCGTACCGGTAGACGGGGCCGCCCATCGGCGACTCGCTGCCGTCGCCGAACTCGGGCACCGAGGCGCCGTCGTACGTGAGCCACGCCGGCTGCGCGGCCGGCAGGTCCTGCCTGCCGGTGTTGTGCGGCGACGTGTTCCGCGGGGCGGCGCAGTCGAACTTCGGCCCGGAGGTCCCGGTGGCGAAGTCGTAATCGTTGTACGCGACATTCGGGCCGACGCAGTACGGCCACCCGAAGTTGCCGGGGCCGCGGATCTGGTTGAACTCCACCATCCCGGCCGGGCCACGGTTCGGGTCGGCGGCGCCGGCGTCGGGGCCGTACTCGCCGAGGTAGAGCCAGCCGGTCTTCGGGTCGACGGTGAAGCGGAAGGGGTTGCGGAAGCCCATCGCGTAGACCTCGGGCCGGGTGCCGGCGGTGCCGGCCGGGAAGAGGTTGCCCGACGGCGACTGGTAGCTGCCGTCGGCGGCCACCTTGATGCGCAGCACCTTGCCGCGCAGGTCATTGGGGTTGGCCGAGGAGCGCTGCGCGTCGTAGGCCGGGTTGCGGCTGGCCCGCTCGTCGATCGGGTTGTAGCCGTTGGAAGCGAAGGGGTTGCTGTCGTCGCCGGTGGAGAGGTAGAGGTTGCCGGCCGCGTCGAAGGCGATGTCACCGCCCGCGTGGCAGCAGATGCCCCGGTTGGCGGGCACGTCGAGGATCTTCTGCTCGGTGGTCAGGTCCAGGGCTGCCCCGGCGAGCTTGAAGCGGGACAGTCGGTTCACCCCGTCGAAGCGCGCGAAGTCCGCGCTGGTGCCGTCGTTCGGCGCGTCCCCCTCCGGGGTGTCCAGCGGTGGCGCGTAGTAGAGGTAGATCCAGCCGTTGGTGGCGAAGTCCGGGTCGACCCCGATGCCCTGCAGCCCGTCCTCGTCGTGGTTGTAGACCGGGATCCGGCCGGCGAGGCTGGTCACGCCCTGCGGTGTGGTGAGGAAGACGCGGCCGTCGCGGGAGGTGTGCAGCACGCGCCGCTCGGGCAGCACCGCGAGGTTCATCGGCTCGCCGGTGGTGTCCGCGCCCTTGGCGAGAGTGACCTGCGCGAAGTTGTCGTCGACCGTCGCACCGCAGTCCGCCGGCACGACACCGGCCGCCGTCCGGATGCCGCCGAGCAGGTGCTTGAGGAATTCGGGCTCGCTGTACGAGGCGTCGGTGTGGCCGCCGCCCGTGTACCAGGACCGGCCGCCGTCGTACTGCTGGCACCAGGCGATCGGGTGGCTCGTGCCCATCGCGCCCGTCCCCGCGCCGTACGACCGCTCGTCGAGGGCCGCGAGCACATGCACCTTGCCGCGCGGGTCGGTGCGGTAGTTGTACCACTCGTCGGTGCGGACCCACCGGTCCGGCAGCGGCTCGGTGGACGGGTGCACGTGGTCGTCCACCTTGACCGTGGCCTGCTGGATGGCCGGGTGCGAGTTGAAGTACGCGCCGACGAGCTTGCCGTACCACGGCCACTCGTACTCGGTGTCCGAGGCGGCGTGCACGCCGGCATACCCACCGCCCTGACGGATGTACCGCTCGAAGGCCGCCTGTTGCTCGTCGTTGAGCACGTCGCCGGTGGTGGAGAGCCAGACGACCGCGTCGTACCGGGCCAGGTTCGCGTCGGTGAAAGCCTCGGCGTCCTCGGTCGCGTCGACCGCGAAGTCGTTCTCCTGCCCGAGCTTCTGGATCGCCGCGATCCCGGCGGGGATCGAGTCGTGCCGGAACCCCGCGGTCTTGGAGAAGACCAGGGCCCGGAAGCCCGGTTCGGCCGCCGTGGCGGGCGTCGACAGGCTCCCGGCTATCGGCAGCGCCAGCAGCGCACCGAGCGCTGCCGACAGCAGACGGCGTAGCGGCATACGGGACACGGCGCCTCCTCACCCGATCGATCAGCTTCTACGCGGGACCTTAATCGGCGAAAAACACAAAGGACAGATGTCGATGCCAAAAGTTTCGATGTCACCGCCGGAACTTTTTCAGTCTGATGCAAAAGGTGTCGTCGCGGCGCTGGGCTCCGTGGGCCGATAACCCCTCGCTCGTTCCGTCCCCGGGCGCTAGCGTCGGCGCGTGACCGGCACCGTGCACCTGATCCGCGCGCCCCAGCTCTCCGACGTCGCGGAGTATGCGTACGCGGCCGAGGTCGCCCCGCCGGCCCGGCTGGTCTTCACCGCCGGCGCCTGCCCGCTGGACGCCGAGGGGCGGACGGTCGCGCCGGGCGACCCCGCCGCGCAGGCCCGGCAGGTGATGGCGAACCTGGCGACCGCCCTGGCCGCCGCCGGGGCCGAGCTCACCGACGTCGTCAAGACCACCGTCTACGTGGCCAGCGGCGACCGGGCCGACCTGGTGGCCGTCTGGCAGGTCGTCCGGGACGCGTTCGGCGACCACGATCCGCCCAGCACCCTGCTCGGGGTGGCGGTGCTCGGCTACCCCGACCAGCTCGTCGAGGTCGAGGCGGTCGCCGCGGTCCGGGCCGAGGTCAGCTGAGCCCGGCGGCGACCCGTTCGACGACCTCGTGCGTGTCGGCGCCGAAGAGCACCAGCCGGGCCTCGGTGACGTGCTGCGGGGCAGCGGCGCGCAGCACGGTCAACGCCTGGCGGGCCGCGTCGTCGACCGGCCAGCCGTAGATGCCGGCCGAGATCAGCGGGAAGGCGACCGTCTCCGCGCCCAGCTCGTCGGCGACCCGCAGGCTGTTCGCGTAGCAGTCGCGGAGCAGCCCCGACCGGTCCTCCCCGGGCGAGAAGACCGGCCCCACGGTGTGGACGACCCAACGGGCCGGCAGGTTGCCGGCGGTGGTGGCGACCGCCTGGCCGGTGGGCAGGCCCCGGCCGTACCGGGAGGCGCGCAGCGCCCGGCACTCCGCCAGGATCGCGGGCCCGCCCTTGCGGTGGATGACACCGTCCACTCCCCCGCCGCCGAGCAGCGCGGAGTTCGCGGCGTTGACGATCGCGTCGACGCGCTGGGTGGTGATGTCCCCCTGAACCAGGGTGACGTGCATGTCAGCCCTCCTGGATGGACTGTCCGAGCGACCGGCGGGCCAGCAGGGTGGCCCCGGCGACGGCGGCCGGCATGATGAGCACCGCGCCGAGCGGGATCAGGAAGCACACGAAGACGGCCACCCCGAAGCCCAGGGTGGTCGGTCGGTCCGCCCTGAGCAACGACCGACGCTCCGGCAGGCGCACGCCGCGCCGGTAGAAGGGCGCACCGACCAGCTCCAGGGCGAGGAACCAGCCGCCCACCGCCGCCCCGATCACCGGTACGACCGTCTGGCCCACCACCGGGAGGAAGCCGGCCGCGAAGAGGGGTACGCCGATCAGCGCGGAGAGGGCCACCAGCCGCAGCGAGTCGACGATGCTGCGGCGCAGGGAGGCCCAGAACGGCACCTCCACCGCGCCCGGGGTGCCGCCGAGCCGGTCCTCGACCCGCTCGGAGATCTTCTCGTAGAACGGGTCCCCGATGGCCAGGGTGACCGCGGTGAAGGCGACCACCCCGAGCAGGCCGGCAAGGCCCACGATCGCCAGCCCGGCGACCACCCGGACCAGGCTCCGCAAGCCCGCCGCCCAGTCGTCGGCGAACGGGGTGACCAGCGCGGCGAGGTCGTCCACGAAGTACAGCAGGGTGGCGAACGCGGCGACGAAGAGCGCCCCGGAGATCAGCGCCGGCACGACCCCGAGCAGCATCAGCCCGGGGCTGCGGACGTAGAGCCCGAGGCCGCGCAGCAGCAGGCCGGCGCCGGAGAGGAATCGGGTGACGGCGCCGGTCACGGGCGCGGCCAGGCGGGGTACGTCCACGACCGGACAGCCTAGTCGGGTCCGTCAGCCGTTCAGATACGCGAGCACGGCGCGTACCCGGCGGTGCGCGTCATCGGCCGGAGGCAGATCGAGCTTGGCGAAGATGTTGGTGATGTGCTTCTCCACGCTCACCGGCGCGAGCACCAGGGCCGCACAGATCGCCGAGTTGGACATTCCCTGGGCCATCAACCCCAGCACCTCGCGTTCGCGCGGGGTCAGCGCGTCCACCCCGGAGCGGCGGCTGTTGCGGATGAAGAGCTGGCGCACCACCTCCGGGTCCATCGCCGTCCCGCCCGCGGCCACCCGCTCCACCGCGTCCAGGAAGTCGTCGAGCGCGGTGACCCGGTCCTTGAGCAGGTAGCCCACACCACCCCGGCGGTCGGCGAGGAGTTCGGCCGCGTACGTCCGCTCGACGTACTGGGACAGGATCAGCACCCGACTGTCCCGCCCGTCCGCCCGGACCCGGAGCGCGGCGCGCAACCCCTCGTCGCGGAAGCCGGGCGGCAGTCGGACGTCCACCACGGACAGGTCGGGCCGGTGCCGCTCGACGGCGTCGATCAGGTCGTCGGCGTTGCCCACCGCGGCCACCACCTCATGGCCGGTGTCGGTGAGCAACCGCACCAGCCCGTCGCGGAGGAGCAGTAGGTCTTCGGCGATCACGATGCGCATGGCAGCTCCGCGTGCAGGACGGTCGGGCCGCCCGATGGACTGGTGAGGGTCAGCGTCCCGTCCAGGGCCTCGACGCGGCGACGGAGGCCGTCGAGCCCGCCGCCGGTGAGGTCGGCGCCACCCCGACCGTCGTCGGTCAGGGTCACCTCGAGAGTGCCGGCCGTGCGGTTCAGCACGATGCCGCACCGGGACGCCTCGGCGTGCTTGCCGGCGTTTGCCAGCCCTTCGGCGACGACGAAGTAGGCCGCCGACTCCACCGCCGCGGGGTAGCGTCCGGCCGGGTCGCCGCGCAGGCTCACGGCGAGCGAACTGTCCGCGGCCAGCGCGGCGAGGGCCGCGTGCAGGCCCCGGTCGGTGAGGATGGGCGGATGGATGCCGCGGACGAGCCGGCGCAGTTCGGCCAGCGCCTCCTCGAGCTGCCTCCGGGCCAGGTCCACGTCGAACAGCGCGGTGCCGCCGTCGGCCCGCAGTTTCCGAACCGCGAGCGCGAGAGTCATCCCGGCGGCCACTATCCGGGCCTGGGCGCCGTCGTGCAGATCGCGCTCGATCCGGCGCAGTTCAGCGGCCTGCGCGTCGACGACCCGGGAGCGGGTCTCGGCGAGCCGGGCGGCCTCCCGTACCAACCGGAGATGCGCGCCGGGAGCCAGCAGGGCGCGCGCCGCGGCGGCCACCGCGCGGGCCAGCCGCCGGAGCAGCGCGGCCGCGACCGGCACCAGCAGGAGCCCGAGCGCGCACAGCGCGAACCGGCCGGCTGTAGTGGTGAGCAGGGGACGCAACGGCCACGGCGCATTGTCGTTGGGCACCGCCCAGAGCCAGACCGGCGCCGCCACGGCGCCCAACAGCACAGCGGTGACCACCACCCCGGCCACTCCGGTCACCAGGCCCAGCGGGAAGGACACCAGCAGCCAGGCCAGGTCCCGCCAGGTGGCGGGCTGCCGGGCCACGGCGGCGATCCGGTCACGTACGGCGCCCGGGGCGGCGGGCTCGTACGGTTCGTCCAACGGCCGCCCGAGAACCCAGCCGACCCGGTGGCGCTCAACCGTGGCGATCCGCCGGGTCACCCAGGCGGCGCCGAGAAACGCCGGGCCACCGAGCTGGGTCACCGAGAGCAGGCCGACGGTGACCAACGCGGCCACCGTCCAGACGAACCCGGCGGCGCCGGCCAGGATGCCGGCCGCCAGGTATGCCAGGCTACGGGCGGTCGCCATCGTCACCCGGCGGATCGTAGCGGTCCGGGCCGCCGCCGGCGTGCCGGCGGCGGCCCGGGAGCAGACGGTCACCGGTCCCCGAGGGCTGGCAGGCCGCGCCGCGGCAGCACGAGCCGGACCGGGAGGGCACCGGCGACCAGCCCCAGCCCGGCCACCCCGGCGAGCAGCACCAGGTACGTCGCCGGTGCCACTACCAGCCGGAACACGCCGTCCTGAGCAACGCTGAACGGGACGATCACCGCGCTGGTGACCGCGACGCCCAGGGCCAGCCCGGCCGCCACCGTGATCAGCGCCTCCCGGTCCACCAGGCGGTGCACCTGCCCGGCCGTCGCGCCGGCCAGCCGCAGGTCCGCGAATTCTCGCCGACGGGCGGCGGCCGAGATGGCGAACGTGTTCACCACGGCGATCGCCGTGAAGCCCAGCGAGACGACCACCAGCAGCTCCCACGCGCCCTGCTGATTCCCGTCGTCGGTACGGGTCGCCGCCGCGGTCGGCACCACCCGCAGCTCGGGCCAGCGCTGCCCGATCCGTTCGGCCACCGCGCCGTCGGAGTGCCGGAGGGCGATCGTGGTGACCAGACCACGCGGGTCGTGCGCGGCGACCAGGGCGGCCGGCAGGGTGAGCTCGCCGAACCCGCGATACCGGGTGAAGCGGGCGGAGAGCCGCAGGACGACCTGCTCCCCGTCGGCGAGCCAGATCGGCACCTCGTCACCGAGCCGCCAGCCGTACGCGTCGGCCAGGTCGGTGCTCGCCGCGAACGTCCCGTCCCCGCCCAGGGCGCCGGCCTCGACGGCCAGGTCGAGGGCACCGTCCGACCCAGTGCGGAGCAGGCCCTGCGCGGCGTAGTCCTGGGGCTTGCCGCCTCGGGCGAGCACCACCCGGGTGGGCACGGTCGCCACCGCCCCGGTGACGCCGGGCAGCGCGGCCACCTGCGCCGCGGTGTCGAGCGGCAGGCCGGTTGCGCCGGTGACCAGGGTGGTCGCCCCGGCGAGCCGCGCCGTCTGCTGGTCGCCTGCCAGCCGGGTGGTCAACTCGCCGTTGAGCAGCAGCGGCGCGTTGATCGCGAACATCAGCACCAGGGGCACGGCCACCGCCGCGGTGCGGCGGACCTCGGCGCGGGTGGTGGCGGCGGCAAGCCAGCCGGCCGCCCCGGTGCCGGTGCTGAGCCGTCCCGGCACGGCGGAGACCAGCCGGACCAGCAGCGGGCCGAGCGCGGCGACGGCGCAGAGCAACAACGCCGAGGAGATGAACGTCATGCCCATGCCGAACGGACCACCGAGCGGCACGAAGGTCAGCACCGCGACCGCGCCGGCCGCGGCGACCAGGGCGACGGCAGCTCGGGCCGCCACCCCGCCGCGTGGCGCGACGACGGTCTCGACGAGTGCCTGGGCCGGCGCGACCCGTACCGCGCGGCGGCCGGCGAACCGGGCGGCGACCAGGGTGACCAGCGCTCCGGCGAACCCGGCGAGCAGCAGCACCACCGGGTTGATCCGTACGGTGAACTGCACCGGCACCACCCCGAGGTGCCGGAACCGGGCCGCCACCAGGTGCGCGACGAGCACGCCGAGCGGCAGCCCCGGCAGCGCGGCGACGGTGGCGAGCACCAGGCTCTCCACACCGAGCAGCCGCCGTAGCTGGCGCGGGGTCGCCCCGATGGTGCGCAGCAGCGCCAGCTCGCGCAGCCGCTGCCGGACCCCGAGCGCCACCGTGCCGGTGAGCACGAAGATCGCGGCGAAGGCGGTGATGCCGATGGTGAAACCGAAGACGGAGATCGGTCCGAGGTAGTCCGGCAGCGCCCCGGGCAGGTCGCCGCGTACCCGATCCGCCCCGGTCAGTACCGGTGCGTCCCCGGCGTGGGCTCGGACCGCCGCCAGCAGGGCCGCCCGGTCGGCTCCCGGCTGGGCCAGTACCGCGACCGCGGTGGGGCCGGCCAGGCCGGAGACCCTTGCCACCTCACTGTCGGGGAGGAAGAGCGCGCCCTGGGCTGGCAGCGCATCCCGTCCGGCGGGCGCGGCGACGCCGGCCAGCCGCAGGCTGTGCACTCCCGTGCGGGTGGTGATCCGAACCTCGTCCCCGACGGTGAGGCCGCCCCGGGCGGCGAGGTCGGCATCCACGACCACCTCGCCGGCTGTTGGCACGCGTCCGGCGCGCAACCGGTACGGGGTGAGCGCCGCCGACGACCAGCCGTGGCCGATCACCGGGGCGGCGTCGGCGCCGCGCACCGACCCGGCGGCGGTGGTCAGCTCGACGGGGAAGGCGGCGTCCGGGACGGCACGGGCCACCCCGGGCAGCGCGGCCAGCCGGGGCGCGAGGTCTGCGGGAAGCGTGCCCGCCCCGCTGAGCCGCTCGGTCTTGATCTTGGTCTTGGTCTTGGTCTTGCCCTTCTTGTGCTTCTCCGTGGCCGTGGTGAGGGTGACCTCGCGGGCGCCGGAGACCACCGCACTGGCGGCCGCGAACCGATCGGCCGGCGGGGTCGCGGTGAGCACCGAGAAGAGGAGCAGGCCGGCCCCGGCCAGCAGGGCCACGGCAAGCAGCGCGGCGAGAAAGGTGCCCAGGTAGGCGCCGCGGTGGCGACGCAGCGTTCCGATCGCGAGGCGGATCATGCGGCCGTCACCGCCGTCATCCGGGCGGCCACCGTCTCAACCGTCGGGCCGGCCAGTTCGCTGACCACCCGGCCGTCGGCGAGGAAGACGACCCGGTCCGCCCACGCGGCCGCCGCCGGGTCGTGGGTCACCATCACCACCGCGGTACGCAGGTCATCCACCGCCTCGCGCAGCAGCGCGAGCACCTCCCGGCCGGCACCGAGGTCGAGGGCTCCGGTCGGCTCGTCGGCGAAGATCACCTCGGGTCGGGCGGCGAGCGCCCGGGCGAGCGCGACCCGCTGCCGCTGCCCGCCGGAGAGCTGCCCGGGCCGGTCGTTCTCCCGCCCGGCGAGGCCGACCCGGTGCAGCACCTCACGGGCCCAGGTCCGGTCGGGTCGAGTGCCGGCGAGCCGCTGCGGCAGGAGCACGTTCTGCCACACCGACAGGGAGTCCATCAGGTTGTAGGACTGGAACACGAAGCCCACCCGTCGGCGGCGGGCCTGGGTGAGCTTCGGCTCGCGCAGCGTCCCGAGCTCCTGCCCGGCGAGCCGGATCCGGCCGCCGTCCGGCCGGTCCAGTCCGGCGGCGCACTGCAACAGGGTGGACTTACCGGACCCGGACGGCCCCATGACCGCGCTGAACGTCCCGGCCGCGAAGGCCACCGTGACGCCGGCCAGCGCGGGCGCCCCGCTGCCGCCGGCATATCTCCGCACCACATCGACCAGTTCGACGACCGGTCCGCCAGCTCCGTGAATTCGCATGTCCTCAGCCTCGTCACCGGGCGGCCCGAGCGACACACGGTCACCTCGTATCTCCGGGGGTGGGGACAGCCCTACCGGGGCCGGGGCGGGGCAGGATGGGCGGGTGCGCGCGTCCCGGTTGATCTCCCTGGTCCTACTGCTCCAGTCGCGGGAGACGATGACCGCCGCCGAGCTGGCCCGGGAGCTGGAGGTCTCCGAGCGCACGGTCTACCGGGACGTGCTGGCGCTCTCCGCCGCCGGGGTACCGGTGTACGCGGACCGGGGCCGGGCCGGCGGCTACCGCCTGCTCGGCGGCTACCGGACCCGGCTGACCGGGCTGACCCGGGACGAAGCGGAGGCGCTCTTCCTGGCCGGGCTCCCCGGCCCGGCCGGCGACATGGGTCTGGCCGACGCGGTGGCCGCGGCCGAGCTGAAGGTGCTCGCCGCGCTGCCGCCGAGCCTGCGGGACGCGCCCGCCCGGACCGGGCAGCGGTTCCACCTCGACGTGCCGGGTTGGTTCCGCGAGTCGCCGCCGCCGGCGTGGCTGGCCGAGTTGGCCCGGGCGGCCTGGCGGGACCGGGTGGTGGACCTGCGCTACCGGCGCGGCGAGCAGGAGGTGACCCGCACGGTCGAGCCGTACGGGCTGGTGTTGAAGAGCGGCATCTGGTACCTGGTCGGCCGGGTCGGAGACGGGTACCGCACGTACCGGGTGGACCGGGTGGTCGGCGTGGCGGCGGGCGACAAGACCTTCGACCGGGACGAGGGCTTCGACCTCGGGGCGTACTGGCGGGAGCAGGCCGAGGCATTCCTGCGCAGCATGCTGCGGGCCGAGGTCACCGTCCGGCTCAGCCCCGCCGGCCTGCGCGCGCTCCGGCACGTGGCGGAGGCCCCGTTCGCGTACGCGGAGGCGGTGGCCGGCGCGGGCGAACCCGACGGGCAGGGGTGGGTGGTGACCCGGCTGCCCGTCGAGTCCGTGCCGGTGGCGTACACCGTGCTGCTCGGGCTCGGCCCGGAGGTCGAGGTGCTCGACCCGCCCGAGCTGCGGGCCCGCTTCGCCGAGGCGGCCCGCCGGTCGGCGGCGCTCTACGCGGACCAGCCCGACGTCGGTCAGCGGTAGCCGGTGTCATCCGCCGGCTTACCGGGCTTGATCACCTCATCGTGGTAGCGGAGGAAGTGCGGGCGGGTGCCGTCGAGGTCGGTGAAGGCGTACACCTGGGCGAGGCTGCCGGCGTCGACGGAGGCGCCGTTCCAGCGGGCTCGGTCCGGGTCGGCGGCCACGGCGGCCACCGCGCGCCCGACGAAGGCGGGCGTCTCCGACATGACGAAGTGCGGGTCCTTCGCCGCACCGTCGCGCCAATTGGCCTCGGTGACGCCGAAGTGCTCCAGCATCGCCTCCGAGCGCAGCCAGCCGGGGGTGAGCGCGACCGCCGTGCAGCCGTGCGGCGCCAGCTCGTGCGCCTGGGTGAAGGCGAGCCGGTTCACGGAAACCTTCGCCAGGTCGTAGAAGACCGAGAGCCGGTACTCGGCGTCGTTGTACTCCTTGGTGCCGTCCCCGATCTCGACGACCAGGCCGCCCGGGTTGCGGATCAGCAGCGGCAGGGCGAAGTGGCTGGTGATGATGTGGGTGTCCACGGCCAGCCGCAGGGTGCGGAACCCGGCGTCGAGGGGTTGCTCCCAGACCGGCTTCTCCCAGGTGATCAGCGGGTCGGCACCCCAGATGTCGTTGACCAGCACATCGAGCCGGCCCTGCTCGGCGTCGATCCGCTCGACCAGGCGGCGTACCTGGTCGGGGTCGAGGTGGTCGACCGCCACGGCGATGCCGGTGCCGCCGGCGGCGGTGACCAGCTCGGCGGTCTCCTCGATGGTCTCCGTCCGGTCCATCTCGGAACGCCGCTCGCGGGTGGTCCGGCCGGTGGCGTAGACGGTGGCCCCGGCGGCGCCGAGCTGCACGGCGATCTGCCGGCCGGCCCCCCGGGTCGCCCCGGCGACGAGCGCGATCTTTCCTGTCAGCGGTTTCGTCATACGCCCACCGTGCCACCGATACCTGACAGCCGAAGTCCGGTTTTCCGGGTGATCCGGATCCGTCATCATGGCCGGCATGCACCTGCTGCTCTCCGGGATCGTCGGCTCGGTCGCGTACGGGCTGGCCGGCCCCGGCTCGGACGTGGACCGGATCGGCGTCTTCGCCGCGCCGACCGTGGCGTTCCACGGCCTGCACCCGCCTCGGGAGTCGGTGGTCACCACCGAGCCGGACGTGACCCTGCACGAGGCCCGCAAGTACGCCCGCCTAGCGCTGAGCGGCAACCCGACCGCCACGGAGCTGATGTGGCTGCCGGACGACTGCTACGAGACCCGGACCGAGCACGGCGAGCGGCTGATCGCGATCCGCTCGGCCTTCCTGAGCGCGCCCCGGGTCCGCGACGCCTACGTCGGGTACGCCACCCAGCAGTTCCGGAAGCTGACCACCCGCGACTCCTCGCTGGGTGGCCGGCGGCGGTCGGCGAAGCACGCCCGGCACCTGGCCCGGCTGCTGCACCAGGGGCGGGTGCTCTACGAGACCGGCGTGCTGGAGATCCGGCTGGCCGATCCCGAGTGGTTCCGGGCCTTCGGCGAGCGGGTCGCGGGCGGGGCGCTGGACGAGGCGGAGGCGCTGGTGGCGGCTGCCGAGCGGGACTTCGACCGGATCCGTACGCCACTGCCGGAGCGCCCGGACGAGGAGACCGTGGAGCGTTGGCTGCTCGACGTCCGGGCGGCCCACCTGCCGCGCTGACCCGTCACTGCACGTCGAACTCGTTGGCGCAGATCGCCCCTTTCGCGGCGGTGGCGGCAGGCCTGATTGAGGTCGTGGGCATCGGCCCGGCCGCCGCTGCCGCGACCATCGCCGACGGTATTAGGCCGTCGCCGGTCCCCACCCGAGCGCCGATCGTGCCCGAGCGCTGGTCCGGCGAGGCGGCGAGGCGGCGAACGGCATGAAAGCCGTCGCCCTTAGGTGAGGTGCTGTTCCTTGCCGCACACAGCGGCCGGACTCACCGACCGGCGGCCGGGTCGACCCAGGTTTGATCCAGATCGGCGTAGGGGTCCTGCGGGATCGGGTACTGCGCGGTCGGTGCCGTGTGACGGCCGGGCGTGCCGTACACGCCGGGGCTACCAGCCTGCCTCGGCACCTCGTAGCCGGCGACCTGGGCTGGCGCGTGCGGGTATGCCGGCTGGCCGTACCGCTGCGGTTCGTCCCAATCGGTCTCGGCATGGAGAGGTCCGCGCCGCCACACCAGCGTGCCGATCACGCCGATCCCAACGAGCAACAGCAGCGCGCCGATCGTGTACGCCAGCCAGGCCAGCGAGCCACCGCCGCCTGACGAGCCGGCACCGGCGAGCGGTGACTGGTCGATTGGAGCTGTGCCGTCGGTCGATATCGGGGAATCGCTGACCATCGGTGACGGAGTCGGCGTCGAAGCCGGCTGAGTCCGGATCGGCTGTCCCGCCGCCACGATCGAGGTGTGGTATGGGCCAGCCGAGCTGACGCCCTTGCCGTCCCGTCTGGGCTGCACCTGCATCGACAGCGTCAGTGCGATGCTCGGCAACTTCTTGTTGAATGACAGCTGGTAGGTGATGTTCAGTCCGCCGCCGGGCGGCAGCGCGAGCACCCCGAAGTCGATCTGCTCGGTTGCGGTGACGGCACCGCTGTGCACACCGCGCTGGGTGAACGTCCCTACGTCGTGCGGTCCGCCGGAGATGCGCTGACGCTGCAAGTCCACCAGGTCACCGACGAGGCCATCCGCCTGTAGCAGGAACGACACGTCGAGGTAGCGGAGGATCTCCTGGGATTGGTTGACCACGTGCACGGTGAAGGGCGTGGGGTCGCCTCCGCTGGGGAACTGCGCGGGCAGGTTGTCGATGCTCACCTGACAGCATCCGTCGCTCTCGGCGGATGCCGGCGACGCCACCGTGAGGAGGGTGGCCGGCACGGCGATGAGTAGGCCGAACAGGACCGCCAAGACGCTACGATTGAGCCGTTTACGCCGCATGTGCCCGATCCTTGCCGATACACGCCGACGCCCGCCTCCATACGTCATCGACGAAACGGCGCGCCAGGTACACGACATCAGTCATGGCAGCGCACGATACATGGTCGATTGGTAGCTGACCGCGGAGCTTTCCACGGGCTGGCGGAACGTACCGGGCACTCGCGGGCCCGACTGGTGGCCGAGTCAGCGCCTCGGCCGGACCACGAGCACCGCGACCGCGTACACCAGCGCGGTCGCCGTCCCTGCCATCGTGCCCAGCGCGCCCCAGATCGCCATGGCCTCGGCCTCACCTTGCTTGGCGTCAAGAATCAACAGCCCGGCGTCGGGGCCGTTGCCTGCTACCCAGATCAGGGCGCCGACCAGCGCCCCTGCCGCGAGCGGCGCGCCGCCCAGCCATACCGTCCGCCGCTGGCGGACCAGGTCGGCGGGGTGCAGTTGTGGGGCCACCCGGAGGGTGAGGTGCGAGACGAGACCGACGGTAAGTGCCGCGTAGGCGAGGGCAAGTACACCCCAGCCCGTGACCGCCAGCCACGCTAGCGCCCCGAGCAGGCGCGCCAGCACCGAGAACACGACCAGATCAGCGAGGAACAGCAGCAGCCCACCAAAGGCATAGACGACGTAGGCTGCCGCGAGGCGCCCGGCGAAGTTCAACATGTCGGCCACGCCCGCCGACGCTAGCCAATCCCCGCGCCGCCGAGGTCACCGCACTGTCGTACTTCCGTGAGGTTTCGCTGGCATGACCCACCAACCCGACCGCCCGGCGCGCACGACTGCTACCTGGTCTTCGTGGGCACCTCACGGCCGGTGGGCGCTGGAGCGCGATGGAACGCTGCGGCAACCGGCAGAAGGCCCGTGCGACGCACACCGGACTGACCGTGGTCCGCCAGGCGGCTCCGCTGGCTAGTCCGCCAGGCGCACCCGCACCCGGCGGTTGGCCCGGCCCTTGCTCTCCACCTTGACCACCTGGACCTTGCCGACCTGGGCGGTGGACGCCACGTGGGTGCCGCCGTCGGCCTGCACGTCCAGCCCGACGATGTCGACGATCCGGACCTCCTGCTCGTCGGGCGGGATCAGGTTGGACTGGGTACGGATGATGTCCGGCAGGGCCAGCGCCTCCGCCCGGGGCAGCACCCGGACGGCGACCGACCGGTCGGCGGCCACCTCGGCGTTGACCAGCTCCTCGATCCGGGACTTGAAGTCCGGTGGCACCTCGGGAAGGTTGAAGTCCATCCGCGCCTCGCCGGGCTCCATGTTGCCGCCGGTGACCAGCGCGCCGAAGTCGCGGAAGACCACCCCGCACAGCACGTGCAACCCGGAGTGGGTCCGCATCAGCATGGTGCGCCGGGCGTCCTCGACCGCGCCGGTGACGGCGGTGCCGACCGGCGGCACCGGGTCACCCTCGGCCGGGATGAGCCGGAGGTCGTCGCCCTTGCGGGTGCCCACGATCCGGGTCTGCACCCCCTGCCAGAGCAGCACCCCGTGGTCCGGCGGCTGCCCGCCACCGCCCGGGTAGAAGGCCGACCTGTCCAGCACGATGCCCTGCTCGGGATCGGCCGCCAGCACCGTGCACTCCCACTCCCGCAGGGTGGGGTCGGCGAGGTCGAGGCGGTGCGTACGGCCGTGGTGTGTGACGCCCATGACTGGGCACGTTACCCGTTGAGGAACGTCGAGATCCGCTCCCGCAGGTCGGCGCGTTCCGTCCAGAGCACGCCCGGCCGGTCGTACACGTGCAGGGTGGCGTGCGGGAGCGCGGCGGCCAACTGCTCGGCGACCGACGCCGGGTGCAGGTCGTCGCCGGCGCAGCCGATCACCAGCGCCGGCGCGGTGACCCCGGCGAGCGCCTTGGCGTCCCGCAACGGGGCCTGCTCCGGCAGGCTGGCCAGCCCCGGCGCGAGCCCGTCCCGGAGCAACTGGTCCAGCCGCTGCCGCAGGTACGCCCAGCCGGCCGGGGTGTTGCGGACCGACGGCGGCAGCTCCAGCGACACCACGTCGGCCAGGGCCGAGGCGTCGCCGTCGGCCACGGCGTCGAGCAGGTCGGTCAGCCGGGCCCGGGCGACCTCGCCGCGCGGGGTGTCGAGCACGGCAGGGAGGAAGAAGACCAGCTTGTCGAAGCGTTCCGGGCTCTCCGCGAGCAGCCGGCACAGCGCGCCCGCGCCCAGGCTGGCCCCGAAGGCCCGGTTGGCTCCGCCGAGGTCCGCGATCGCCCGCAGGTCCCGAGCGAGGTCCAGATAGGTCCACAGACCGGGCGGCGAGTCGGAGCGGCCGTGCCCGCGGAACTGGAAGAAGATCCGGCGGCCGGTGACCGCGCTGCCGAACGGGCGGGTGGTGGCGATACCGTTGCCCAGCCCGTGCGCGAACACCGTCACCGGTTCGCCGGCGCCGGTGACCAGCCGCTCCAGCCGTACCCCGTGCGGGGTGGTGACCAGCTCGGTCTCCGGCTCGGGCAGGGCCGGCCGGCCGGTGCGCGGGGCGCCGGGGCCCGGGCCCCAGGTGCGCGGGCCGCCGTCGGGCGGCGGTGGCCAGCGGAAGCCTCTCACCAGGAGCCTCGGCCGTCATGCAGGTCGCGCAGCCCGACCCGGACGTCCAGCAGGTAGATCAGTGCCGCCGCGATGCCGATCAGGCCGAAGATGCCCAGCGCGCCGCCCCCGAAACCCCCGACACCGAACAGGGTGAGCACCATCAGGACGGCCAGGATGGCGATCCAGCCCCCCTTGGGCAGCGTGCCGATCGCGGTGAACGCGTCGGACCGCTGGGTGATCGCGTGCACCAGGGAGACGCCCTCGATGACCAGGGCGAAGATGATCAGGATCAGCTCGATCCAGATGCGGACTTCCACGTAGAACAGCGGCGCGGCGTAGGCCATGTGGCCAAGCTTATGCCGAGACCCCGGAAACGTCCGACAGGACGCCGTCCGGGGTCTCGGTCCAGGTTCGACTCACTCGGCGGAGGGGCGGGTCCGCTTGGTGGTCTTCGGCAGCTTCGCCGACGGGGTGGCGGCCTTCGCGGCGGCCTTGGCGGCGGTGGCCTTCGTGGCCCGGGTCCGCTTCACGGCGGCCGGCTTGGCCTCGACGGCCTCGGCCACCTCGGCCGGGCTCGGCGCCGCGGCCGGCTTCGCGACCTCGGTGGTGGCCGGCGCGGTCACCGCCTCGGTCGCCTCGATGTCGGCGTTCACCGTGTCGGCGGCCTCCAGCACGCCGGTGCCGACGACCCGCTCCCCGCGGGCGACCAGCTCGGCGTACGTGGCGAGGGCCCGGGCCTGGGCGACCTGGGCGCCCGCCAGGGCGCGCTCCTGGGCCGCGTGGGCGCCGGCCAGCACGGCGGCGGCGTTGCGGGCCGCGGCCTCGCGAAGCTTGTCCAGGTCGAGGTCGGTCGAGCCGGCCTTCTCCCGCAGCTCGGTCGCGGTCAGGTTGGCGGTCTTCAGCGTCTCGGTCGCCTTCTGACGCAGCTCGACGCCGGTGACGACGGCCTTGCCGCCGAACTCGGCGACGACCCTGGTGCCGAGGTCGCTGACCACGGCGGGGAGCTTGCGGAGCTGCTGAAGGGCCAGCTCGCCGGCGCCGGCGGCGGCGTAGATCGGGGCCGGAATGCGGTTGGTCTTCGGCTGGGTCATCACTTCTCCTCTTCGGCCGCACCGGCGGCCTTACGGACCACCCTGCGGGCGGTCCTCTTCTCGGGGGCGGTGGTCGGGGCGGGGGTGGTGCCCGCCTCGGTGACGGCGACCGACTCGAGAACCGCCTCGGTCGGGGTGCCGTCCGGTGTCGTGGGGCCGGTCGCGGCCGGCGTGACGGTAGCCGGGGCCTGCGGCGCGCTCTTCGGCTCGGCGGCCGGCGGGACCGGCTCGGTGGCGGCCTGAGCCGCCGCGGTGGCCTCGGCGAGCCGGGCGTTCTCCCGGCGGAACGTCTCGTAGATCTGGGTGAGCGACTGCTTCTGGGCCATGGTCAGCTCGGGGTCGACGGCGATCGCGGCGAGCACACCCTGCCCCTCCCGGTCGTCGAGCAGCCCGGCCCGCAGGTACATCGCCGGGGTGGAGACGCGCAGGGCGCTGGCGAGCTGTTGGAGCACCTCGGCGCTCGGCTTGCGCAGGCCGCGCTCGATCTGACTGAGATACGGGTTGCTGACACCCGCCTGCTCGGCGAGCTGGCGCAGCGAGATCTTCGCGTTCCGGCGCAGGTCGCGAATGAACCCGCCGACGTCGGGTAGGTCCTTACCGGTGGCCATGGCTCCACGCTATCTCGGGGCGCTAGCTGCTGCAAGCAAAATGCTTGCCAGAGTTAGCAGGGTCTCAGCTAGTCGGTTGCGTACCGGGTGTCCGGTCCGTACGGTGCCCCCGTGGCAACGATCGAAGTCAACGGCGCGCAACTCGCGTACGACGAGGCCGGTAATGGCAGCCCGGTGGTGCTGGTGCACGCCGGCATCGCGGACCGGCGGATGTGGCGCGGTCAGCTGACCGCGCTCGCCACCCGGCACCGGGTGATCGTCCCCGACCTGCGCGGCTACGGCGACTCGGAGCTGCCACCCGCCCCGTTCGCGCACCACGACGACGTGATCGGCCTGCTGGACGCGCTGGGCGTCGAGCGGGCCGCCCTGGTCGGCTGCTCGTTCGGCGGCAGGGTGGCGGTCGACACCGCGCTGGCGTACCCGGAGCGGATCTCCGCGCTGGCCCTCTTCGGCGCCCCGGTCTCCGGCAACGAGTGGTCCGAGGAGACCGAGCAGCTCTGGGAGGAGCTGGTCGGCGACGTGGACCCGGCGGACTTCGCCGCCACCGCAGCCGGCGAGGTCCGATTCTGGGTGGTCGGCCCGACCCGCAAGCCGGAGGACGTCGATCCGGAGCTGATCCGGTTCGCCGAGGAGATGGACCGCCGGGCGCTCGCCGCCGAGCAGGCGCTCAGCGCCGTCGAGGTGGGCGAGCTCGACCCGCCGGCGATCGACCGACTGAGCGAGTTGCGGATGCCGGTGCTGGTCGGGGCCGGCGCGGACGACCTCGCGGACATCCGCCGGCTGGCCGACCGGATCGCCGCCGAGGCGCCGCACGGCGTCCGCCTGCCGGACGTCCCGGACACCGCCCACCTGCTCCCGTTGGAGAAGCCCGAGCCGGTCAACGCCGCCCTGCTCGACTTTCTCCCCTGAGCGGAGTCGGCCGACATGGTCCGCCCGGCTGACTCATCCGACCTGCCGGCCTGCCCCGTCGAAACCGTGGCCAGGCCCGGCAGGCCAAATCGGTCGCGGCCGACCCGGGCGACGGAGACCGGGGGCGCGACCGCGTCCTGCCGGCGAGCCGTCCGCTCGGACAACGCCGGGCGGCACAAGACCTAAGAGCGATATGCCTCTGAGACATGAACATGTCTCAGAGGCATATCGCTCTCGACTCATGTGCCGGGACGCGGGTGCCGCCACCACCGAAGCGCAACCGGCGCCCGGGTCACCAGACCGGGCGGATCGCGCCCACCGGCAGCCCGCCGCCGAGCAGCGGCAGCTCGGCGTACTCGGCCAGCACCGGGGCGTCGACGCCGAGCCGGCGCAGCGCCGCGACCAGCACCGGCATCCGGGCCCGCCCGGCGCCGTCGTCGATCTTGAGGGCGACCGCGCCGACCCCCGGGACCGCCGCCGCGATGACGCCCTCCGCGCCGACCTTCGCCAGCAGCCCCGGTACGCCGCGCATCAGCCGGGTGTCGTCCGCCTGGGTGCCGCCCACCAGCTCCGGGTACGTCCGCATCGCGTCGGCCACGGTCCGCTCGACGGTGCCGGGCTCGGCGGTGACCAGCCGCAGGTACGCCCGGGCCAGCCCGGTGAGCGAGACGGCCAGCACGGGCGCGCCGCAGCCGTCCACCCCGACCGCCGCCGCGGGCTCCCCGGTGAGCTCCTCGATCGCGGCGGCCAGCCGCTGCTGGAGCGGGTGCTCGGGCTGCCAGTACCCGTTCAGCGGCCAGCCGGCCGCGAGACAGGTGAGCAGCATCCCGGTGTGCTTGCCGGAGCAGTTCATCTGGATCCGCCGCGCCCCGCCCCCGGCCCGCAGCACCGCCTCCCGGGCCGCGTCACCGACCGGCAGGTCCGGCGGGCAGTGCAGGGCCTCCTCGCCCAGTCCGCCACGGCGCAGCAGGGCACCGACCCGTTCCACGTGGAACTCCTCGCCGGCGTGGCTGGCCGAGACCAGCGCCACGTCGGCCGGGTCGGTCAGCGGCAGCCCGGCCCGGAGCATCCCGATCGCCTGCATCGGCTTGTTGGACGAGCGGGGGAAGATCGGCGAGGTGATGTCCCCCGTCCCGGCCGCCGGCGCGCCGGCAGCGTCGAGCACCACCACGGAACCACGGTGGACGCCCTCCACGAACCCGGACCGGACCACTTCGGCGAGCGGCACGCCGCCCTCGTACGTCTTTCCCACAAGGTGGACGGTACCGACGGGCTCGGCGGGCCCGGCACCGGGGTGACCAGCGGCGTCGGCTGCGGGCGTACAGGGGTGCCGGGCGGGTCGCGACTTACCGCCCGAGGAGCTGCCGGGCCTCGGTGGTGGTCAACGGCGGGCGCTGGGCGAGCTGGGCGAACCCGACCGCGCGGGCGACCAGCTGCATGTTGGACTCGACCGGCCGGGCCTTGCCGTAGGTGACCGTGTCCTCCATGCCGACCCGGAGGTGACCGCCGGCCGAGAGGGAGGCCAGCATCACCGGGATGGTGCTGCGGCCGATCCCGGTGGCCGAGAAGGTGGTGCCCTCCGGCAGGTCGCGCAGCATCTGCTGGGCGGCGACCAGGGTCGCGGTGGTGCCCGGCATGCCGCCCGGCACGCCCATCACGAAGTCGACGTGCACGTGCCCGCCGTGCGGCAGCCCGTACTTGCCGAGCAGCCGCTGGAGGGCGGTGAGGTGGCCGAGTTCGAAAATCTCGTACTCGGGGACGACGCCCTTGTCCTGCATCCGGGTGTGCAGGTCGACGATGAACTCCCAGCGGTTCATGAAGACGTCGTCGCCGAAGTTGACCGTGCCCATGGTGCAGGAGGCCATGTCCGGGCCGGCGTCCAGCACGGCGAGCCGGTCCGCCTCCGGGTCGGTCACCGCGCCGCCCGAGGAGAGCTGCACGATCAGGTCGGTGCTCTCCCGCAGGGCCACCACGGTCTCCCGCAGCCGGCCCTGGTCGAGGGTGGGCTTCGCCTCGTCGTCGCGGATGTGGACGTGGATCACGGCGGCGCCGAGCGCCTCGCACTCCTTGGCGGTCAGCAGCAGCTCATCGAGGGTCACCGGCAGTGCCGGCACCTCCGCCTTGGCCGACTCCGCGCCGGTGGGGGCAACCGTGATCAACGTCCCTGTCGTCATGCCGGGATCCTAGACCGCCGGCTCCCCTCCGGTCGACAGGCGGAGTGCAGCAGAATTCCGCGTCCCCGCCTCTGGAAACAGAAGATTTTCCATCTCCTGGCCGTCGAGACGGTATCCCTTACGCCGGATCGATGGCGGCAGCCGTCTCGCCGACCATCAGCCGGGCGTCGTCGGCGACGTTGCGCTTGACCACGGCCAGGGCGATCTGGCCCAGCTCGTGGTGGTGCACCGCGGTGCCGACGAAGCCGACCGCCCGGCCGTCGAGGGTGACCGGCGTACCGGCGACGGGCGGCTGGTCGGTGGTCACCCCGTCCAGGTGCAACAGGACGAGCCGACGCGGCGGCTTGCCCATGTTGTGCACCCGCGCCACCGTCTCCTGTCCCCGGTAGCAGCCCTTGTCCAGGTGGACGGCGGGCGCGATCAGGTCCACCTCGGCCGGGATCGTCCGGTGGTCGGTGTCCACCCCGACCCGGGGTCGCCGGGCGGCCACCCGGATCGCCTCGTACGCCCACAGCCCGGCCACCGGCACGCCCGCGCCGCGCAGCTCGTCCACCACCTGGGTCATCGCCTCCCGGGGCAGCAGCAGGTCCACGCCGAGCGCCACCCGGCGGGCCCACCCGCCCACCGGCAGCGGCTTCACGTCGTACACCAGGCCGGGTCGTGGTGGCAGCTCGCCGGAGCGGAACTTCGGGCCCGGCACCGCGACCAGGTCGGGCGCGGCCAGCCCGGTGACCCCGAGCGTGTCGAGCGCGCCGGTGGCCTCCGGCCCGACCAGCGAGAGCAGGGCGTGGTCGGCGGTGACGTCGCGCGGCTCGACCTTGCTGAAGAACCGCATCTTCTCCAGGTACGACAGCAGCCCGGTGGTCATTCCGGGCTCGGTGTCCAGCCAGGTGGTCTCGCCGTCCTCGGTGACCATGGCGTGCTGCTCGACGTGCCCGTGCGGGGACAGCACCAGCAGTTCGGTGCCCTGCCAGGGGCTCAATCCGGCGAGGTGCTGGCTGGTCAGCGTGTGCAGCCAGCTGATCCGCTCCTCGCCCGGCACGGCCACCACACCCCGGTGCGAGCGGTCCACCAGGCCGACGCCGGTGGCCAGGGTGCGCTGCTCGCGCATCGGGTCGCCGTAGTGGGCGGCGACCGGGCCGACCCCGGCCGCCCGGTGGGCCGGCTCGGGCTGGTCCCGGGTCTCCTCGTCGATCGCCTCGGCGGCCACCGCTCCCGCGATGTCGATCATTTCTGTCCCCCGTCCTCGCACTGGCCGCAGACGCCGAAGAGCGCCACGTGCCCGATGTCGACCTGGAATCCCCGGTGCACGGCCAGCTGGTCGGCCAGCGGGCGGAGCAGCTCGGGATCGATCTCGTCGATCGCGCCGCACTCCCGGCAGACCAGGTGGACGTGCTGATGCTCACCGGCCGCGTGGTAGGTCGGCGAGCCGTGCGAGAGGTGGGTGTGGGTCACCAGGCCGAGCCGCTCCAGCAGCTCCAGCGTGCGGTAGATGGTGGTGATGTTGACCCCGGCGGCCACCTCTCGCACCGCCGAGTGCACCTGCTCCGGCGTGGCGTGCCCCAGCTCCATGACGGCCTGGAGCACCAGCTGCCGCTGGGCCGTCAGCCGCAGCCCACGGGAGCGGAGCAGTTCCGCGAGGGAGGATTCGCACACCGTCCGATCATAGTTCGGCCGCCGGGCCGGACCAGCCGCCGCGGTGGTAGGCCACTACGCTCGGCGCTCGTGGTGGCATCGCGGGTGGCCGTGCTGGGCCGGGGCGTCGTCTCGGCCGGGGAGGCGGTGCTGCGCGGCGACGACCGGGGCGTGCTGCACGGCGACGGCCTCTTCGAAACCCTGCACCTGCGCGGCGGTGAGCCCTGGCTGCGCGACGCGCACCTGGCCCGGCTGCGGGCCGGCGCGGCGGCCGTCGAGCTGGACCTGCCGCCCACCGGCACACTGGTCGAGCTGCTCGACGCGGTCCGCGCCGGGTGGCCGCCCGAGGTGGAGGGGGCGCTGCGGCTGGTCTGCACCCGGGGCCCGGAAGGCGGCGGCCCACCGACCGTCTACGCCACGCTGGGCGAGGTGCCGGCGGCGGCGAAGCGGGCCCGGCGGGCCGGGGTGACCGTGGCCACCCTGCCGCTCGGGGTGGCCGCCCGGTCCCGCCCGGAGCTGGGCTGGCTCGCGACCGGCGTCAAGTCCACCTCGTATGCGGTGAGCACCGCCGCCCGCCGCTGGGCGGCCCGCAGCGGCGTGGACGACGTGCTCTGGGTCTCCACCGACGGGTACGTGCTGGAGGCGCCGAGCGCCAACGTGGTGTGGCTGAGCGGGGCGACGCTGTGCACGGTGCCGGCGGCGGAGACCGGAGTGCTGCCCGGGGTGACCGTCCGCTGGCTCCTCGACCACGCCCCCCAGCTCGGCCTGGCGGCGGAGGAGCGCCTGGTCAGCCCCACCGAGCTGCACGCGGCCCACGGAGTCTGGCTCACCTCGTCCCTCCGCGGCCTGGCCGAGATCCGCACGCTCGACGGCGTCCCCCCACCGCGGACCGACCTGACCCCCGCCCTCCAGGCACTCCTCGGCTTCCCCACGAGTTGACGGGGTGGTCGGCCCGGGCCGAGGGCACGGGCCGGCGGGGGTCAGCCGGCTACGCGGGTCAGGCGGGCGGAGAGGTGGGGACTGAGGGCGTGGCCCATCGCGGCCATCTCCTGGGCGTAGAGCAGGGCGCCCTCGACGATGCCGAAGAGGCGGGCGCCGGCGGTGACCTCCTTCGCGGTGGCCGTCCGGACCACGGCGTCGGTGGCGAACTCGATCTGGGTGCCCTTGCGCTTGCCGATGTGCAGCTCCATCACGCCGGTGGGCGTGGTCATCAGCGCCTCCAACTCGTCGGTGACCCGGTCACCGTCCAGCACCGGACGCCACCAGCCCACCTCCCGACCGGCCGGGCGGACCGGGCGGCTCTGCTCGTCGAGGATCCAGGCGCGGGACTCGTAGCACAGGAACGGCCGGCCGTCGTGGCTGATCCGGATCTCCTGCGCGAAGTCGAAGTCCTCGATGGTGGGGAACCCGCCCCGGCCCCGCCCGCGCCACACCCCGATGTACGGCAGCAGGCCGTCCAGGCTCCGGTGCAGCTTCGGGCCGACGCGCAGGTCGTGGCTCTCCTCGTACGGGTACGGGTCGACCGGCGGCGCGTTCAGCCACGGCGGCTGCAGCGGGTTCTCGCTCACCATTTTCCTCTCGAGATCTTCACGGCCAGATAGACCAGGCCACCGGCGAGCGCGCCCAGGCCGGCGACCAGCAGGCTGACGAACCCGATCTCGGTAACCATCCCGGTCATCCTATGCTGGCGTCATGGCCCGCACTCTCGTCGTCAAGGCCACCGCCGGCGCGGATGCCCCCGAGCGCTGCGCACAGGCCTTCACCGTCGCCGCCACCGCCGCCGCCGCAGGGGTCGAGGTGTCGCTCTGGCTGACCGGGGAGTCGACCTGGTTCGCGCTGCCCGGCCGGGCGCAGGAGTTCGAGCTGCCGCACTCCGCGCCGCTCGGTGAGCTGCTGCACGTGATCCTGGCCACCGGCACGGTGACCGCCTGCACCCAGTGCGCCGCCCGCCGGGACATCGGCCAGGACGACGTCATCCCCGGCGTACGCATCGCCGGCGCCGCGGTCTTCGTCGAGGAGGCGATGGCCGAGGGTGCCCAGGCCCTGGTCTACTGACCTAGACGAGTAAGTCCGAAGTCATTCGGGGCTGCGGAGACGGGGGAAGGGTGTTGATGATCCGTTTGTGACGACAGACATCAACACCCTTCTGAC
>NZ_JBIAIL010000049.1:0-43529 GCF_042871425.1 Micromonospora sp. NPDC005806 | reverse complement strand
GTCCACACCGCGACCACCACGAAGGCCAAAACACCGGCTACAAAGAAGACGAAGTCCGTCAATCCCCGTCCACGCCGCACAGGTTAAAGATCAAGCTAAGGCGTGTTTCGTAAGTCGGGCTGTCCCCACGAAGTTGCGGCGTGGCGGTGATCGATAACTGAAGAGGTCTCCGGTATCTGGTTCTGCGACCAAGCAAGAACTTCATACCGGAGACCTCGTGCCCAGCGTAGCGGTGACGAGGCGGCATGACCTGACCGACAGGCAGTGGGCTGTCCTGGCCCCGCTGCTGCCTGCCGCGCCGACGACAGGTCGTCCGCCGAAGTGGGAGAAACGACAGCTCATCGACGGGATCCGGTGGCGGATCCGGATCGGAGCCCCGTGGCGCGACGTCCCGGCCGAGTACGCGCCCTGGCCCACCGTCTACGGCCTGTTCCGCCGTTGGCAACGTGACGGGACCTGGGACAAGATCCTGTCCGCGTTGCAGGCTGCCGGCGACGCGCAGGACCGGATCGCATGGACGGTGAGCGTGGACTCGATGACCAGCCGCGTTCACCAGCACGCCGCCGGCGCCCGCACACACGGGCATCTGCAGAAAGAACCACCTGGCGGCGTGCACGACGAGCCCGCCGACCATGCGCTGGGCCGATCGAGGGGCGGCCTGACCACCAAGACTCATCTGGCCTGCGAGCAGGGACAGAAAGTCCTCTCCCTGACCGTGACCGCCGGGCACCGTGGTGACAGCCCGCAGTTCATCCCCGTCCTGCGCCGCATCCGCGTGACCCGCCTCGGTGTCGGTCGGCCCCGCACCTGCCCCGACCTGGTCCTGGCCGACAAGGCCTACACCAGCCGCGGCAACCGCCGATACCTGCGCTCACGCGGGATCAAGGCATGCATCCCCAGCAAGACCGACCAAGACGCCCACCGCAAGGCCAAAGGCTCCAAAGGCGGCCGCCCACCCGCGTTCGACAAGGACCTCTACCGGCTACGCCACGCCGTCGAGAACAGCATCAATCGCCTCAAACGCCACCGCGGCGTCGCCACCCGCTACGAAAAACTGGCAGTCCGCTTCCAAGCCGTCCTGACCATCACCATCATCACCGAGTGGCTCTGACCGGCATATGAAACACGCCTTAGCCGAGCGGGTCGTGGAGCTGCCGGTAGTGCCGATCGAATGTTTTGGGTCGGCCCGCGTCTCGTAGAGGACGAGAAACGAGTCGTCACCGAGTGGCTCTGCCGTATCGCGTGAGGACGGCGGCACCGGCCCGCTCCGCGGACAGGGTTTCCAGGTAGGCGGGCGGGCCGTCGGCCGGGAAGAGCCGCCGCCCGCTGCCGAGGATCGTGGGGAAGGTCAGCATCCGGTATTCATCGATCAAGTCTTCGGCCATCAGTGTGTGCACGACGCTGACGCTGCCGGTGATGATGACATCGCGCCGCTCCTGCTTGACGACCTCGATCAAGCCACCGTCGATGAGCCGGGAATTCGCCCACGCCGAGGTGTCGGTCAGCGTGCGGGAGGCCACCAGTTTGGGCACGGCGTTCATACGCGCGGAGAACGGGTCGTCGCGTCCGGGCCAGATCCGGGAGAACAGCTGCCAGGTGGTGCGGCCCAGCAGCATGACGCCCTCGTCGAGCAGGTTCCCGAGGCGGAACTTGTCTCCGGCGACGGTTTCGGGGCCGTGCCGAAACGCCCAACCGCCCGTCGGGGTGCCCCCGGATCCGTCCGGATCGGACACGATCCCGTCTAGGGTGATGAACTGGATAGCGATGACGCTCACGATGGATGTCCCTTCGGTCGATGCTCGCCGGTACATACCAGCGGTATCGGCGGAACTCATCGCGTCCGGGCATGCTCGTCGAGAGAAATCTGAAGGGGCAGGTCAAACGGGGTGCCAGGCTCGGTGCCGGCACGTGGGCGCAGGGTCCGGTGAGTTTTCACCACGGGAGGGGTCAACGCTTTCATGACGAACACGCACATGCTGGAGACCGCCGAGGCCGACATCGTCTACGACGTGCACGGCCCGCTGCCCACGGCCGACGGACGTCCACCGCTGTTCATGATCGGCCAGCCGATGGACGCCAGCGGATTCGCCACGTTGGCGTCGTATTTCCCCGATCGCACCGTGGTCACCTATGACCCACGCGGTCTTGGCCGTAGCAGCCGCAAGGACGGTCGCATCGACCATGCCCCCACGGTCCAGGCCGCCGATGTGCACGCCGTTATCGAGGCGCTCGGTGTTGGACCGGTCGAGATGTTCGCCAGCAGCGGCGGCGCGATCACTGCGCTCGCACTGGTGACGGCATACCCAGGCGACGTGACGACGATGGTGGCCCACGAGCCACCACTCATCTCGGTGCTGCCCGATGCCGAGGCTGCCGAGCGCGCCCGCGCCAGCGCTCGGGACGCCTACGAGGCCAGGGGGTCGAATGCCGGCATGGCGGCCTTCATCGCCATGACGTCCTGGCGAGGCGAGTTCACCGACGACTACTTCGCCCAGCCCGCGCCGGATCCGGGCCAGTTCGGGATGCCGAGCGAGGACGACGGCTCCCGTGATGACCCGCTGCTGTCCGACCGGTCCTGGGCGGTCAGTAGCTACCGTCTCGACCTGGAGGCGCTGGCCGCGGCGCCGACACGCATCGTGATCGCCGTGGGCGAGGAATCCGCGGGCATCTTCACCGGGCGCACATCGGTGGCCGTCGCCGAACTGCTCGGCCAGCAGCCGACGGTGTTCCCCAGCCACCACGGCGGCTTCCTCGGTGGCGAGTTCGGATACCCCGGCCAACCCGAGGCCTTCGCGCGCAAGCTGCGCAGCGTCCTCGACGGCGACAACTGACGCCCTGCATTCCGCCTCACCGCCGATCTGGGCAGGACGTGGTGGCCCGCAGACGCGCCGAGCAGGTCCAGGCGGTCGTGTGCCGCTGGGTGCCGCAAGTCGCTTGGTCGGCCAAACCCGGGCCGAACGCTGGGCCGATGAGGATCCAGGTCGAACCGCGCCCAGCTGTGATCATGAACATCCGGATCTGCCGCGAGTCGCGCGCTACGCAACGTCGCGATGCTCGGTCGGGTCGGCGTCCGGTCGTGCCGATGTGCGTGCGATCTCGACGAGCATCTACACGCGCTTCTGCCGGTGGGCGCGCAGACATCCCGCCAAGCGGCGATGGACGGCTGGCTCGACGACGCGCTGTAGCGGCGGCTGGAACGCCCGACGCGCACGTCCGCTTCTGGCCGAGAAGAGTGCATCCCACCTCGAGGCGTTGCCACCGTTCCGGTGCCCCTGGGGGTCACTCTTCGGCGTTCAGGGACGGACGGGCCGACTGTGCCGAGCGGTATGCGCGTGCGACCGTGGACGAAGTGGCGGCCAGCTGCGGACGGGACGGCAACCAGACGGTCTGAATGCCGAGTTGCTCGTTCATCGCAGCGAGCTGGTACTCGTGGCGAAGGTCCGGGGCCGTACGTAGGCCGCGGACGATGAGCGTGGCGCCGCGGTGCAGGCAGTAGGCGGTGGTCAGGCCGGTCCAGGTGTCCACCTCGACATTGCCCCAGGCTGCCGGTATGGCGTCGCGCACGCGTACGGCCCTGGTCGTGGCCTCGGCGGTTGGTCGCTTGTCGGCGTTCACCGCCAGCAACCGATGATCTGGTCGAACATCACCCGGGCACGGGCCACCAGGTCGCGGTGCCCCGGGGTGAACGGATCGAACGTACCGGGATAGACCGCCAACGAATCGTGTACCGGCACCACTCCACGATCCGACGTAGCCGTCACCGCGACTCCAACCGCATGGCCACGATCATCTCAGCCGTACATGACGACCCGAGACGGCGGTCTGTCGTTGATGGCTCGCCGGATCGCCCGGCGAGGGCCGCTTGAAAGACGTCGAGCGAGCTAACGCAGGATCGCCTCGACGAAGTCGGCGCCCAAACGGGCGCAGACCGTGAGGTCGAGCTGGTAGAGCACATATCGGCCGCGTCGGCTAACTGTCACCAAGCCGGCCTGTTTGAGCACGGCCAGGTGCCGGGAGACCTCGGGCGCGGTCAGCTGCCATGCGTCGGCGAGCTCGCCGGTGGTGTGCGGGCCGCGGGCGAGGGTGCGAGCGAGCCTGCGCCGCACCGGGTGCGCGAGCGCGTCGATGCGCCGCTGCACGAGGTGCAGGGGGACCGGATGGGGCAGGCCGGACTCGGCGACCGGGTACTGAATCACGGGCCGCCAGCCCGGGGCGTGCACGACAAGCAGGTGCGGGTAGCCGAAGGCCGAGGGAATGAAGGTGACCCCGCTGCCGTGCGCGGTGGTCGCGTTGTCCTGAAGCTTGTCGACCACGATCCGGTTGTCTTGCAGCGATACCGAAGGTGAAACGGCGTCGAGCATGGCCGAAAGTCCGTGATGCGCCAGTAGATCCGCCTTGTGCCGAGAGTCCGCGGCGAGCTGGTGCTGCACCCGTGCCCATGACTCGGCGAAAAACGCCTGCTCACAATCCTCGAGCAGGCGCCGCACCCAGGCCCGCACACGCGGTGGGTCGGCGAGCAGCCGCTCGGCGAACTCGGCCTGCCGCGGGCCGCGCGCCAGTGCTAGCTCAAGCGCCGTCTCGCGGGAGAATAGCCGGCGCAGCGGCGTTGAGCCGCAACTCGTAGTGATCAGGGCTGAGAACACATATGCGTCGTCATCGAACCGATCGACCTCATCCAGCTCTCCGGCCAGCGTAGCCCGCGGCCGCCCAGGCACGAAGAAGTCGGCGCGCGCGGACCGCCAGAGGAAGTCGGCCTCGATCAGACGCTCACTGAGCTCTGGTTTGAGTGAGGCGGAGGTGGCCGCGATCCAGCCGTGCAGTGCTGGGTGATGGCCTGGCTCGGAGAGCGCATGCAGCATCGAGGTCAACTCGGCCAGCGGCGACGGCGTGAAGAGGAACCGCTCCTGCGCCACGCCGGTGATGTCGATCGTGAGGGCCACGCGCCAATGATGCCCGCTGCCCAGCACCATAGCGCGTCGATTGATGATCCCCGTCAACCCACGAGCGGCCTGGCGGGCGTGTGGGCAGATTCGATCGCGTGCGTAGATATGTGGTGGCCCTGGTGGTCGATTCGGTGGGCGGCGGGATATTGCGGCCGTTCCTGGTGCTCTATGCCGTGACCGTGCTCGGGTTGGGGGTGGGAGAGGCTGGCGTTGCGCTCTCGGCGGGCCTGCTGGCGGGACTTGCCGTACTCCCACTCCTGGGGCGGTGGATTGACCGCGGGGCGCGGTCGACAGCGGTCGCGGCAACGCTGTTCGTACGTGTCATGGGCGTAGCAGTGCTGCTCGCGGGTCGCGGATTCATCACCTTCGCCGCCGCGTCGGTCCTGTTGGGAGTCGGCGGTCAGGCCTTCCCCGCGGCGCACGCGGCGGTGGTGGCAGCGCTCAAGCAGGGGCGCGAACGCGACGCTGCGCTCGCGATGACGCGCTCGGTGCGCAACGCCGGGCTCGGCGTGGGCGCGCTCCTCGCGATGATCGCTGTGGCCGGCAGCGGGAATGTCCTGAACGCACTCATGGCTGTCACCGCCTTGGCATTCCTTGTCGCAGGCGGGCTCGCGCTGTCGACAAGGGTGACTACCGCGGAGCCAATGCACGACCATGACCCCGGCACGGCGCCCACCATGGCCGTGCTGCTCGTGGCCAACGTCCCCTTCGCCATGTGCTTCAGTGTGCTCGAGGTAGTGTTGCCGGCCCTGCTCGTGACCCGGATGCAGGCGAGCGCCGTCTGGCCTGCGGCTCTGTTCGTGGGCAACACCGTGCTGGTGATCCTGTTCCAGGTACCCATCGTCAAATGGTTGTCAAAGTCGGCTCGGGGCACGGTCTTCGCCGCCTCGGGGGTTGTGCTCGGACTGTCCTACCTGGGCTTCTGGATGGGCGAAGCGATGGGGGCGGTGGCCATCGCCGCAGTCGGCGTCGTCTATACGATGGGCGAAATCCTCTACACCGGAAGCGGAACCGCCCTCGTGATCGCGAGCACGCCGCCGGCGCAACTTGGCCGCGCTCTGGTGCGCTTCCAACTGTCCAGCGGACTCGGTATGGCCTTCGCCCCGGCCACTCTCATGGGGCTGCTTGAGATCGGCCCGGCCGTTCTGTGGGCGGGCCTCACTGTGGCCACACTTGCGGGGGCACTTGCCGTTAACTGGAGACCCGTCGTTCTATCACGCCCAGGCTGTTCCGATATCAGTGCAACAAGCACCTCAGCAGGTGGGCCCAGCCGTCCGCCAACTGTTCGACAGACCAGCTTGGAAATGCCAGGCCGCCCCAGCTCGGGCAGTTGAATCGGTTCTGGTTCGCCGCGTTTCCCTCGGGAACGGCCTGGAAGAACAGCCGGGGCCTTCCCGGTGGTTCGATGACGACCTCGGTGTCGCCGCGAACGAAATCCGGGTCTACAGGGTGGCCGACCACCTCGCTCCAGAAGTGGGCCAAGACGTAGGGATCAGGGCAGTCGAACGAGACATTCCGGATGAAAGACACCATGACCGCGCAGCATAGGTGTCCTTGATCGACGGTGCATGTCCGGTCGTGCACTCATATAGCCGCGATCAGCGTGGTCATGCCGATTCTGGACGCGCCAACCCCCGTCGAACTTGCTGGTGGCGTGTCTGCTGCGGCGCTAACCTCGACCCATGCCGCGCTCCTCGATTCCGTTTATCCGCCCCCGGCCGCTGAGCGGCCGTGAGGGCTTCGAGGTCTGCCGGTAGCCGTCACGGCACCGTCGGCCGGGGGTTGATCCCCATCCCGCCGACGAGAGGAACCCACCGTGACCAACCTGCTTACTGCGCACGAGCTGTGCGCCGCCCTGCAGCTACGCGACCTGTCCGACCCGGGCCAAGGCCCACACGCCATGCAGATCCTGCTCGACGAGGTCGTCGAGGCCCTGGCCCCGACCTGGGAATGCGCTGTCGATGTGCAACGACGACGCCCGCTCGTTGCCGTCGAGGACAACTACGACCGTCTCGGCTACTCCTCGGGCGACATCGTCCGAGACGCCCGCTACAGCCGCTACGCGGCTGAAACCGTGATGCTGCGCAGCCACACCACCGCCGGGATCCCTCCCGCCCTGCGCCGGCTGGCCACCGATCACCGGCACGAGCCGGCAGCCGACATGCTGCTCGCCCTGCCGGGGCTGTGCTATCGCCGCGACAGCATCGACCGTCTGCACGTCGGCACCCCGCACCAGGTGGACCTGTGGCGGATCACGACCGCGCGCATGCATGACACGGACCTCATGGAGATGGCAGGGCTTGTCGTCGAAGCGGTCCTGCCGGGGGCGCGGTGGCGAGCGGTCGCGGCGAAGCACCCCTACACCGAGACCGGGTTGCAGCTCGACGTCGAGACAGCGACCGGCTGGGTCGAATTGGCCGAGTGCGGCCTCGCGGCAGCCCACGTCCTTGCCCGTGCCGGTCTGAATCCGGAGCGCTGGAACGGCCTCGCGCTGGGCATGGGACTGGATCGTGCGGTCATGCTACGCAAAGGAGTCGACGACATCCGTCTGCTGCGCTCCGCCGATCCCCGCATCGCCGCGCAGATGCTAGATCTGTCTCGGTGGCAGTCGGTGTCGGCGTATCCCTCCATTCGTCGGGACCTGTCCATCGTGACCGGCTCCGCAGACGCCGAACTGCTCGGTGGTGCAGTGCGTACCGCACTCGGCGCCGCAGCCGACGACCTGGAATCGATGTCGATCCTGAGCAGCACACCCTACGAGCAACTACCCTCTGCGGCCCGCGCCAGACTGGGCTTGCGCCCGGACCAGGTGAACGTCGTGTTGCGATTGGTGGTGCGGCCCCTCGGCGGGACCCTCACCGCCGAGCAGGCCAACCGCCTGCGTGATGACGTGTACGCCGCCGTCCACGAGGGCCCGAACTGGGAGTGGGCAACCCGATGCGACGCCTGACCGACTGTCTCGCACTCTCATGGCCGCCGACCGGGCTCACGGTCCGTCGCGAGTGGTTGGGCAGCGAACACCTGATCCTCTCGAGACGAGTGCACCGCGATGGGTGTGACCCGGTAGGCGATACCGGGCGCAGTTCAGAGCAATCAGTAGTCCGGCTCGCGGCCGGCGGCGAACCGGGCCGCTGCCTCGGCGGGCGTGTCGTCGTAGCCTGGCCGGGCCAAGAGCACCGATTGGAAGAAGTGGCCCTGCTCCTCGTCCGGGTCGTCGGCCGCGGCGAACGGCCGCCATAGCGCGAGGTACAGCTCCCGCGCGGTGAACCCGTCGTCGTCCTCGTTCGGCGCGATGTCGACGTGGCGACGTAGGCGCTCCACGACCTTCAGCGCGGGCAGTCCGAAGACATCGACATCGCGGTATCGCACCAGGTCTTGCTCTTGCGGACGCCACACCTCGATAGCGTTGAGGTGGCCCCGTGTCGGCCCGACCCCGAAGCCCACGCTGAACCCCAGCCCGCTCGGCAGGTTCACGGCCAGCTCGCCGTGGGCGGTCGGCGTCAGCCGACCGAGCGTTTCGAGCGCCCCGCGGGCCTCGTCGATCGTCATCCCGAGCCATAGCGGGCCCACCCCGCGCGGTGGATCGAGTACAAACTCCATCCGCTGATCATCGCAGCCCGCTCATCGGCGTACGCGATCTGGACCAGTGCCGCCAGCGCTTCGTACGTCGCGGCGCACTCTATTGCCGCTGACGGGGCGTTGGGAGAGCTTACCTAGGGTGACGGCATGAGCGCGAACATATCGGATGCCTTGGCCCCGCGAAGCTGTCACGCTCGCGACTTGTCAGCGCTGATCGGACTCCTTGCAGTGATCGAAGGCGAGCTCATGGCGGGCGAGGTCTCGCGACACCTGTCAGACCATATTCGAGACAGGCTCGAGCGGGTGGAGCTCCTCGAGCCAGGTGGGACCGAGCGAGACCTGCGTCAATCGATCAACGATCTCAACCACCGGCTGAGGTATGCCCTCGGCGAGTACGACGAGCCGTCGCGCCCCTCGGCGGTGCCAGAGTAGGACCGGCGGTCAGATCAGTTACACGGCCGCAGACCGCGCGCCTGGTCAGCGTCCGCTCGTGCCGATGTGCGGACGTCGCCGTGTGGGCAGGCTATTGTGCGGGCGTGCAACAGCGGGTTTGGGATGTTGTGCCGGGCGTCGGTGTCGGTCCCCTGCGGTTCGGGACGGCCCGGGAGGCGTTACGCACGGCGTGGGGGCCCTACAGGGCGTTTCGGCGTGGAGCCTACTCCGCCGATCTGACCGACCAGTACGCCGATGCCGCGCTGATGCTGACTTGCTCGTCGCGTGAGGGCCTGTACATGATCGAGATTCCCGACCCAGACGGTGTCCGGTACCAGCGTGTAGATCTCGCGGGTGAGGTCAAGACCGTCCTCGACGAGTTGCGGGCCGCAGGTGTGGAGCCGATCGCCGACGAATCTGGATGGCATTTCGGTGATGGCGCTGTGGCCCTCTACACCTCCTCGACCGAACCCCGCGCCATGGTGGAGGCGGTGACTGCATTCGGGCCAGGCCACGAGTTGGGCGCTCAACTCGCCCCAATAGCTGCCGGCGATGCGGCAGTAAGCCTGCCGAACCGGTACCGGATCCTGTCCAACGGTCGCGGGCTTGACGCTGTTCGGTTTGGCGAGACGCGCACCGAGGTCCGCCGACGAATGCGCGGCGGGTTGTGCTGGCAGCATCGGGCAGGCTCCCGAGAAGCAGTCCAGGACAGCTTCTTCGAAGATGGGCTCGTCGTGCAGTACGGCCCCGACGCTCTCGTCGAACGAATCGTCGTCACCCGCTCCGACGAAGTCATGCTCGATGACATCAACCTCATGCCCGCATACCCGCACACCGTCAACGAGGTTCGGTCTGCCCTGGCAGCAGCAGGGCACGTCCTTCACGATGGTGAGGCCAC
This sequence comes from Micromonospora sp. NPDC005806, assembly GCF_042871425.1. Classification (NCBI taxonomy): domain Bacteria; kingdom Bacillati; phylum Actinomycetota; class Actinomycetes; order Micromonosporales; family Micromonosporaceae; genus Micromonospora; species Micromonospora sp. NPDC005806. Next base: position 33,677 of record NZ_JBIAIL010000049.1, on the reverse strand, counting down.
GCTGATCATCACTGGCACAGGCATCGAGGTGTGGACTGCCCGCGCCAGTGCCCACCAAGCCCTGCCGGTGTGCGGCGTGTCGCTGTCCCCGATCGGACCGGCCGCCCCCATCTCGCAGGCCAACCTCACCCTTTTCTGACAAACACCGCCGCCTGACACCAGCATCCGACATCCGCTCATGCCGCCGACCGGGCGTTACAAGGTGTGAGGGACATGCGGTGGCGCTCGGACGCGGTCCTGCCGATGAACGGATGCCGTGTCCGCGCCTGAGGGGTGATGGGCGCCTGATGCCTTGGGGGTGTAGCAGCCGGTAGCGGGGACCCGGGCATCTCGCCTTACGGAGGTGGAGCGTCTCGTCGCGCTAAGCAGCAATCACAAAAGATCTGACCGGATGACCAGCGGGCTCTGTGACGGCTCCTCTCCTGTCAGCTCCACGTGGTTGGATGCAGGCCGGTGATCAGGAGAGGGAATCATGACGCGCACGACCCCACCGCGTCCGTTGGATGTGGTCTCGTTGTTTCCGGAATTGGCAGCGAGGGCCAGGACCGCCACCCGCCTTCATCCCCGGCCAGGAGACCCGACCGTGCATGACAGCTCGGTGGGTGGGCCTTTGCTGTGGCCGGTAGGCGAGGCCTGGCCGACATGCAGCGACGAGCACGAGCCGTACGAGTTGACGACGCTGGAGGACGTCCGCACGCGTCGACGCATCCTCGCCGCGGCGTGGCAACGGCCCAGGCCGCCGGGAACGAATCTGCTCACTCCCGATGAGAAGGTGGTCGTAGACCGCGTAGATGCCGGTTACGACCCGGCGCTGCTCGCGGTGGAGCCGCTGCCGCTCATCCCGCTGGCGCAGCTCTACGCCCGGGACGTCCCTGATCTGCCCTGTCCCGATGGCACGGACCTGCTTCAGGTGCTGTGGTGCCCGTTCGACGAAATCATGGATGCGCGGTCGGCGGTGCACCTACGGTGGCGGCGGTCCACAAGCGTGCGGAACCTGCTGATGCACCCGCCCGAGCCGGCCTTCGTCGGCCAGGGCTATTACGTGCCGGAACGTTGCGTTCTGTACCCAGAGCAGGTTATCGAGTACCCGGCTTATCACGAGCTGGATGACAAGCTGGCGGAACGCATCATTTCCCGAGAAAGGGAGCTCCTCCAGTCACCGGACGAGAAGCAACCGGGCTACAGGGGCGATCTGTCAATCGCTCCCGGTTGGAAGGTCGGTGGCTGGTCCGCCTTCTTTACCTTCCGGAGCCCGGCGGGCCCTGATGAGCTCCGGTGCTGCGGCGCTCCGCTGGAACCCCTTCTCACCATCCCCAGCGACGAATGGGACGGCGACAGCCGCAGCTGGCGTCCCATCACTGAGGAGGACGAGTCGGTCGATCACACCCCGACCCAGGTGGAAATCGGTCGTGGCTACACACTCCAGGTCTACCGGTGCACCGCCTCGCAGGAGCACCCACCGGTCACCATCATGCAGTAACTGAGTCGATGCACGCGTCGCCCGCAGCGACAGCCCGTGACGTGGCGGCCAGCGTCGCCAGCGTCCTGAACTAGTGCGCTGACCAAGAAGGTTCACCGGGTTGGTGACACGCCGGGTGGGGTGCTCCGTGTCGGGTCGGGTGGGTCTCATGCTCGATGGCGATCGTGATCGCTGTCGGGAGTGAGGTGCGTTGGGATGGCCGAGCCGGTGAGGGCGCGGCGGTTGAGCGATGAGGAGGGCCGCCGGCTGCAGCAGATCGTGCGGCGTGGCAGGCACGAGTCGATCCGGGTCCGCCGGGCATTGATCATCATGGCGTCGGCGTCCGGCACCCCGGTGCCGGCGATCGCCCGCCTGGTCGCGGCGCACGAGGACACCGTCCGGGACGTGATCCACCGGTTCAACGAGATCGGACTACGCGCTCTGGACCCTCAGTGGGCGGGAGGCCGTCCCCGCCTGATCACCGATGATGACCAGCAGTTCATCGTCGCGACGGCCACGACCCGGCCGAAGAGTCTGGGTCGCCCCTTCACGCACTGGAGTATCCGTAAGCTCGCCGACTACCTGACGACCAACCGGCCCCGGCGGGTGGCCATCGGTCGGGAACGGCTGCGGCAGATCCTGCGCCACCACGACGTGTCCTTCCAGCGCACCCGCACCTGGAAGGAGTCCCGCGACCCGGACAAGGACGCCAAGCTCGACCGCATCGAGGAGGTGACCCGCCACTTCCCGGACCGGTGCTTCGCCTTCGACCAGTTCGGGCCGCTGTCGATCCGCCCGCAGCACGGCTCGTCATGGCGTCCACGCGGCAAGCCCGACCGGCTGCCAGCGACCTACACGCGCACGCATGGCATCCGCTACTTCCACGGCTGCTACAGCCTCGGCGACGACCAGCTCTGGGGCGTGATGCGTCGCCGCAAAGGCGGTGACCACAGCCTGACCGCGCTCAAGTCGATCCGCGCCGCCCGCCCGGACGGCGCCCCGATCTACGTGATCCTGGACAACCTGTCGGCGAACAAGACCCCCGCCATTCGAGCCTGGGCCGCCCGCAACAAGGTCGAACTCTGCCTCACTCCCACCCAGGCGTCCTGGGCCAACCCGATCGAGGCCCAGTTCGGGCCACTACGCGCCTTCACGTTGGCCAACTCCAACTACCCCAACCACACCGTCCTGGCCCGCGAGATGCAGCGGTACCTGCGATGGCGCAACGCCAACGCCCGCCACCCCGACGTCCTCGCCGCCCAACGCCGCGAACGAGCCCGCATCCGCAGCGAACGCCAACAACGCTGGGGCCGCCCCCGAGCCAAGGCCGCCTGACACTCAGACCCGGCGAACCTTCTTGGTCACCGCACTAGCCGATGAGCGGATGGTCGACGATGGTGCCTCGACGCCGACCTCCTCGGCCGCCGACTCGAGTCCCTTCAGGCGCGCACGGTAGCGACAACGAGGCTGTGATTGCCGCTGCGGTTTAGGCGAGCCGGTAGCCGGCACGGTCGTTACATCCGTGGATCGCGCCTACGCCGCGGCTTTGGCCGCGGGATCGGACGCGGCGGACAGCGCCGACCCGTGCCTCGGCGTTGCGACCCGCGCGGAACGCCAGGCGAGCACGCCGGCCCCGATGGCCGCGACCGCGCACAGCGGCCAGAGCGCTGCGGGGGCGACGCCATAGACGAAGGCGCCGACGGGTGGGGCGAGCATGCTGCCACTGGTCGCAGCGCCGGTGTAGAGCCCCTGGTACTGGCCGACCAGGTGCGGTGGGGCGGCGTCCAGCACATGCGCGGTGGCGGTCGTCTTGTAGAGGATCTCCCCCACCGTGAGCACGACCATCGCGGCGACGGCCAGCCAGCTGGCGGTGCCGAGGCCGAACAGCCCGAAGCCGAGTCCGACGAGGGCGTACCCGGCACCGATGATGCCCAGCGCCGGCAGCCTGCGCAGCGCCATCGTCGCCGGGATCTCCAGGATGAGGATCATGCCGGAGCCCAGTGCGATGAGCGCCGCGTAGAGGCCGATGGGCTGACCGTGGTCGCGCAGGTAGACCGGCAGGGTCGAGTAGAGCTGCCGGTAGACGATGTCCACAACCACGATCGCCGGCAGCAGGAACAGCAGGGCGCGGTCCGCGCGTACGCTGCGCCACAGGCCGTGGGCCCGGACTCCGCGTGGGGCTGGCGGCGGCTCGGTGGGCAGCAGCCGCGCGGTCGCCGCCCTCACCAGCAGGGTGACGGCGCCGTCGATGACGAAGAGCCAGGTGAAGTCGTACGCCGAGAGCAGCGCGCCGAGCGGTGGCCCGATCACGCAGCCGGCGTTGAAGGCGGCCCGGGTGACCGCCACCGAGCGCCGGCGGTCGCCGGCGGGCACGGCGAGGGCAACCAGCGCGCCCTGCGACACTCCCGAGGTCGCGCCGGCGTAGCCAAGCAGCGGCATGCCCACCGCGAGGACCGCCGTCGGCAGCCACGGGATGGCCAGGGTGCTCAGCCCGACGAAGGCCGACGAGACCAGCAGGACCCAGCGGTGACCGAAGTGGTCGCCGAACCAGCCGCTGGTGAAGTTGCCGACCAGCATGCCCGCACCCAACCCACCGCTGATCAGCCCCGCAAAGCCGATCGGCAGGTCACGGGGGCCCGTGAGATACAGAAACAGGTAGAAGTACATGAACGTGCCAGCGGCGTTGACGAAACGACCGGCGGCAAGGGTCCAGACGATGCGGGGGATGTCACGCACTCATACTCCTTCTCAGCCTCGGCAAGAGACACACTGTATTGGCGGACCGGATCAGGAAGCCCAGGAGCCGGCTGGGTCACGGGAGATGGCGGATCGAGGGCGAACTGGCTGGGCCACCGGTAGGCCGAAGGGGGCTTGCTCACTGGCATCGCCTGGCAAAAGTCATGACCCACAGGCGACGACGGCGTGAGTCGGCAGGCTGCACCGACGCGGGCTGGCCCCTGTGCAGCCAAGACCAAGCACACTGTCATGGCCGCGAGGCGCCGGTCATGCCGAAATCGGGCGTTGCGCGTGTGAGGACGCAGCTAGGAGGCAGCGGCTGAGTACCGCGTGACCTTGCGAGAGCCGCCTACCATGCGGCAATGACACGTCGAGCAGGGGTGGCCGCTATTTCTGCAGGAGCGCTGCTCGTACTGGGTTGCTCGGCTGGCGCGCGGACGGGAAACGAACCCGCCCCGGTGCCGGCCGTCAGCACTGACGCCGCCACTACCGCCAAGGCGATCGAGCTGCTGAGGTCAGGTACGGAGTTCATCGATCAGACGAGCTTTCGCGTCGACGTCGACATCGCGAGTCAGGTCACGACGCTGTCGCACACCGACAACGTCAACAAGCGCGCCGACGCCACGGTTTCGGCGTTCGGTCGGGTCACCGAGATCCGGATGATCGACAATGAGGTCTACATGAAGACCGGCCTGGACCTCCCGGGTGTCGGCCACGAATGGATGAACCTCGACCCGGCCCGGGTGCCGTCAGACTTCGCCGTGAGCTTCGCCCCAGGCAAGAACGATACCGGCGGCTCGGCGCGCCTCATCAACGCGATCGCCACCGCACGAGTAGACGGCTCTCAAATTACCGGGACGATCGACCTGACCCGAGTCGGCGACGGCAACGGGATCAACTTTCGCCCCGGTCCAAGTGGCGTTCCCGACGGTGCGCGCAGCAACGCGTTCCGCGCAACGCTGGATGCCGATGGCCGACTGGTTAGTTTCTTGGTCCCAGTCGCCAACGGCATGCCGAACGCGTCCCTGCGCTACAGCGACTTCGGTGCGGATGTCGACGTCGTGCGGCCGCAAGGAGCGGTGGCCGCCCCCGACGCCCTGTATCCCCAGCTTGGTCTGAGCGGCTGAGACCAGAGCAGACGATGGGCGCTGAGGACCCGCTGATCCTCAGCGCCCAGCCCGAGAAGCTGCTCGGCGATCCGGGAGGGCTACTCGCAGCCCAGGGCCCCTTCGTACTCGGCGGGCGGGCCTCCGGCGGCCACCTTGTCGGCGATCTCCCAGAACACCTCCGGCCAGTCACCCTCGTCGTTCATCTGGTGTAGCACCTTCCACTGGTGGCTACCGCGCAACGCGTCCGCGGCCCGCTGGAGGGCGGCGTCGTCGCCGGCCTTCTTCGCCCGTAGCCATTCGGCGATCCATCCGCAGCCAACCCGGCTGGTCACCTTGGCGCCGAACTGGTAGGGGTCGTTGGTGCCGAGGCCGTTCAGTGCGGCGGTGTCGAAGCCCGGAGGAAGCGGCACGTCGGCGAGCACCTTGGCCGCCTGTTCGTTCACCCGCTCCGGTGTGATGATCTCGGCCGGAAGCGCGGCCAGCCAGGTGCGGGCGTCGACGCGGACCACGTCGGCGATAACGCGATCGAACTCGCTACGCGTCCAGGCGCTCCCGGTACGCAGTTCGACGAAGGAACCGTCGCGGGGCCGGAGCATGACGGCGAAGTCGCTCGCGCTGTACCGGAACAGGTCGGCCGGCCAGCCGTCGACCTTCACCGGTTCCGGCTTGCTGACCTGAAGCCGATCCTTGTGGTAGCCGTCGTACTGGGCGGCCGGGTACCAGTTCATTTCCAGTAGCCGTCCGCCGTTGCTGAACGCGATGGTGCCCTCCTTCTCGGCGAACCCGTAGACGGTGGTCGCCTTCCAGCCAGGCTGGTCGATCAGCAGCCGCGGGTTCTCCTCGGCCGCCTTGAGCACCATCGCCGAATATGCGGCCGGGTCCGTCGCTTCGGAGGTGATCGGCGGGGTTGCCGGGCCCCCTTCCGGTTGGTCACCTTTCATGATCGAGACAGCCAGGACTCCGGCGAGAAGAGTGGCCGCGACGCCTGCGCCGGCGAGGCCGCTCATCATGCCGCGACGCGCCCGGGGGCGCTTGCCGGGCGGCTCGGCGACGGGTTCGAGGGTCGGCACGGACATGATCTCCTCCAGGAGGTTCTGCGCGGCCTCGTCGAGGTGCCTGATGACATCGGGTCGGTACGGGTCGGCGTCTCGGACCATCCGGTCGAGGTGCTCGTCGGTCATCTGCCCTCCTCTGAGGTGCGTGCTGCCATGACGTCGAGTACATGTCCGGGCGGGCCGAGGTCGTCACCGACGAGATCTCGCAGTCGGGCCCGGGCACGTGACAGCCGGGTACGAACTGCAGCCGGGTTCACTTGAAGAACTGCAGCGGCTTCGCGCGGCTTCAGGCCCTCCCAGAAGGTCAGCATCAACACCTCCCGATCCAACTCACCCAGCCGGGCCAGCGCGGCCTGGACCGTGAGTCGTTCGGGCACCTCGCTGCCCGGGTCGACGGCGACGCCAACCCTGAGTCGTTGCCGCAACCGTTCGCCCAGCCGCTCCCGGCGCACTCCGCCGCGGTGGTGGTTGGCCAGCACCCGCCGGGCCACGCCGTACAGCCACAGCCGGGCCTCGGCCTCCGGCGGCATGTCACGGCTGCGCCGCCAGGCGATGAGGAAGGTCTCGGCGACCACGTCGGCCGCGTCTTCGTGCTGCTCGACGCGCCGCATCGCGTACGCCAGCAGCGGCTCGAAGTTCACCGCGTAGACGCGTCGGAAGCGGTCCTCGTGCTCAGTCCCGGAACTCACGTGTACTCCATGTCCGGTCGAGCGCCCATCGTGACAGACCCGATCCAGTAATTCGCGGCACTCGCCGGGCCCACCTCGACACCAATGTCTGGGCCACAACCCGAACTCGGCCGCCTGCTGGGATCCACTGGTCCAGACTGAACGGACTCTCGGTTCGGGCGACGATCCTGACTAGTGACGCGGTCCGACGACGTCACGAGCGACGTGAACAGCACGCCTGACGCCACCACCTGTCCTGCTCCACCACCGGCCGTGCGTTAGGACCGAGGTCAGATGCACACCTTTGATGCCCCGGCCGCGCGTGAAGGCGCACGGATCTGGCCGCGATCCGCGTGCTACGCGGCGTCAGGAAGTGCTGACTCGGCCGGCATACGCACATGTCGATGAGGGGGGGGGCTCGGTCGAGCTAGGGCCCCACGGCCGAGCTCGGCGGGTCACGGTTTGGTCGAGTTTGTCAGGGTCGGTTGTGCACGAACCATGCGTCACCGGCGGGCAAGGCAACGGCGACCTCCCACCGGCTCAGGTCGAGGTTCGGGGCGAGCGCCTTGAGCTGGCCGGCCGCGGTCCACGCCTCGTCACCCGGTGCCGGGGGACGACCCACCTGGAACTGCAGCATGGTGCCCCACGACGCGACCAGGCGGGCATCCCACCGGTGACGCCACTGCGCCAACACCTCGGCGAGCGTCCGCTGGCGCTCCCGGGTGAGCGCACCGTAGAAGTCCACCCAGTACCCCGAGCTGTGGACGTCGCTGGTGGGCAGCAACATGAGCAGGACCCTGTCAGGCGTGTACCAGTAGTCGGTCTGCGTCACGAACCGCACGCTGCCAAGCACCCTGGCGTACAGGTCGGCGTCGGCGAGCAGCCGATCGTACAGCGCCCTCTCCAGCGCCTGACGCGGAGTCGGCAGCGCCACATCCGACACCAGGGCCGTCAGGTCCAGGTCGACGCCGGCCATGCCACGCACGTAGTACTCGACCTCGCCCTGGTCGACCTCGTCGTCCTCGCTGTAGTGGCGGTAGGCCAGCCAGGGTTCGGAAGACTCGGCCGCCTCGGCGAACGCGCGCAGCTCCGACTCCGACGGACCCGGCTCGGGCTCGGGCCGGATCCTCAGCGTGTCGTCGAAGTCGTCGGTGACCATGACGGGCCGGCGTCCGATGACCGGCACCAGTGCGTCGGCAGCCTGCCAGGCCTCGTGGAGGCGATTGGGGTCGATGTCGGCGACGAGGACGGTGCCAGACGGGCCGTGCCCGATCGGCAGGCCGGCCAGTGGCGTGCCGACGAACGCCGCTTCGATCTGGTCGAGGTCGTTTCGCACAGTGGAAGTGTCTCCGATCATCGACGCGACGCGGCGTGCTGGCATCCGGGGGACCGGCTGGCCGTTGGAGCGCCGGCCCTGCATCCGGCGCTCGCACCGGCCGCAGTAGATGAGGCCCCTTGAGCACGTACAGGTGGCGGCTGCGGTGTTGCTTGTGCTCATATCCCGGTCCGTCACTACGGCGGTGTCGGCTGCAGGGAGTGTCAGGTGTTTCGTCCGTCGATGAGGCGACGGAGGGCTGCCTCTGCGGTGGGGAAGGCGAGCCGCAGTGTGTGTGCGGTGAGTTGAATGCCCCACCAGGTGAGGGCGACGAGGTATCCGACGATCAGCGCGCTGTTGGTGTCGTAAGTGACGACGATGGCGTAGCCGATGGCGAGGCCCGGTGCGGTGATGGCGCGGGTGGTGCGGCTTCGAATGGCGGTCAGGGCGGTGGCGACGCCGATGAGCGCGGCGCCGGCGCTGGCGACAAGGCCGGCCGTGCCGGTCACGTCGACCGGAGGGGTGAGCGTGAGTGCGGCCCGCATGAGGTAGATGCCGGTGGTGGCGATGGCGGCGTGCAGGACCGCTGGTCGGGTGCGCGCGAGCCAGGCGGGAAGAGCATGGGCGGGGATCCGGGTTGCGGTGGCCGCGATGGCGGCGGCGCAGGCTGCGAGGGGTAGCGCGGAGCCGAGGGTCCATTTCAGGTAGGGGCTGTAGTCGAACTCGAGGGCGGTGCCGGTGGCGAGGCCGTAGAGGGCGGCGGTGATTGCGCCGCCGACGGCGGCGGCGAGCTGTCCGCGTCGGATGAGGCTGCCGGTTGCGGGTTCGGGCGTGGAGGTGGTGGGTGCTCCGGCGAGCCAGGTGGTGGGGGCGAGGTGCGCCACGGCGAACGCGGTGAGCATGGCCAGCGCGCCTGCGGCCCCGAGCTCGGGAAGGGAGAGGCGGACACCAACGACTCGGAGAGCGTAGGTGGTGTTGATGTCTGCGCTGAAGATGGCTTGGAGGAGCAGGGCGAGGGAGCAGGCGCCGAGAAGAAGGGCGCTGGTCAGGTCCCGGATGCGGAGTCGAACTCGTGGGAGTTGGGTGTCGGCGGCGGTGGCTGTTGCCTGATGGTGGGGTGCGGTGAGGGTCAGTGCGCCGTCGGCGAGGGCGTGGGAGTGGCCGGTGAGGGTGATGGGTGTGAGGCCGGTAGCTGCGGTGAGCCGGTCTCGCAGTCCGGGGATCGCTTCGGCTTCGCGGTGGATCACGCCGCCGAGGTGCTGGCGGTCCACGTCGGCCGCGTCGAGGACGTCATGAACAGCCGCGTCCACCTCATCGAGGAGGGGCTGGGCGGCGGCGGCGACGTCGTCGCGGGTGATGACTGCGGGCTTGCGGGGCGCAGGGAGTAGGACTGGCGCGCGGTCCTGAGTGGTCAGGAGATGTCTGGCCTGGCGGACGGACTCCAGCAGTGTTGCGCCGCCTTGTCCCTGTGTGGGTTGGGCTGTCTCGGCTCTTAGCGGGTCGTCGTCCGCGGCGTTGCCGTCAACGATTCGCTGGGCGAGCACCTGGTCCAGGTCGCGAGTGGGGTTGATCGGATGGGTCGCGAGTTCGCGGTATCCGTCGGGGCTGACCTGGAGGGCGGTCAGGGTGACCGGGTGCCGGTCGGCCTGGCAGATCAGCAGACACGAGCCGTCCGGGGTGGTGTCGGCGGTGGCGTAGGCGGCTAGTGCTGCTGGTGCGGTGACCATGGTGGGGAGAGGCAGGCCGGCGCGGGCCGCCGCGTCGGTGAGGTGTCCACGTCGGCGTGGTCCCCAGCCCGAGGGGATAGTCACGGTGAGGGCGGTGATGGGTCCTTCGGCCTGGCGGGCAGCCTGGTCGGCGACGTGCCACAGCTGCCCGGCGAGCAGTTGCATCACGTCGACCTGCAGGTCGGTTTTAGTTGTGCCGAGCAACTCCAGTGGTTCGCGGATGAACTGGTAGCTGGCTGAAGGCTCAGGTGGCGCCGTTACGCCTACGCGCAGGTGGCCGGCGGGGTCGAGAGTGACGCCGTGCGGCATGACGAGGCGGCCGTTGAGCATGACGGGAATCCGGGCGTCGTACCGGTCGATGGTGGCGGCGATGGCCGACGAGCTGAGGTCTATCGATAGTCGGATGCCCCCGCTTGGCATGTGGCGCAGTCTCCCGATGGGGGAGTGGACCGTCAAACACTGTCTCGCCGCGTGATCAGTTGTGCGCGCATCGTGAGATTCCTTCGTCGCGGGATGGTCATCACCACTCGTTGTGGTGTATCTGGGGAGGAGGCTCAGCGTCGGTCGCGGGGGAGGGACACAGTGCCGCAGGAGTCCTCGGACGGACGTGACCGGCTGGCCGAATACGTGCGCCCCACCGTCTACACCCCGCGCGTCCCGTCACCGCCTCGCCGTCCGGCAGGACGGGCGGCGACCGTGGTCCGGGTGATCCGCGCTGTCCTGGGCGCAGCGGTCTTCCTGGGCGGGACACCTGCACTGCTGTTGTTCTTCGGCGGGAACCCCGTAGAGCGGTTGCCTTCGTGGCGGCAGGTTGTGGCGTGGTTCGATGAGCCGAGCGGACGGTTCACCCCGACCGTTCTCACCGGTGTGGCCATCTGGGCGCTGTGGCTGCTGTGGGCTGCGCTGGCGCTGCTGCTGGTTGCTGAACTGCTCGCGCTGGCAGCTCGGTGGCGGAACCCGGTCCTTCGGCTTCCCGCGCCGCTGCACCGGCTCGTGTTCGGCCTGGCCGGCACCGCGGCGATCGCCGTCACCTCCGTCGGCAACCTCAACATCGCTGACGGCGGCAGCAGGTCGCCCGCGGCTGTCGCCTCGACCGATGATGTGGGGGTCATTCCTCGGCAAGCCGTTGCGCGAGGACCTGCCCTGATCCAGGTCGCCGACACCCGCTACCTCTACACCGTCGAACGACACGACACCCTGTCCAAGATCGCCAAGGAGTGGCTTGGCGACGCCGCTCGGTGGCCGGAGATCTGCCGCCTGAACAAGCACCGCCACTTCCCTCGACCCGGCGGCACCCTACGTGACTGCGACCTCATCTATCCCGGCTGGGACCTGCGGCTGCCCGCTGACGCCCGCCCACCGCAGACTGCCACCCCGGCGGCCCCGGCCCCGTCCCGTCCGCCGACGCCACCGCCGGCGACTGTCACCCCCTCGCCACTGCCCAGCACCCCCAGGGACGCGTCGAGCCCCACCCCGTCGCCCACGACGAACGAACAGGGCGCAGCCACCGCCCCCGACAGCTCTGCACCGGCAACTCACGGGCAGTCCAGCCCGTCCGCGGAGCCCGCGACCCCCACCGTCACGGCGTCGCCGTCCACCTCGCCAGCAGCCAGCGACCCGCGAAGCTCGGCCGGAGCAACCGACGAGCACGGTGTGCAGCTGTCACCAGCCAACTGGCTGCCCTGGTCGCTCGCCGCCGCGATCAGCGCAGCCGCCGTGCTGGTCTGGGCACAGCGCCGCCGCCGCTACACCGGCGAGCCCGACACCGACCCGCCCACGCAACTGCCGCCACCCGTACTCCGCCTGCGGCGCGCCGTCGCCCGCAACACCGAACTGCCAAACCCGGACAGCCAGGCCACCGAGCCGCCTACCGTCGTCCCCGACCTGGCGCCACTGCCCACCGGCACGACCGGCATCGTCGGTGACGGCGCGCACGCCGCAGCCCGCGCCGCCCTCGTCGCGGCCCTGGCATCCGGCGACCCGCACCACCCCGACACACGCGGTGAAGTCGTCATCGACGCCGCCACCCTGGCAACACTGCTCGGCCCCGACACCGCCGCCCTTCAGCCCTGGCCACGGCTGCACATCTCCGACACCATCGCCGACGCACTCACCAGGATCGAAGCCGAACTTCTACACCGCAGCCGCATCCTCGACGAGCACGCCCTCACCGACCTGGACACCCTGCACCAGCACGCCCCCGACGACGAAGTCCTGCCACCCCTGATGCTCATCGCCCACACCCCACCCGCCGATGCCCGCACGCGAGCCGAAGCCGTCCTCGCCTTCGGCCGAGACCTACGCGTGTCCGCCCTACTCGTCGGAGAATGGGCTCACGGCCCTACCCTCGAAGTCACCACGGACGGCCACGCCGACATCGTGTCCGGCCAGCAGAGCGCACCGCTGCCAACGCGCCTGCCCGTACTCGAATCCGAGGCGGCGTTCCAGATTCTCACGACCCTGCGAGAGGCGCAGACCGGTGAACCGCCCGCCGTCGCGTCGCCCGGCCCACCGGTCACGGTCGTCCCGCTGCATGCCAGCCGCATCACCACCAAGCCCTCCGACCGGCCGACCCCCGTCACCACGCCGCCCGCCGACGCCATCGCCGGCAAGGCACGACTGCGGGTACTCGGGCAGCCGCGGATCGAGGACATCACCCGACCCGGCCGACCCCTGCGGGCCAAGGCCCTCGAACTGGCCGTCTTCCTGGCCTGCCACCCCGACGGAATGAGCACCCGCGACATCGGCGAATACCTCGAACCAGACGCCCGCATCACCCAAGCCGACCAGCGCGTCCACACCAACGCCAGCAACCTACGACACGTCCTCGCTCGTGCCGGCACCGCTGACGCGAAGAAGGCCTACCTTATCAAGACCGCCGGACGCTACCGAATCGACCCCGCCACCGTCGATGTCGACCTCTGGACACTGCGGGACCTGCTGCGTGCGGCTGCCATCGCCAGCGGCCCCCGCCGCCGCGACCTTCTCACCGCCGCCTGCGACCTCTACACCGCGCCCCTGGCCGACGGCAACGACTACGAGTGGCTCCAGCCGCATCGGGAGACCGTCCGCCGATGGGGTACCGAAGCCCACCTGCTGCTCGCAGACGACCTGATCGACACCGACCCGCAGAGCGCATCCGACCTGCTCGACAAGGCCATCGGCCTCGACCGCTACAACGAAGCCCTCTACACCCGTGCCATGCACACCCGCCACGCCCTGGGCGACCCCGACGGCATCCGCACCCTGCTGCGCGCCCTGGCCAAAGCCCTTGCCGGCATCGACGCCGAACCTCAAGAAGCAACCATCACGCTCGCCAACCAGCTTCGCAACAGTCTGGTCGAGGCGTGAGCACGATCAGCCCTGACGCAGGCAGGTGCCGGCGTCCAGATTGAAGGCGTAGGCCTCTTGGGCGGGGCCGACCGACCACCTGTCGGCAAACGACTTCCGGTGCCCAGGTAGGTACAGCTGAACGTGCCCAACCGCTGGCCCTGCCTGGGGTCGGTGTCGATGGCGTTGCCTAGTATTTGGCGGACCGCGCGGTTCTCGGTGGAAGGGTGATCGGTGGCGCGTACCTGGCTGTCCGTACGGGTCGAGCTGGTCTCCGGCCGTGGCATCGACCTGTGGCCGCGACCTGGCAGGGTCTTCGCCGCGAGCCGGTCACATACGTTCGCCCAATTCGCTGACGCGATCGACCTGGCGTTCGCCCGCTGGGACCTGGCCCACATGCACATGTTCACGATGGCCGACCAGACCCAGGTCACGCCGCTTGAGCTGTGGGATGGCGAGGCGCCCGAGGGCAGCATCGACAGCGACCGCACCAAGCTGAGCCGGCTGGGTGGCGGCGAGCAGTTCGCGTACGTGTTCGACTTCGGTGACGACTGGGCGCACCTGTGCACGGTCGCCGAGTCCCGCATCGACCCGCTGGAGACGCTCGGCGGTTTGCCTGCCGGGCCGATGCTGTACTTCGGGTGGGGTGACTTGCCCGATCAGTATGGCCGGCGCTGGGACGGCGACGACGGCGAGTCAGAGCCGCCGAAACCGCCGCGCCGACCGCTTGCCGAGCTTCCGCCGCTGCTGCCGGGGTGGGGACCGCGCCAACGCGGACAGTAACGGCCCGGAGGTCAGCGGACGATATCCACCTGGGCGCGTTCACGCGTACCTATCTGAGCATCCGAACTCGTACGCCGACATCACCACCTGATCGGCGCTGGCCCTTAGCGCGGGGCTTCGCCAGCGATCGCCCGGACCAGGAGTCTCATCGGGCGTGGGATTGATTCACAGGGCCGGTCTTGAGGTCGGTGACCCGCCGGCGATCTCGGACGTGGCTTTGTAGGTCTCGATTGACACCGGTTGGAGGTCGAGGCCGGCACCATCACACGTTGGCGCCGGCGCGATGTTGGTGAGTGCCGACACCACGCGAGGTTGGCACGCATCTGGTGGCTCTGCCAGCGACCAGTGGCTCAGCTGTCGATGTTTGATTGCGCGGAGGTGAGGGGATCCCATCCGGCCATCGCACAGGTCCGCGAAGCGCCAACCACCCGAACGGCTCCCGGCGCGAACACGCCACGAGCCACGGGAATCCCCCGCTTTTCAAGCGTGGGGAGGAAGTCAAGTACAGCGGTGAGGTTCTGTACTCCACCAGTTGGCAGAGCGCCGGCCGGTACAGCTGGGGCAACTGCGGCTGAGCCTGGCGGCTCTCCGCCGCCGTGGTCTCGTGACGGTGAGGTCGCCGTGGCAGCGGCATGGGCTCCGATGCGGGGTCCATGCCGCGCTGGCGTCGAGCCGTTCACCTGCGCTCGATCGCCTCGGAACGGCAGGGGACGCAGCGGCCAGCGGGCTGACCAATATGCCCAGGACGCTGGCACCGGCCGCCGGCGTTTGGCGTGGCCGCGCGCCGCCAGTCGGTCCCGGCTGGCACCGGAGCCCGCCGGCTCGTCGGGAGAAGCTGCCGCCACCCCGGAGCGCTCACGGGCGCGTCGCCCTTTAATTGGTCTTCGGTCCTTCGGGTGACACTCTGGCTGTCACCCTGGGCAGGCGATTTTGTCACCCCCGCCGGTTGTTCTGTCACCCCCGCCGCGGCTGTGGTCCGTCGATTCGTATGTACCAGTCGATAGACGCGGGTGGCGATGCCGGTGACCTTCGATACGACGAGACGACCCAGTTGCACGAGCTTGGCCAGGCATCGTTGCACTGTGCGCTCGGAGCAGCCGACGTACTCGGCGAGGGTGGCCACGGATGGCCAGGCGTTGCCCTCATGGTTGGCGTGGGCGGCGATGGCGATGGCCACCGCTCGCTCGTTCTTCCCAAGGTCTTTCGTGGTGAGCAGTGCAGCCTTGACGGCTTGACTCATGGCTTGCGGATCTCCGTCCGTCAGGGTCCGCGGCGCGTGTTGTGGCGCCCCGGGCCGATCTCTGGGTGGAAACCACCGGCACTTCCGGCGCGGCGGTGCGTTACGTATGCGAACGGCCTTGCTGCGGCGCTCTTCACCGCGGCCCGGCAATCTGTCGGCGATCGGCGTGAGAGCCCGCTTCTGGCAGCCGCGGGGGCGGGCACGCCGCCTCAGGATGGCGGTGATGGCCGGTCGTGCGATCGCTCACGGCAGCGATCTATGGCGGAGCTTGTGGGCCCCACGCAGGACCGGCCATCGCTTGCGCCTCTTCGTCAGCAGGCCCTGTCGGGCGGTTGGTTGATGTTGCGGACTGTCGCCGACGGATCAGCCACCGGCGGACCTGATCAACGCTCAATCCGTCGCCGGGGTCAAGCCACGTCGGTCGGCACCGCCGGCGGACGTCATCGGCGCCGCAGATCAGGCGCTGAGCGATACGACGCATGGGTTCGCGGCGGCTGAACGCACTGCTGGACCGGGCCGCCGTCCTGGTGCTGGAGTCACCGCACCGCACGTCACCGCAGGTCACAAAACGCGTGCCGGCGGCTCTGCCACCACCTCGGCCGAGCCGCAGGCAGTCAGCGGCGCGGACCGGCTGCCCGACGGGCGGATCCCGGCTGCACCTGGCCGACATCGCCCTGGCGCTGGATCCATCGGCGGGGGAGTGAATCGCCGCCCGGCCGGTCCACGGAGCCGACCAGCCCTGGTCGGCGCGGTCCTTGCCCGATCCAGCTGCCGCAGCGGGACGCGGTAGCGCTGGTCGGCGGCCTTCTGCGGGCCGGAGGTCTGGTGCACCTGATCGAAGTGGGTAGCGCGCAGACCCCCGGCGTTAGCCGTGGGGATAGCGTGTTTCGGACGGACAGTAGATAGCACGACGCTGTATCGACGCACCGGCGCGATTTCGCCAGATGCGTGCGCTGGGCATGCAAGGCCGACCACCGGGTCTCACAGCGGAAGGAGATCCTCGGCGAGGGCGTCCGTGATCTGCAGCGCGTCGCTCGAACCGGTCAAGAATGGGAACCCGCCGCGGAGGAAGACCCAGTTAAGGTACTGCACGAACGGCATCGTCGCCTCCGCGACGAACAGCCCGTCGGCATGAGCATCAGGCACCACCATGCCGTACGGACCACCACCGCTGACGTTGTCCTTGTGGTACCGGGTCCGGCGCCAGGGTCAGCTGGAACGGCCTGGCATTGGGATCGTCTGCACTCCGATCGCCCCACTGCTCCCATTCATACTCGTAGTGGAAACGCATAGACGAGTGAGGATAGTGCGAACCCTCAACCTGGATCACCAGCGGATCGGCCGACGCAGACAGCGGCCAGTCCGGATGTGTACCGACGAGCCAGACATCCCCGACAATGCGCACCCACGACAGCAGTGTGAGCGGCACTGGACCGAACCGCTCCTGCAGCCAGGCGGCATACTCGACGGCCGCAGGAGTCGGCGGGATATGCGGTATCAGCGGAGTCTGCTCATCATCGTTGGCGTGGAACCGATACCCGTCACGAATCAACCGCTCCACGATCACCTCGACGTTGTGCCGCGCGCGTCGAACCATCTCGTCACAGACGAGCTGCACCTCCTCCAGCGCATCAGGCTCCCGTACCACATCGCCGAGCTGCGCCAGCTCATCCCACACCTGCCCGCGCTCCCCGGCGCGGTAGCGAACCAGCCAGCCCCCAGTCATGGGCACGATCTTCTCGCATTCCGGCTCTGGACCAGGGCCCAGAACGCACCGCCCGCCCAGGCCGCACCCCGGCCAGACCTGATCGTCGCCATCGGAGCTACTGGCCCGCCGGAGGCAACCCCGGACCGCCTCGACCGCTGCGACGACGGGTATGGGACTCGGGCAGACTGATGTTCTGGGCATGCCACATTGGCGGGAGATAACTCAAGGTCGTTTAGCCAGAGTGTCACGCGCTCGCCGGTGTGGCACCCTCCCGGCTGGCGCCTCGGGTGGTGCCAGGACGCGCGTTTCGGACGGTGGCGAGTGTGGCGAGGGCGATGCCCCAGGCCATGCTCAGCGCCGACCAGACCGGCCCGAACCCGCCGGGCGTGCCGGGCCGGGCGAGGCAGACGAGACCGAGATAGGCGGCCACAAGCCCGACCCCGGCCCCGACGAACCGCCGGCCCCGCACGCAGCACGCTGCCGTCCCGCTCAGCACCACGAGGACGAGGGCCACCGCGCCCTGCACGGCGTAGTGGTCGATCCCGATAGTGACGTCTTCGGGCAGCCCCACTCGGTTCGCCGCGTACATCGTGTGGGCGTACGCCAGCCAGGGCAGCGCGCCGAGCCCGGCCAGGACGGCCAGCGGCCGGTCCATCCGGACACCGCCCGTCGTGAGCGGCTCGCGCCCGGGCGCGAACGCCACGACGAGCGCCTCCCCGGCCACGGCCAGGGCGACGAGTACCAAGGCCCATTCAAGCGAGGCGGCGGCGGAGACCGCGAGGGCCGCCGCGACGCACAGCAACTGCACAACGGCGGGTGCTGACCGCCGGGGCCACGCGGCGATCCGGACGAAGGCCGCCGCGACGAACACGGTGAACAGCAGTCCCCAGCCGGCCTCAAGCGCCACCGCCCAGGCCGGGTCCCACGTCACCGCCAGGTCGGGCAGGCCGAAACCGGGAAGGACCAGCCACGTCAGCGCGAAGACGACTGCCGCGACCCGGACGCCGGCTGTCCCGACGGCGGTACCGGATTCACGACCCACAGCCCACCCCTGTCTCGGACACCCGTGTCAGGTTGGCGGAAAACCGGGGCCACTGGCCAAGTCTGCCGACAACCCGACACGGGCGGCTTCGTCATGCGCGACCCGGGGCATTGAGAAACACGGTCATGGCAGTCGCGTCGCTTGCACGCCCACCCGGGAGGCGCGGGGTGTTCGGTAACAAGGGTGGGCATCCGACGCCGCACCGGCACAGGTGCGGCGATGTCGCCGGTCACCCGGGAAGGGGGCGTAGGGCTGGCCGTCAACTGGCGCTAGGCCAGGACCCTGGTCAGGACTCACTCCGGTGCCGCCGGGTCGCTACCGGAACCTGTTCTGTTGGCAAGTTCCGTTAGCCGGCGTTCGAGGAAGCGGCGTTCAGCTCCATCGTCGGTGAGTTCCCTCGCACGTCGATAAGCGTCGCGCGCCTCATCGGTGCGCCCGAGCCGTCGCAGCAGTTCGGCCCTGGTTGAGTGTAGATAGCGGAAGTCATCCAGACCGAGTTCGTCGACGATACGCAGACCGGCCTGTGGTCCTTCCGTCTCGGCGACGGCGATGGCACGGTTCAGCTCGACGACCGGCGAGGCGGTCAGGCGGGCGAGCTCGCCGTACAGGGCGGCGATCTGCGCCCAGTCGCAGGGCGTTTCGGCGTGCAGCGAGGCGATCGCAGCCTGCAGGACGTAGGGCCCGCGGCCGCCCAAAGCGATCGCCTGGTCGAGTTCGGCGCGTCCCCGGGCGATCTGCGTGGTGTTCCACCGTGACGGGTCCTGATCTTCGAGCAGCACCAGTTCGCCGTCGTTGAACCGCGTCTCGCGGCGGGAGTCGTGCAAGAGCATCATCGCCAGAAGCCCGCGAACCTCGGGGTCGTCGGGAAGCAGTTCGGTCAGTGCACGTCCCAGCCAGATCGCCTCGGCCGCGAGCTCGTCGCGACCGCCGTAACCCTCGTTGAAGATCAGGTACACGACGGTGAGTACGGCGTCGAGACGCTCGCGGAGCAGGTGATCCGGCGGGATCCGGAACGGGATCCCCGCCGCCTTGATCTTGCGTTTGGCCCGCACCAGACGCTGCGCCATGGTGCGCTCCGGGACGAGCAGGGCGCGGGCGATCTCGTCGGTGGTCAAGCCGCCGAGGGTACGCAGCGTGAGCGCGACCTGCGCCTCGATGCCGAGCGCCGGGTGACAGCAGGTGAAGATGAGTTCCAGGCGTTCGTCAGGAAACGTGGTGGTGTCCACGGGCATCTCGACCTCTTGGGCAGCGACGAGCAGGCCCAGCCTGGCGGCGAAAGCTCGGTCGCGACGGATGTGGTCGGTGGCGCGGTTACGCGCCGTGCGGATCAGCCAGGCGCGCGGATTGGTTGGCACGCCGTCGCGTGGCCAATGATCGGCGGCGATGACGAATGCCTCCTGCGCGGCGTCCTCGGCGAGGTCGAAGTCGCCGAGGACGCCGATGAGGGTGGCCAGGACGCGCCCCCACTCGTCGCGGAAGATCTCGTCAAGTGCCGTTACCAATACACTTCCGACGGCCGGATCTCGACGGCTCCGCCATAACGTGCCGCCGGGACGCGAGCGGCCACCTCGATGGCCGCGTCGATGTCGTCGGCCTCGAGGATGAACAGACCGCCCACGGCCTCCTTCATCCCGACGAACGGGCCATCGGTCGTCAGGGTCTTGCCTCCTTCGACCCGCACGGTGGTCGCGTTCTCGGCGAGTCCCAGCGGCGGTACGGGGGTGACACCCGGTGTCTGGTTGATCGCCTGGTAGTCGGCGTAGACCTGCTTCTGCTCCTCCTCGATGAGCGCGGCCTGCCGTTCGAGCGCCGGGCCTTGGTAGATGAGCATGACGTACTTCATGGCTACCTCCTCGTCGGTACCAGGTTCGCAGTAAGACGAACGGCGAGCCGCGAAATCGACACCTCAACACCGAAAACCCGATCCGGCCCCCATCAGAGCAAGGCCGTTCGGTAGGCGATCATCGTCCACGCTGCACACACGCGCGTGGCGCACGCTCATCGGCATTACCGAGCGACCGCTGACCCAATCACCGTGACAGTGAGTAGCGCTCGGATCGCAGCAGTTGAGGATGCTCGTGGGGAGGCGACCATCGGCGGCGCCTGACGACGCACGTCAAGAAGCGTCGCCGTTGCACTTGATCATCGCACAGCGACGAGAAGCATCTATTCCGGGCAGCGACGCTTCGTGTTGCATCGCGGCTGCCAGCTCGCGCCCGATCTCCGCGCCGGATAGCTCTCGGTACCCAAGTGTCCGGTAGTAGGGGCCGTTCCAGGGCACGTCGCGAAATGTCGTCAGGGTCGTCGCCGGCCGATCGTTGCGCCTGCCCCATGTCTCGAGGTGCGATATGAGCCGGCGGCCGATGCCCCGCCGAGCGTGAGTGGGAGCTACTGATACCTGCTCTATGTGGGCATTACCGTCCAGCACCCTTGCCACGATGTAGCCGGCGATCTTCCCATCTTCCTCGGCAACCCAGATCAGCCCTTGCTGCTGACTTCGACTCAGGGCCTGCTGATCGGGGACATGGTCGGCCACCTCTGACATGCCAACCGAGTGGAAGAGCTCGCCAGCCTGGATCTCGAGCAGGGCCAAGTCATCGAGCTCCGACTGTCTTGCCGAACGGATCAGCGGGGAAGCCATCTCCTCACCTTCTCACAGAGGCAGGACGTCCTGTCATCGCCACGAGCGGGCGGCGCAGCCCGCCAGGCGACCGTGACAGAAAGTAGCGCCGGTCGGCGGCAGGTGCGGATGCCTGATCATGACGCCTGGCTTTTCTCAGCCCGTTGACAACGTTCGGTAATGCTGCTGCGTGGTGATTAGTGTGAGCATGGACAGCGAACCATCTGCCGTAGGCCCCGCTTCTGTGGTGCCCACGGTGGTTGGCGAACCGGAGGCCGTTCGCCTCCGGGTTGGGGCAGTGGGCACGCGTGACGAGGAGTTCCTCGAGTTCGTGCGCGCGTCCGGTCGCTACCTGCTACACACTGCTGTGCTGCTGTGTGGTGACCCGGTCCGGGCGGAGGAACTGGTCCAGGCCACCTACGAGCGCACCTATCGCTCCTGGCGCGTGGCGCGCGACGGCGACCCGCAGGCGTACGCGCGTCGTGTGCTGGTCAACCTGCGGGTCGATGGGTGGCGGCGCACCCGTCGCGAGGTCGTCGTCGACCCGGTCGCCCTCCCCGATCAGGCCGGGCCCGACCACGCGGGCGCCGTCGTCGCCCGTAACGCCGTGGTCCAGGCTCTGGCCCGGCTGCCGCTCGCGCAGCGGCGGGTTGTGGTGCTGCGACACCTGCTCGACCTCACCGAGACCGAAGTTGCCCGCGAACTGGAGATCTCGGTCGGCACGGTCAAGTCCCACCACGCGCGGGGCATCGCGCGGCTGCGCGAGATCTTCGCGGAAGGGGATCTGTGATGAGCGTCCGGCTACACGATGACGACGTCGTCGCCCGCCTGCGGGCCGGCGCCCCGGGCTACCCGGATGCCGGTCCCGACGCCGGTCGTACGCTCGCCGCCGCCCGACGAGCGCTGCGCCGTAGCCGGGGCCGGCGGGCGCTCGGCAGCGTGGCCGCGGTCGTGGCCGCGGTCGTCGGACTCACGGCGGTCGGCCCGATCGAGCTGCCCGGCTTCGGCACGTTCGCCATGCCTGGCGGGCATGACATCGATTCGCTCCCGAACCAGGGTGAGCCGCCCGTGTACCCGCGCCAGCGGCTGCTCGACGACGTCGCGGACCTGGAGCTTCAGGTACTGCCAGTGGCCGAGGACTTGGGACTCACCCGGTACATCAACGACGGAGCAGCGTGGGGTCATCCGGCGTGCCGCGTGTTCACCTGGTCGCACGGAGCGTTCCGGGACCGCGACTCGGGTTGCGCGAATGCCGACGACCCCGAGCTGCCGTTCGACACCGAGAGCGAGGCTGCGTTCACCCGGGTTTCCGGCGCGATCGAGCACTCTGGCGTGAACGTGTACCGGATCGAGGAGGGCGGCTGGGGCCCCGGCACGTCGTTCCACCTCCGCGACAGCTCTTGGAGGTGGAACTGGTACTACTCCTACGTTCCCGGCACCCCGGCCGATGCCCCACAAGAGGAGCGGACGCAGACACGACTCGGCGTCAGGCTGCAGGTTCACGTCAGCGGTGACTGGTGGTTCACCGTGGAGCCCGACGACTGACATGGCGACGTCGGCCTGCGGCCGTTGCGTCCATGGTCATCCGACAGAACGGCCAGTCAGACTGCGCGTTTCGGTCGGATGACCCGTGCATGACGCCGTGGCCCGCAAGATCAGGCGCACTCATCTCGGCATGTCCGGACACTCCGAGGGCTGCTGCTGGGTGGTCACGCTCCTCATCGCGCCGATCGCGGCATGGCTGCTCAGACGGGCAAGCACGTGCCATCGTGCAGCGTCCCAGCTACGCCGGCCGCTTCGCTCGAGGGAAGCACGTAGCCGAGCACGCAGGCACCTCCAACTCGCGCGGCGAACACGAGCCCTTTGCCCTCGGTGATGTCGTCGGACCGCGCGGGTCGTACGGCATGGTCGACCAGACCCACCCGGTTTAGCGCGTTCCGCAGTTCGCCGGCGTCGATTTTGTCGCGACTGCATGGCCCGGGTCCGCCGGCCGCAGTCGTCACGCAGACCGGCGGCTGCCGATCGATCAGGGCCGACAACTCCGTTCGGAGTTCAACGGCGGCGAGTCGGGCGGTCTCCCGCGCCGCTTGGCTCGGGGTGCTCCGGCCCGCCGCGACGGCGAGGTCCCAGCATGGATCGGGCACCGCTCCGGTCGGTTGCGGGGGTTGGAAACAGGTGATGGCTCGGGGGGCGGTCGGTTCTGCCGCAGTGCTGCCACCATCACTGCTCTGGACCAAGATTGGCACGCTGAGCGAAACGGCGGCAGAGAGGACGAAGGCAGCACCGAGCGCTGCCGCTATGACGGCCGGTCTCGGTGAGCGCCAATTCACCCGCCAGACAATACGCATGACGGGTTCGGCTCGCCGAGTGGGACGAGGTGCCGGCTGGGTTGAAGCTATCGAGTCCTTCGCCGCTCTGCTCCCTACTTCCTAAGCCCGGCTACCCCGCCAAACGGTGACGCACTCATCTCGGCAGATCCGCACACTAGCGGCCAGATGAGTGACGCGAGCCGAGCCATAGATAGGCAGGTCGCCTCGCATGGTCGATAGTGGGTACGTGGGAAGCGAACAACTCGCGTGGTCCGGCCGCGACTGGCGGATGCCGGTATGGCTCTGGGTCGGCCTGGCGACGATGTTCGTAAGCGCGCTGCACATCATCATCGACTTCGGCGTCGGCCTGTTCGACCTGCACGGGACGCTGACTCTGACCGAGGCGGCAACGCTTGTCGGCGTTGCGCTCATCCAGCTCTGGTGGGCGATTTCCTTCATGGCGGGCGCTCGAGGCAACGGCAGCGGCGTCGCCAGCGCCGGGATCCTCGGCGCCGGCTGGGCGGCGCTGACCAACGGCTTCCCGATCGTCTACTGCCCGCCCGTGTGCGAAGAGGCGCGGCCGCTGACCGACCTCGGCCACGTTGGCAGCATCGTGTTCGGCATCCTGCTCGCGTTGGTCGCCATCTGGTCGCTGTGGCGCGCCCGGGCGCGCCCGGGTTGGTTCATGCCGGCCGTTGCGGCAGCCTTGGTGGTCGGGACTGTCGTGTCGCTGGCGAACGCCCCGATCACATAGGCGCGCCGACAGCGGCATGGTCGGAGGCTCCGCGCCGACAGCGGCTACTTAGAGTGCACTGTGCCAACCCATCAAGGCAGCGGAATGAAGCCTCCGGAGGCCGGGCGCTGTCTTGCGAGCGAGGAGGACTCAGCGGGCGGTAACCGGCCCGGGGACGGCCGCCAATCCCGCCTGATCAACCCGAACACCCACGAGTCCGATACCTCGCCGTTCACGACGCAGTCCTCCCGCAATGTCCCTTCACGCAGGAATCCGAGCTTCTCCAGGACGCGGGCAGATGCCGCGTTGCGCGTGTCGGTCTCGGCCTGGACTCGATTCAGGTCCAGCGTGTCGAATGCCCACTGCAGCAAGGCGCGCGCGGCCTCCGTCGCGTAGCCGTGGCCCCATGCTGCATCGTCGAGGCAGTAGCCCAGCGACGCGCTGCGGTAGTCCGGGTTCCACCGGGTCAGACTGCACCAGCCGATGAAGGCCCCGTCGGAAACACGGTCCATGGCCAGCCGCGCCCCGGTGCCGTCGTTCGCCATCTGCCGGCAGGCCGCGATGAACCGCTCGGCGCGCGCACGTTCGGTCCAGGGCGGCGCGTCCCAGTAGCGCAGCACGTAGGCGCTGCTGTGCGGCGCGAAGAGGGCGTCCGCGTCCGCATCGGTGAAGGGGCGCAGTCGCAGGCGAGCGGTGTGCAGTGTGGGGGTAGGCAGTGTGGGGGTCGGCAGGGACATGCGTGCCATCTTGCCTCGTCATGAGGAGCGGCCGGACAACCGCGCACGCGATACCGGTCTTCATAACCAGGTTCTCCAAGGGCGGGCGGAAGAATGCCTGCCCATCGGCAGATCCGGTTGCTCACCGACGAAGGTCAGCGCCCGGACTGCGGCACGAGCGGATGCCCACGTCTTCGTCAGCATATGTTGACGAGCGGCTCGACGTCAGCATATGCTGACGCCATGTCCGCGATCGCCGACCTTGACCGCGCCGCACGCGGCAGCGACCCCGACATCGCCCTGCGAGCGGTGGCCCGTCTTCGCCGCCTGCTGGAACAGCTGGAAGTCGACCAGGTCGCGGCGGCGCGACGGGCCGGCTGGTCCTGGCAGGAGATCGCCGTCCGGCTGGGCGTCACCAAGCAGACCGTGCATCGCAAGTACCGCCGTTACGAGGAGGCCTGATGTTCCAGGGCGATCACCCCGATCTCCGCAGTGCGGTGGGCCGTGCCCTGGCCATGGCCCGCGATCTCGGCCATCCCCGCGCCGGCAGCGAGCACCTCCTGCTGGCCCTCAGCGCGGCGGGTGGCATTGTCAGCGCCGTGCTCAGCCAGCTCGGCGCGACCGAGGCGGCCGTCCGGGAGATGGTGTGCCAGGCCGCGCCGCTGGGCGCTGGGGCCGCCGCCGACCGCGACACCCTGGCACCGCTCGGCATCGATGTGGACTGGTTGCTGTCACGGCTGAGTCCGGCCGTTCTGGATCGGCCGACCGCAGGCGAGCCGCTGCTGCCGTTCGGAGCGGTCAAAGCACGACGGCGTTGCGCTCGCATGAGCCCGCCGCTCGGACTCGACGCCCAAGCAGCCTACGAGGCATCACTGCGGCTCGCACTCGCCCGCCGCGACCGCGAACACCGTCCGGAACACCTCGCGATGACCCTCGTTGCGCTCGATCCCGGTGCTGGGTGGGTACTACGCGCCGCCGGCGTCAACGCCGCGGCCCTACTCGTCGAGCTGGCAAGCGCCTTCCCACCGCCGAAGCGCAACCTGCTGCTGCGCGCCGAACGCTGGGCCGGCCGACGATCTCGCCATCATGACCTCGTCCGGCGCTACCAGCGCACGACCGGGCGAACGGTCACCTCGGACGGCGCGGTCGCCGCACTCATCGCAGGCTGACACCACGTCCGGCTGCTGCGGCCACCGCTCATCGGCATGTCCGGATCTCTGGCTCGAGGACTTCCAGGCTCCGCGATCATGCGGGCCTGCCGAGGACGGGCGGATTGACCGACGCAGTGGGTACGCCGCGACGGGCCGGCGGGGCGGCGATACGACGAAGCGCTGCGATCTGATTGATCCAGCTGCTCAGCCGAGTGATCTTGACGACGTCGCCGGTCTTCGGGGCGTGAATGACGAGTCCTCCGCCGAGGTACATGCCGACGTGACGCGGGTTGGTCATGGTGCCTTGGCTGCCGGGAATGAGGATGAGGTCGCCGGGGAGCAAGAGCGCTGGGTTGGCCACGGGCTTTCCGGCGTTGACCTGCTCGGTCGTGATGCGGGGAAGGGAGATGCCGGCCGCTCGGTATGCCGCCTGCGTGAGGGACGAGCAGTCGCATTGCTTGTCGGGGTCGCCGGAGTGCGGGTCGGTGCACGATCCGCCGAAGTGGTACGGGGTGCCGAGCTGGTTGACGGCCCAGAAGATGGCCGTGGCGACGGCGGGTGGTGTGTTGGCGGGGAGCGCGAATCCATCCGGGAGGGCGGCGGGCGTATCGGTGGCGCAGCCCGCAAGGGTGTTGGTCAGCTGCTCCACCAGGTGCAAAGCATTGTCGGTCCACTTGGCGTACACGTCGGGGAAGGCAGAGACCTGGACCGCCTGGGCGGCCTGGGTCAGGGGCATCGTCTCCCAGTCGGGAATGGTCAGGAGCTTGTCGAAGAATTTGCCCGCCTGGTAGGCGGGCTCGGACAGTTGCGCGACGGTGCCCCAGCCCCGGCTCGGTCGCTGCTGGAACACGCCGATGGAGTCGTGGTCGTTGCTGTCGCCGAGATGTGGCAGGTTGCGCAGGCCGGATTCCTGCATGCCGGTGGCGACCGCGATGACCCAGCCCCAGCGGGGTACGCCTTTGGCGGCGCCGACGTCGGTAATGGTCGCGGCGATCTCCAGTTGTTCGGTGTCCCAGCTATCGGTGGGGGTCGGTCGCTCGGAGGGACGCACGGCGGGCAGGGCGACGATGCCGCATCCGCTGGAGCCGCCGCTCATGACGGCCGACAGCACCAGCATGGGCAGTCCGAAGCAGGCCACGGCGACGACGGTGACAACTCCGATGACGATCTTGAGCATGTTGTTGTCCTTCCGTTGAGCACGAAAAAGAGGCCGGTCTCCGCGCGGATGCGCGGCCGGCGACAGTGGCGCGAAGATTCCTGCTGCAGGCGGTGGATGAAGGGACAGCAGCAACGGTGACGGAGGCGGACCACACCCCCGACGAGGACTCCGTCGATCTTGGCGTGGTGGCGGTCGCGGCGATGCCCGCAGCGGGTCGATGAGCGTGGCGTCGACTGGCGGGTGGCGGGCGTCGAGCCGTTGAGCTTTCGGGTAGCTGGGTGTAGCAGTCTTCGCAGGTGTGCCGGATGCGCGGCGAGTCCTCGGTCTCCCACGTGTGGACGTCTGCGGCGAGTAGGCCGCACACCGGCTGCCGCAGGTCGCGGGGGTGGCGGACGCCCCGCTCATCGGCTGGCCGCCGGGCCTGGTCCGCGTTGGCTGTGCTCGGCTATGCCATGGGCGCGTGTCCCTTCCTCTTGTGGGCCGGGGCGGCGGCACGAGTGACCGCCGCCCCGGTGGTTGTGGGGGAGTGGTGGTCAGACCTTGAGCAGGTCGAAGGCGGCCACCTTTAGGTCGCCGACGTTGCCGGTTAGCACCCGGTTGGCGCGGGCGATAGCGTTCTTGGCGGGCTGGTAGTGGTCGAGGTACTCGGTGATGGCCTGGTATCCGGCCCACCGGCTGCCGGTAATGGCTTTCTGGGTGTCGGCCTCGCGGATCAGGTACTTGAGGGTGCCCAGGCGCTGCTTGGCGTTGTTCTTGGTCTGCTCGGACGCGTTGTCCTTGACCGGCCACACCTGCGCAACGACGTTCTCGAACTCCCGCATCGGCAGCTCGGTCTGCAGCATCCGTTCGGCGGCCTTCTCGAAGGTCTCCATGTACTTCCACATCAGGCCCAGGGCCTCACGAGCCTGGCTGATCTGAGAGTTGACGTTGGAGGTGTGCCGGAACGTGTAGTGCCCGACCGAGTTGGCGAAGGCGGCGCGTTGGGTGTGTCGGGTAGGCCCCTGCCCTCTCAGGCAGAGGCCCCCCTCAGAACCGGACGTGCGACTCTCATCGCATCCGGCTCAAGCGGGCCCCTGGGGCGGCATTCGGGAATCGTGACTGGCACCTTATGCGGAACCATGGTGCTTCCGGTGGCAGTCGGAGTGGATGAGTACACGGTTGGACTTGTGATCCGATCCTCCGCGTGAGCGGTAGGTCAGATGGTGTGCGTTGACAGTTCTGGCGGTCGCGAGAAACCATTCGGCCCACTCGCGGACGCTTTCGGGCTCGTATGCGGCCCCTTCGATCAGGTCCAGCCCGCACAGCGGGCACAGGCCTTTCTGCCGGGCAGCCAGGTAGACGTTCAGCTGCCGGTCTGTCTGGGGGTACGTGCCCTTCCTGGTGCGCTCAGCCCAGTACGTCGACAGCGTCGGATCGTCCTTGGAGGCCGAATCCTTCACCATCACGTGCCTGCGTATGCGCGTCCAGGAGAACTTTCGCAGATGCGCGCCGGTCTCCTTCTCGCCGAAGACCCACTTGTCCGTCCGGGTGGGATTGAAGCGCCCGAAGTAGTTGTGCACGATCCAGTCCGTGCTCTTCATCGGGTGCCGCCGTTTGGCCCACCGCATCATCCGCCAGTACATCCAGTTATCCAGACCGTCGAAGGTCCAGCTGGACACAGCATGGCAGTAGTAGGTGGTCCATCCCTTAATCAGAGGATTCAGACGCCGGATGAGGTCGCCGGTGGTGGCCGTGGCCATCTCCTTCACGATCCCCCGGATCTTCGTCTTGACCCTCTTGACCGCGTCCCTGCTCGGCTTGATCAGGAGCTTTCCGTCGTACCGCCTGACGTTGAAACCCAGGAAGTCGAAGCCCTCATCGAGGTGAACGACCTTGGTCTTCTCCTCGTTGAACGCCAGCCCTCTGGGCTCCAGCCACGCGGCCAGGTCCGCCTTGATCTTCAGCGCTTCCTCCTTCGTGGTGCACAGCACCACGAAGTCGTCGGCGTACCGGATCAGGAAGGGGCTATTCCTCCACAATCGTTGCTCAGTGGTGAGATAGGGATCATCCCCTGCGGCCGTTCCCATACCGTGTAGCGCAATGTTGAGCAGCAGAGGGCTGATCACGCCGCCTTGCGGTGTGCCGTCCTCTGTCGGGGCGAAGCGCCCGTGCTCCATCACCCCAGCCTTGAGCCATCCCTCGATCTCTCTGCGAGCAGGGAAATCGCCGATGGTCTCCAGCAGGCGATCGTGGTTGATCCGGTCGAACGCGCTCGACAGGTCCGCGTCCAGCACCCACAGTCTGCGGGAGTCTTTCCGCGATACCGTCTTGAAGATGCGCTCGACTGCGTCGTGGCACCCTCGTCCGGGTCTGAAGCCGTAGCTCCGCCCTTCGAAGCGCGCCTCCCATTCCGGCTCCAGGGCGTTCTTCACCCTGGCCTGCTCGACCCGGTCCCTCATGGTCGGGATGCCGAGTGGTCGCATCTTGCCGTTCGCCTTCGGGATGTGCACCCGCCGCACCGGCAGCTTGCTGAACTTCGGTTTGCCGGAGAGCTGTCTGAGCAGCGTTCCCCTCTCGATGTCCCGCAGTGCTATGAACCCGTCCACGCCGGGTGTGCGGCGGCCCATGCTGCGTTGCGTCACCCGCCTGATGGAGACCACCAGATTGCTGCGGGAGCGCAGCATCAGCCTCTGTAGATTCCTGACCTTCTTCAGGTCGTTGTCCTGTGCCGCCTTGAAGATGCGCTGCCTCAGCCGCCGTACGTCATCCTCGGCCTTGGCCCAGTCGATGCTGTGCCAAAGCTGGGTGTCGTTCAAGTCCTTCTTCACTCCGGGGGCCTCGACGGCCACGGTTGCGGTCATGTCGACCTCCTTTGCGCCTAATCGGGTTTCTTGATGCTGGCCGCTTTGCGTTGCCCTCTTCAAAGGTCCACCAAGTCCGCGTCAGCTCCCTTTCGAGCCGGGCCATTCAGGTGCCCGTATCCACCGGGTTATGGACGGGGGGCCAAGGTGCCCCTTGCTTTCCGTCTTTTCCCCTGGGCTTTCGCCCCAGTGGCGTTCGCTTCTCGGACTCTCCTTCGCCCGCAGCGGGATTCGGCCTTCGTTGCCTCCGGCTTACCAAGTTGCCCTGGACCGCTACGGGGTTGTCCTGTTCCACTCCGTCCAGATGCGGACCGGGAGGATGCCTCCTATACCCCGGGGCCGTGGTGACCGTCCGACCGTTGCGCTAGTAACTGGCCGGCACGTTGGCTTTCCAGCCGTAGCCCTACCGCCGTGTTCTGCACCATGCGGCGTTGTCGTTGACGAGGCCTCGTCAGAGGTTCACTCTCGTTCATCCTTCGGTCCTTCCCCTTACCCTGTGCCAGGTGATGGCCCACCCGGCCTCGAGGTCTCTTTCTCGGAGGGCTCCGAACGGCTCCGTTACCAGAACCGCCCGCCTCCTAGGGGACTCGCCCTTGGTCACTGGCGAGGGGATAGGCGTTCCTTATTTACCTATCCCACTGGAGTAGAGCGGCTTTCAGGCCGCACTGGCGCACACCACTCGGATGGGGCTGGCGTCCACCCGCAGGGCGGCGGTGCCGTCGTGGGAGGTGGTGCCGATCAGGTAGAGATCCAGGCGGTCTACCCCGACGATCTCCATCGCCGTGGGCAGCTTCATGGTCACGAACACGCTCTTGCCGCGGCGTAGACTGCCGGCGGTCTCGAAGTGGGCGCCACCCACCTCATCCACGAGGCGGTCCAGCATCTCGGCGCACTGCTCGTTCTGCACCACCGTGTAGTCGGTGCCGACGATGCCCAGGTACTCGGTGGCGCCGGTGACCGGGTTGCGGCGGACGGTCATCCGCTTGTCGTCGGCGGGGATCTGCACCTCAACCCCGTCGGCGATGTCGATGCCGACGGTGCGGATGGTGCGTACACCCCAGTCGCCGAGCCGGGCGGCGGCCATGATCTCTTCGGCGCGCATGGTGTCCTGGGTGACGGTGCCGAGTTGGTGCCAGGCCGACAGGCGGGCGCTGGCGAAGGCGGTGGTTCCGTCCGCGAACGTCTCCAGTTCGTGCGGCACGGGTTGCTCCTCTCGATGCGGCTGCGGGGGCCGAGCGCACGGCTCGGCCCCCGGCGATGGGATAGGGATTGGTGGGTCAGGACTGCTCGGCGGGGTAGGCCTGCGCCGGGTAGGCGAAGGTCAGCGGCGTGTCGGAGACCAGGAGGATGCGGCCGGCGGCGGCGGCCTTGGTGCAGTTGTTGCGCACCGCCCCGGAGCTGACGGTGCGGCCGAGTTGCCCGCCGATGGCGGTGGCGATGTCCTGCGGGCTCATCGCCCTGCCGGGGTTGGCGGCAAGGACGTCGAGGGTGAGCTTTTCCAGCTCGCCCCGGCCGAACGGTTGGCTGCCGTCGGCGTTGACGGTTACGTCGCCGCGCCGGCCCACGCTGCGTGCGGCGCCCGACGTACGGGTGCTCGGGCGGGTGGGCAGAGTGACGACGTGGGTATCGCCGTCCGGGCCGACGACGTGCAGCGTGCCGTCCGGCCGGATCAGCGGCAGTACCGCTGCCGTGGCGCTGGGCGTGTTCGCTACGCCGCGGATGACCTGAAGGCAGAGCGGGCAGCGGGGCGGCTCCGGGTTCGGGTCGACCTCGCTGGCCTTGGCCGGACCCGGGATCCACCGTTCGGGCAGGTCGGGCCGCCGTCGGGCGGCGTCGGCCTGCTCCATTACGGTGAGCAGGCGGGCGGCGGTGACCTGACCGATGCCGCTCTCGGCCACGATCACGTCGAGGGTTGCGCCGTCGTCGCCGTAGTCGGCCAGTACCCCTTTGATGGCCATGACCTTGCGGTCACCGGGACGCGTCGGCTGCACAACGGTGACTGTCCGACCCTCGCCGTCCTCGTCGGCGTCGCCGTTGTCGGCGTCGTCGTCCGAGGCCTTGTCGGTGGCGTCATTTCCGTCGGTATCGTTCTCCGCTTCGCCGGTCGCCTCGTCCGCGCCGTCGCCGTTGATCTCGTTGCCCGGGTGGTCGGCCGGTTCGGTGTCGCCGGTGTCCGGCTCGTCGGGCGCGTTGTCGGGGTCCGGGTCGGCGAGCTGCTCGGTGTCGTCCGCGCCGGCCGTGTGTCCGTCGCCGCAGTCGGTGACCTCGTCGGGCACGGCGTCGGTGGCCGGGGTCGCGAGGGTCCACTGGGTCGGCGTGCCCTCTGCGGAGTCGGCCTCGGTGTCCACCGCGACGATCACCCCGGCGTCGGCCAGCGTCTTGATCGCCTTGTCGGTGGTCGAGCGGGCCTTGCCCGACTTGTCGGCCAGTTCGTGGACGTTGCCCTGACCGAGATCCGTCAGGGCATCGAGGACGGCCTGCGTGGCAGGGGTCAGGGACAGGTTTTCCATCGGGTTCCCTCCTTGGAACGTGGGGTTGGGGATGCCCGGCACGGTGTTGTGCCGGGCGGTGGTGCGCCGGGTCGCGGGGCAGCGGTCAGCGCGGCAGGCGCGTACAGCGGTGCGCTGCCGTGCTGCATTGCTGGATTGCGGCCCGGTGGTCTCGGGGTTGCGTGATGCGGCCGAAACGGGTTAGGGGCCGGAGTCGGTGGGCTCGGCGGCCGCCGACTGCAGGATGTAGAGCCCGCCGTCGGCAGGGTGGCGGTAGATCTCGGCGTCAGCCTGGGACAGGCGCAGCTGCCCGGTGTCGACCTTCAGGTCGGCGTCGGACTTGACGACGCGTACGCGGCTGGTCCGCCCGGCGAGCTGCTGCTTACAGCGAGAGTCCGTGTCGCTGGGACGACCCGGAGCATGTTCCGGGGTTGCCACAGCGCCGCCGCTAGCGGCCCGGGGAAGGGACGCGGCGCCGGCATGGGGCGGCGGCGTGCTGGCTGAGGGCGCGGCCGGTTGTCAGGGCGACCGGGTGATCGATTGCGTTGTGGCGCGGGGTGTGGGTCTGCTAACTGGCGAGGTGGGCGAGTTCGGCCGGGGTGAGCTGGGCGGGGGTGCGGCTGTGCCAGGCGTCGGAGTGGCGCAGGTGCCACCAGCGCAGCAGCGACCGGCAGGCCGAGGCGGGGTCGTCGCACACCGGTAGCGGGTACGCCATGCCGGCCTCGATGTGCAGATGCTGCGGGTCGGTGTACGCGGTCGGCGTCCACCCCTGGTCGGCCTCGGTGACCTCGCCGACCATGCGATCCGGGTAGGGGATGCCAAAGGCGGTGGCGGCCTCGGCGTCGGGCACCACCAGCCAGGTGTGCGGATCCTTGAGCCGCAGCGTCGCCACGCCACGTGACGGGTCGCTGCGCCGCAGGAGCAGGTGCCGCTGGTCCCCGTCGCCGATGGGCCGGTGGTTGCGCCAGGCGCGGTAGGCGGTGACGAGTCCGGTCCCGAGGACGGTGTGCCGCTCGCGGGCGGTGAGCGCGTCGGTGAGGGTTTGGTGGTAGCCGGCCATGTGCAGGTCGGCTCGGGCGGCCAGTCCTTGCCGGGCCGTGTCGGCGAGCACACCCACGCGGGTGAGGGCCTGGTCGAGGCTGGTGGTGCTGTCGGTGAAGGCGCGGGCGGTCTTGTGCAGGACGCGGGCGAGGTCGCCGATCGGGTCGAGGGTGGCGGTGTCGTGGCGCCACAGGTGCTCGGGGAGGACGTCGTTGGTGTCGGCGGCGATGCGCCGAAGCGCCGGATCGGTCAGGAACATCGGAAGTCTCCTTTGTGGGTCTCGGGGTTGCGGGCATGCCGAGGGCCGGTCGCAGCGGGGCTGCGACCGGTCGTCGGTGTGTTCAGGCGATAGGGGTTAGTAGTTCGTGCGCTTGGTGGCGCGACCCTGAGCGGGTGAAAATCGGGCTAGGGCCGTCCGGCTGACGTCGTACCGTCTTGGCGCTGTCC